>NZ_JALIDZ010000014.1 GCF_025397915.1 Microbaculum marinisediminis
AAGCAGCCGATGACAAGTCCTTGACCATCAACGGCGACTATCGAGCCGATCGGACGCCATGACGGTTGAACTAATGCACTGTGTGCGCTATCTTCTGAAGTGATCAGCCGCCAAGCATGATCAGTTATCTGAAGCCGGTTCCCTGTTCCTGCAGGGGCCGGCTTCGCCGTATCTGGATATGGCATCGATCACGCCCCTCTCCGGGGGTTCCGATGGCGCTCACGACGGGCAAGCCAATCTCTAACGGCATCAATCCGATAGAACTTCCGACCAGCTACCATGACACTTGGCAGCCCGTCTGGCAGGTTCTCATAGCGGGCAATTGTCCGCTCCGACGCCCTCATCTCGCGGGCGAGTTCTGCCCTGCTGAGATAGGAGTCGAGCAATCCAACATCGCTCATCTTGCACCTTTACTAGGTCACCGCATGGCGGTGGGTTGACGATGCAAGACATGGTAGAAACACGCCCCGGATTTTTCGAAGGGGTGATTTACACTTTAATGTTTGGGCTAAATCGCTCCTGAACCATTTCAAGCGCAACACGGGCGCGCCGATCTGGCGATGGAACCATATTTTTCGTTTTGCTCAAAAATTCCTGATGAAGCACATCAGCCGTCTTCCTTGCGCCGCTAGACTTTCTTTTAGACGTTATATTTTTATAGAGATTGCCGACCTGCGCTTCGCTCAGGCCACCGTGCGCTAGCGCAACTTTCTTCCGCGCTTCCTTGGCTTTACAGCCAGCTTCGATCAATAGCTTGACGGCAGCGACTATGAGTGCGTCGCCTTGCGCCTTGTCCATAGTTGACTGATTTCCATCCCGTTTTTCGAAGCCGCCAAGCAGATCGTTTAGTGGCGCTAACAATCTCGTTTCGATGCCAATGTCGAGAAGGTAGCAGCTCACTCGATAAACCGCCTCAATGTGGCCAGCGCGCTTGTCTTCGGCGAAGGCGTAGACGGCACATTCTAGCCCATCGATCAAATTCTGTAAGGGGCTATCAGTCTCAACCATTACCCGCGCCCCTTCATTTCTACGACTTCGCCTTCCGACATATGCGGCATCACAAGGGCGCCGACACGCTCTGTCGCGGCGCGCAATGGGTCATCGAATAGATGGGCGTATCGGGCGGTCGTGGCGGGCTGTGAGTGCCCCAGCAGAGCGCCAATGACAGGAAGTGATAGCCCCGCGCTGGCGAGGATCGAGGCGTAAGTGTGCCGCAGGTCGTGGATGCGCGCGTCCTTAATCTCAGCGGCTCGACAGAGTGAGGCCCAGTCGCCCTTTATCTCAACGCGATGCCCCGCCCCGGTCCGGCCGGGGAAAACGTATTCAGAGACCTCGGCCGGCTCCCGCCGACTCCGCGCCTTTACTTCAGCTTGCGTCCGGATATCGGCCAGAAGTTGCCGCGCGGGCGCTGAAAGCGGCACCCGGTGTAGTGTCTTCTGCTTTGTTGTGCTGCCGGGCTTCGTCCAGATCCCGTTGGCAAGATCTATATCCGCCCACCGCATCGCCTGTACTTCGCCCCTGCGGGCGCCGGTCAACAGCAACATGCGGATGATGTTCGCCGCCTGTTGGTCCTTGTGTTCGGCCAGGGCGGCAGTCAGAGCGCCAAGCTCTTGCCCGGATAGATATCGGTGCCGCGGCTGCTCCGGGTTTCGTTCAATCCCCTTCGCGGGATTATCGGCGGCCCATTTCCACCTGATTGCCAGTGCAAACATCTTGGAGACCAGCGAAACAATCCGATTGGCCCTCCCAGGTGCGCCACGCTTCGTTACTTTCCGGTGCAGTGCCTCAACGTCAGAGAAGCTGACTTCAGCGACCTTCAGATGCTTCAGCGCGGGCTTGATCTCCTTCGCGATCATAGCCCGATAGTCCTTCGCCGTACTCTTCCGGATCTTCGGCAGGTGCTCCTCCTCGAAACGTTCGCAGAGATCCGCAACCGTCGGCGCTGTGCGATCAGCCTCAAGCTCGGCCATCGGGTCTTCCCCGACATCTATCCGTTTCTTGAGTTCGCTGGCTTCCGTCCGCGCGGCGGAAACGGACCAGTCCGGCCATGAGCCTATGGTGAGCCGCCGCTCGCGGCCGGAGCGGTTTCGATAGTTCAGGATGAAAGCGCGGGCGCCCTTGGCTGTCACTCGGCAGCCGAAGCCCTTCAGGTCGACGTCGTAGTAGACCTTGTTGCCTGTGATCGGCACCGGCAGGTCAATTGGCGTCACCGCGTTCGTGTCGCCCTTGCGGGCCTTGTCGACAAGCCGCTGTTTCATAAACCGTGGGCTCCCGTGTCCGCACTATGTCCGTCCAATTGACGGTATATAATGCGTATACAGTGTCACGCAATGACCGGCACATGACTAACAGAGTCGACTTTGAATCAATGAGTTATGCTGCATTCTAAGAAAAAGTGTCCGTCTCACAAAGACTTAGACTCCGGGTCAAAATGAGATTTGTAAACCGTGGGTCGGGGGTTCGAGTCCCTCAGCCGCACCATTTTCCACGCTAAAACAATTACTTAAAAACAAGTCCCATGACTTTTGGTGACCATAGGGTCACTTCGGGGTTGCCCGCCGAAATGGCGGGGAGGCTGCCGGCAAGTGCGGCGGCCGGAGCGGCTGCGAGACCCGTGACGGCGGCGCGGCGGGTGATTGTCTTCGACATTTCAAGCTTCCTTCGTGGTTGTAGCCGGGAAGAACTCGCGCCGGGTCGTGTATTTAAAGGACGTGCTGTCGGTCATCGCCCCCCTCACGGTGGTTGATGACAAGAGCCTGGCGGGGGTTTCCGCCTCCATCAGGTGCGCCTGTCGTGCGCTCATGCGAGTCGGATTCCAATCGGAGGGCTACGCGCTGGCACTCTCTTTCGTCTGTTACAATTTCTGCCGCATTCACAAGACGATGCGCGTCACGCCCGCGATGTCCGCAGGCCCTTCGGATACCGTGCACGATATGGAATGACGGGCTAATAGCGCTTCTGAGACTCGTAGTAGGCGGCAATGTCTGCATATTCCGCCTCACCAAGCAGTCGCAGTTCCTTCGCCATCTGGCCGTTCTTGCTCGAATCTACCCGTGTTCCCTCGGCATAGTTCTTCATCTCCTGGATCAAATACGCGGCAGGCTGTCCAGCAAGCAACGGCACCACATGCAGAGACGTCGAGCGAGCATTGCCATCCACACCATGGCAACGCGCGCACATTGAACCCTGTGCCAATTTCTTGCCGTTGGCGGGGTCGCCATCAGCCAGCGCAGATGTCGACAGGCCAGAGCAAATCGCGAAAGCCAAGGCTAATGAGGAGTTCGTCATCGATGACCCTCCGTTCACTATTCACCTTCTTGCGATTGATTGGCATTGTGCCACGACACTGCGCTGTGAGCCAGAACGTCCCGCCGGCGGGACGTTTCAGGACGCGGCAACCGTCTTAATAGGCCTCGTCCTCCGGGCCCGCCACGAACATGCCGCCAAGCACGCCACTTGCCGCCATCCCTGCGGCGGGGTCTGAGGGGCGCAGCAGCGGCCTTCGAGTCGCGCCGCCGACAGGTCCGCCAATCAATGCACCGCCAAGGGCACTCCCCAGGCTGGCACCGCCACGCATCCCGCCAAGCGCTCGGATCGCCTGAAACCGGGGCGGACAGTTGCGCGTGTGTCTTCCGCACGCGCAACCCGATGACGGGGACCAACGACCCGTTCTGGGCCTCACTGCTGAGGCTTGATCGCAGTATCGAAAGTGCCGGATACGGCCAGGCAATCGCTGGTGTCCGCCTCCACAAAGGGCCCCTCCTTGCGGCAGATGCGCGTCTCGATTGTTCCCCTGACATGCGGGTCGCCATCGAGCGACAGGCTTTCCAGAGTGATACCGGCGTTCCCGCCGCTCTCGTCGCTGATGATCCCGCCACTCTCGTCGCTGATATAGAAAGGCTCGTCCATTCCGCCCGGCCACCAGCTGACGCTGGCGGTGATGATCGGTGCCGCCTGGTCCCTGCCCATCACGGTCAGGTCGATCGTTACCGTATTGTCCAGGCGCGCCTCCGCCTCCGGATCGAGCGCCTGAATCGTCACCATTACCGACGGCCCGATCGCTATGAAGGTTGCCATTGCCGACCCTTCGGACGGGAAGGCGAGCGTTTCTCCCTGATACGCGACGTCACCGATCGTGGCGGTCACGCTGCCGAGCGTCTCGGTGTCGAGCGCCGAAGCGGGATGCGCGGCCAACAACGCGGCCGGAATCAGAAGATGGGCGAACCGGATCAAGTCTGTGCTCCTGGGTCTTTGTAAGGGTGTTGGAAAATACTGGATCAGGGGAATTCCCAGCCGTCATGGCTGATGCGGAAGATCCGGGGCGTGCTGTCGGGCGCAACCGGATCCACGCGCAAGTTGTATTCGGCGCGTTGCCGCTGCCCGAAATTGGTGCAATCGACGATGACGGTGATCATGCCGCGAAGCATGGGCTGGTCCGGATGGCGACGCGGGGCCTCGCAATGCCCCTCGAAGTCCTGCGCCCCATAGACGGGATCGGCTCCCGCCGCGCCGGACAGGAACCGGTCAACGAGGTCGGCGTGGAAAAACCGTCGCGCGCCGGCCGGTGTATAGAGACCGGTGGTCATTCCCCGATATTCATTAGACCGCATTTCATAGAGCGCGCGCACAAGCTCCTCGGCCGCGGCGACCGGATCGTCGCCGGGGATGCTCGCAACGGACTCTGCATCGGCAGGGCCGTAATCGGGCTCGAGATACCCCGCATTGACCCAGCCCGCGCGCGCCAGTGTGCGATCACGCATCAGGCACCAGCGCGGCGGCAGCGCATCGAGCTCGGCCTCGCTCATCCGCAGGAAATGCGCCGGCGGAATGAACGGAACGCAGGTGATCTGTTCCAGCCCACCCTCGTCATGACGGAAGGACTCGATCACCGGATAGCGGCTGTCCGGCCCCATGCGGGCGTTGAGCACGTCATCTCTCGCTACCCCCACCACACGCCAGTTGTCCGGACCATAGCCATCGATCTCGGCAACGGCCGCACCCGCCGAGGCCGCCAGCGCCAGCCCCGCGATCATCCCGGCCATACGGTTTTTCAGCGTCACAACGCACTCCTCATTCAAGTCCGGCCGGCGCGCGCAAAGCGCAGACTGGCGGGCGACCGTCCGACCACCGCTCAATGGCTCGGACTCCGTGGCGAACAAACCGGCGATGTTCGGAAAAGCAAATAGTGCAGATGCACTATGCGTCGTGGCACGGGACGCGGCGCGATGCAGGCTCGCGCTTCGGCTTATCGATGCGGATCCAGCCCCTCTGCATTCGCGGATCCGAAAACATCCATATGCCGTTGGATCAGTTCCGTCTTGCTGCCGACGTCCAGCTTCTCAAAGATATTGCTGATGTGATTTCGCACCGTCGACGGCGCGACACCGAGCTCCCGGGCGATCTCGCGGAAATCAAGTCCGGACACATAGAACCGCGTGACCTGCCTTTCTCGAGGAGTCAGCCCGGCAAACGCGCCAAGAGCGGTCAAACGGACCAGATAATGCCCGCCCAGCTTTTGCGCGCGGGCCGCGATCGCGCGGCCCTGCCAGGCCTTGCCGCGCAACAGAACGATCAGCCCGTTCTCCGGCAAACGGGCCGACACGCCCCACTCCCGTCGCACCAGATCGGTGAACGGGTCGGGCGCGATCAGCACCCAACCGCCCTGGTCGACAAGACCAACCGATTTGCTTTCGCCGGCATGGCGCAGGAGCGCCGTTTCGCGGTTAATTCTAAGCGCGGAGGACAGATGCGGCATGAGCATGGCCTTCATCATCCGCGCCCTGTCGCAAAAGACGTCCGCGTTCGTGTCGGAGCACAAACCGACGAAGCTGACATAGCCGTCGAGCGGCTCAGCCGAAATCGTCGCCATCATCTGACGCGCGCCGAATGTCTTCCAATGCTCGTTGTAGGCGACTGTATCGCGATATCCTTCGATATCGTCGAACCGCCCGGTCTGTCCCAGGTGGCGCAGGGTGATATCGCAAAACGCGTCCTGATCGGCCACGCCCGACCAATCCTGCAGTACCCGCGCGCTTTGCTCGAATGTGACGAGATCCGTCACCCGGCGCCCTTGCGCCGTACCGCCGCCCCAAACGGCGAAATCGAAGTCCAACAGTCCCTGAAGTCGTTTCAACGTGCGAACACGGAACGCATCGGGATGACAGTCCGCCGCATCCGAATAGAGGGTCAATAGAAAGTCTGAAACAAGCCCGTACTTATCATCCATGAAAATATACTTGTCGGCTAATTTTTTCGGCCCGTTTCGCCGCGGCTTATCCAAGAATCGCGCAAAACATTGGATTTCCATCGATGAAGATAGGCCATCCGGAATGCTCGGCGAGGATCGATCCGTCGCGGCCGGCCGAGTTAAGGCCCGGGCGAGAAGCACCGCCGTGACGCCCGAAAGGGCACCGCATGGATGTCGGACAAGCTAATTGGATTCAGGCCCCAGTCGCTATCCGGCGCGCCTTTTCGAGCCCTGTCTCAAGAGCATCGGTTATGGCGTCGGTTGCTCCGTGGCGCCGGAAATAGCTGGCCGGATCACTGGAAATCGATTCGTAATCCGACATCTTCGCCAATGCCGTCCGTGCCATATCGCGTTTCCCCAGCTCACCCGCGGCGATGGCGATCAGCGCCTGACTGACCCCTCGGCCGTCGGGCGCGGACCGCTCGGCGACGGACAGCATCTGCTCGAAGTCCCCCTTCAGATACAGATCGATCGCGACGAGAACGAAGTACCAGCCCGGCGGGTTCGCCGATCGCTCGATGGCGCGCTTGAGGATGGGTATGCCGTCCTCGAACTTGCCCCGTACGGCGAGCCGCCAGCCGAGCTGCGCCAGCGCCTCGGGGTCGTAAGGATTGAGATCCACCGCCATGCGGGCGAGACGCTCGCTTTCGTCGTATTGGCCGATGTAATGATTGACTGCGGCAAGCGCCTTGAGCGCCAACGGGCTGTTCGGCGCGAGCGTCGCCGCCCGCGTCACCGCCTGCAGGGCCCGGTCATATTCTTCCTGCCGCTTGTCCTCGCCGCGAATCCCGATCCGGCCGGAGTCGACGAGAACCCATCCCAGCATCGCCCAGGCATCGCTGTAGGCCGGGTCGCGCCGCACGGCCTCTTCGAGGCACTGGAGCACCGGCGCGAAGTCCGCGCTGGAGAAATTGCGGCGGAACGCATAGGCGCGTAGCACGCAGACGTAGCTGTGCATGTCCGACACCTGCGGAGTGGTCAGCCGGACGTTCATCTCGCTGTTGACGACACCGTAGGGCTGGCCGAGTTCGGTGGCGATTTCCGCCGACAAGTCCCTTTGCACCTGGATCAGGGCATCGGGCTCCAGCGGACGCTCGTAGGCACGGGCCCACAGCACCTGGCCGCTTGCGGCATCGGTCAGCTGGGTCGCGACGCGGACCTCTTCCGCCTCGGCCCGTACGCTGCCGCTCACGACATAGGCAACGCCGAGGTCGCGCCCCAATTCGGTCGGTCCAGCAGCGCGGATATCCTTCTCCTGTGAGGCCGGGAACGTATAGATCCGGAAGCCCGGGAACAGCATGAGATCGCCGATCAGCTCCTGGCTGATCCCGGTGGCGAGATAGCGGTTGGTCTCGGAATCCCCCAACGCTTCGAACGGCAGGACGACGACGGCCGGCTGATTAACCGTATCGGCCGAGGCGATCGGCTCGACACCGGCCATGCGCTTCATCAACATCCAGCCGGCGATCGCCGCGGCGAGGATTGCGAACATGATGGCCGCAATCAGAAGAACGGGCCGCCGTCCGCGCCCGGACGCCGCAGTATCGTCCGGTTTACCGGTGGTTTCACCAACGCCGGGCTCCTTAGTCCTCCCTCCCGCTTCCGCAGGTGTTGCGTTGGGGGCAAGAGCCGGCTCGTGCCACTCGAAATGCGGCACGTATGAGCCTTTCGGGATCGAGATGCGGACGGGATCGTGGCTTCCGGCGTCGACATAGTAACTGTCGAGGTCGCGCCGCAGACGCCGCGCCTCCAGGCGAACCACCGGATCTGTCTGGGAATCGAACGTTTCGTCGCGGCCGAACACGGCAATCGCGACTGAAAAGCCTTTCAGGCGATCGGCCCGTCCGGAAAGTGTCTCCTCGACGATGTACCGCAGAAAGGCACGCCGCCGCTCGCTCGCCTGTAGGTCCGGGTTCGTCAGGATGCGTTCCAGCTCGACCCGCACCTCGTCCGGGGACGGGCCGCTCGGCGGAATCGGAGACCGGGTAACCGTACTGTGACTCGGCACTGATACGCCCTCGATCCAGAATAGCCGACAGCAACGGCAAGCAATTGAGCCCGCACTTGGAATCCCAAGCATCGAGCCTGAATTCCGTATCGTAATGGTCGGATTGTAGCGGCACCCAACGAGAAAGTCCGTCGTTTTCTCGCGATCCGGCGCATGCGGAAACACGTGCGAACATGTTCGTACCTCGCCTTTACCGGGCGAAATGGGGTTAGATTCCTCCGACCAAACGAACAATCGAAGTGAGGGGCCGCGCGCGCTGCCGCCGAATGCTGCCGTCAGCTGCTGTCATCGGCCCCGAACTGTACCGCGGACAGGTGCAATGGAGGCGATCCGCGCAATCGTCGACCGGTTTCCGAGGCGAGAGCTCGACATCCGACGGCGCTGCGCCAGCGACTCCCGATTCAGGGCCATCTGCCAGGACTACGAGGAAGCCGCGGCCGCGCTCAGCAACTGGCTGTACATCTCGTCCGACAACAGCACAAGGATCGAGGAGTACCGAAGCTTCCTCGTGGAACTCGAGGCCGAAATCCTGACCCAGCTTGAGAATTGTCAGGCCCGAGAAGGCTCGTGAGCGAATGGGCACCGAATGGTCCGGGCAAGAAACAGGAAACGCAAACTCAGGAGGGACCGATGACACGGCCCAACACATTTCACCCCAACCGGAGACGGAGTATGAACCGAATAGCCCTATCAATTCTTCCGGCGCTCGCGCTCGGCCTTGCCGCGTACAGCGCGGCACAGGCACAGACCGCCGCGGGCAGCAAGCCGAACATCCTGCTGATCGTCTCGGACGATACCGGCTGGGGCGATCTGGGCCCGTATCTCGGTGGCGAAGGACGGGGCATGCCGACCCCGAACTTCGACCGTCTGGCCGATGAAGGCATGACCTTCACGAACTTCTACGGTCAGCCGAGCTGCACGCCCGGCCGCGCCGCGATCCAGACGGGTCGCATTCCCAACCGCAGCGGCATGACGACCGTGGCCTTCCAGGGCCAGGGCGGCGGTCTTCCCAAGGCGGAATGGACGCTGGCCTCCGTCCTGAAGGAGGCGGGCTACAAGACCTACTTCACCGGCAAATGGCACCTGGGCGAGAGCGACTACGCGCTGCCGAACGCGCAGGGCTATGACGTGATGAAGCACGCCTTCCTCTATCACCTCAACGCCTACACCTACACTGATCCCAAATGGCACAAGGGCATGAGCCCGGAACTGCGGGAGATGTTCCAGAAGGTGACCAAGGGCTCGCTGTCCGGCAACGCCGGCGAAGAGGCCAAGGAAGACTTCAAGGTCAACGGCGAGTACGTGAATACGCCGGAAAAGGGCGTCGTCGGCATTCCCTTCGTCGATGAATACGTGGAGAACGACGCGATCGAGTTCCTGGAGGACGCGGCGAAGGACAAGGACACGCCGTTCTTCATCAACGTGAACTTCATGAAGAACCACCAGCCGAACATGCCGGCGCCGGAATTCGAGGGCAAGTCGATCTCGAAGACCAAATACGCCGATGCCGTGGTCGAGCTCGACACCCGTGTCGGCAACATCCTGAAGAAGCTCGACGAGCTGGGCCTCGCCGACAACACGGTCGTCTTCTATACCGTCGATAACGGCGCCTGGCAGGACGTCTATCCGGACGCCGGCTATACACCGTTCCGCAGCACCAAGGGTACGGTTCGCGAAGGCGGCAGCCGCGTTCCCACCATGGTCCGCTGGCCGAACCATGTGAAAGGCGGCACCGTCAGCCACGACATCCTCGGCGGTCTCGACCTGATGGCGACCTTCGCGTCGCTTGCCGGCCAGGCGCTTCCGGAGAACGACCGCGAAGGCCAGCCGATCATCTTCGACAGCCACGACATGACGCCCGTCTGGACGGGAACCGGCAAGTCGGATCGCAAGGATTGGTTCTACTTCACCGAGGACGAGCTGAGCCCGGGCGCCGTTCGCGTCGGCAACTTCAAATATGTCTTCAATCTGCGCGGTGACGACGGCGCACAAACCGGCGCACTGGCGGTCGATACCAATCTCGGCTGGAAAGGCCCGTCGAAATACGTCGCCACCATCCCGCAGGTCTTCGACCTCCTGCAGGATCCACAGGAGCGCTACGACATCTTCATGACCAACTACACCGAAAGCACGTGGGCCGTTGTTCCGGCAAACGAGGCTGTCGGGAATTTGATGAAGACATACGTCAAGTATCCGCCCCGCAAGCTGCAGAGCGAGACCTATACGGGACCGATAACCATCTCGAATTACCAGCGGTTCAAGTATGTCCAGGAACAGCTGGCCAATGATGGGTTCCAGATCGGGCTGCCGACCGGCAACTGATCGACCAACGACAAGGCTCGCCCCGCCCTCGCGCGGGGCGAGCCACTTTTGACTAAAAAACCGACAGGTGATGAACGAGAGATCGTGACAAGCGGTCCAGCAAACACCTCAAGCCGAGGAGGACCTGACAATGTCTGTTCTAGCCACTCGATCAATCAAAGCGCGAACGCGTTTCAGCGCTATCCTGGCGACCTCGTTCATGATGGCAGCCGGCTTCGCCCCGCCAGCCGCCACCGACGCGGCCGCGCAGGACGCCAAGAAGCCCAATATCGTCTTCATCATGGGAGACGATATCGGCATGTGGAACATCGGCGCCTACCACCGCGGCCTGATGGCCGGGAGGACGCCGAACATCGACAAGCTCGCAGCGGAAGGGGCGATCTTCACCGACTACTATGCCGAGGCGAGCTGCACCGCCGGGCGAGCCAATTTCATCACCGGCGAGTTGCCGATCCGCACGGGCCTGACGACGGTCGGCCAGGCCGGCGCGACCATCGGAATGCCGGACAAGGCTCCGACGATCGCGACAGCCCTGAAGGAACTCGGCTACGCCACCGGGCAATTCGGCAAGAACCATCTGGGGGACCGGAACGAGTTCCTGCCGACCGTCCACGGTTTCGACGAGTTCTGGGGTTACCTCTACCACCTCGACGCCATGGAGGATCCGTGGCATCCGAACTACCCGCAGGACCTGCTCGACAAGGTCGGGCCGCGCAACCTCCTGCACACCTTCGCCACCGACAAGGACGACCCGACAGTCGATCCCCGCTGGGGCAAGGTCGGTAAGCAGCGCATCATCGACGAGGGACCGCTGCCGCCGCATCCGACCGAAGGCGTCAAGTACAACATGGAAACGGTCGACGAAGTCATCCGCGACCGCGCCTTCGACTTCATGGATAATGCCCAGCAGGACGGCAAGCCGTTCTTCGTCTGGCTCAATCCGACCCGGATGCACGTGTTCACCCATCTTTCTCCGAAATACGAGAAGATGCGGAATGCGAACAACGGCTGGACCATCCAGGAAGCCGGCATGGCCCAATTCGACGACATCATCGGCGACGTGATGAACAAGCTCGAAGAGATGGGACTCGCCGACAATACGATCATCGCGGTGACCACGGACAACGGCACCGAGGGGTTCTCATGGCCCGATGGCGGCACGACGCCGTTCAAGGGTTGGAAGGGCATGGGCACCGAAGGCGGTTTCCGCGTTCCGCTCGTCGTTCGCTGGCCAGGCAAGGTCGAGGAAGGCCAGGTCATCAACGCCGTGATGTCCGGGCTCGACTGGTTCCCGACCTTCGTCGCCGCCGCCGGCTACGACGGCGACATCGCCGCCGACCTGAAGAAGGGCACGACGCTCAACGGCACGGAGTACAAGGTTCATCTGGACGGCTACAACCAGCTCGACATGTTGACCAAGGGGGCCGAGTCCGCGCGCAACGAGGTCTGGTATTTCACCGAGTCCACCCTGGCCTCGGCCCGGATCGGCGATTTCAAGTACGTCTTCATCGATCAGCCCGACGGGTGGTTCGGCCCGAAGGTGCATCTCGATTGGCCCGGAATTTATAATCTGCGGCTCGATCCGTTCGAGAAGATGAATATCGGGGACTCGCTGTTCGCCGCGAACTGGTGGGCGTTCGAGTTCTGGCGGTTCGTCTTCGTCCAGCAGGAGGTCGCGACGCTGGCCAAGTCGGCGGTCGACTATCCGCCGATGCAGCCGGGCGCGAGTTTCAATCTTTCCGCCGTCAAGGCTCAGGTCGAAAAGGCCATGCAGAACCGGACCGGCAACTGACCTGACACCAATGCGGTTCGCCCGGCCTTGCGAGGGGGCGAACCGCCCAAGTCCAACCACCATGGCGAAAGAGGCAGTCCTATGCTCAGACGATCATTCGTTTCGATAATCGCTGCAGGGGTGCTCGCCGCACTTCCCCTCGCAGCCGCTGCGCAAGCCCAGACCGATCCCCTTCCCTCTTGGAACGACGGTGCGACAAAGGCCGCGATCGTCGACTTCGTCGCCGCGGTAACGACCGAAGGCGGGCCGGACTACGTAGCCCCCAACAACCGCATCGCCACCTTCGACAATGACGGAACGCTCTGGGTCGAGCAGCCCATGTATGTGCAGCTCGCCTTCGCGCTGGACCGGGTAAAGGCGATGGCGCCCGACCATCCGGAATGGAAGGACAAGGAACCCTTCAAGTCCGTGCTCGCCGGCGACATGAAGAGCGTCGCCGCGTCCGGCAAGAAGGGTCTCGCCGAGATCATCGCCGCGACCCACGCCGGCATGAGCACCGAGGACTTCGAGAAGATCGTCACCGACTGGATCGCGACGGCGAAGAACCCCGAGACCGGAAAGCTCAACACGGCGATGATCTATGAGCCGATGCTCGAACTCATCGATTACCTCAAGGCCAACGGCTTCGACGTCTTCATCGTCTCGGGCGGCGGCATCGAGTTCATGCGCCCCTGGACCGAAACGACCTACGGCATTCCACCTGAGAATGTCGTCGGTTCCTCGATCAAGCTGAAATACGAGGAATCCGACAAGGGCCCGGTGATCATGCGCCTGGCCGAACTGAATTTCGTCGATGACGGACCAGGCAAGCCGGTCGGCATCCAGAGCCATATCGGCAAGCGGCCGATCGCGGCCTTCGGCAATTCCGACGGCGATTTCCAGATGTTGGAATGGACGACGACAGGGCCCGGCAAGCGGCTCGGCATGATCGTCCACCACGACGATGCCGCGCGCGAGTTCGCCTATGATCGCGACTCCCATATCGGCAAGCTCGACAAGGCGATGGACGCAGCCCCCAAGGAGGGCTGGCACCTGATCAGCATGAAGGACGACTGGAAACAGGTTTTCCCGGATCAGTAGACCGGCCGACGAGCCGACGTCAGCTGACCTGTCTCAATCAGGCACGTGTCTTCGACGCACCGCCATGTGCAAATCGGGGGAACGGAAGATGAGGCTAAGTCTATCTGCGTCCATAGCGGGCGCGATCGCGCTTATGGCGCCCGCCATCGCTGTCGCGCAGGACAATGATGCCGATCTTGCCGCGCAGGCGGCCAACCCGATCGCCAACCTGATCAGTCTTCCGCTGCAGTTCAACTGGGATTGCTGCTTTGGCCCGAAGGACGGCGACAGGTTCTATCTCAACGTCCAGCCGGTCGTTCCCATCACCCTGAACGACGACTGGAACCTGATTGTCCGGACCATTCTGCCGCTGCAGAGCCTGCAGAGCCCGATGGCCGGCGTTCCCACGATGTCCGGACTCGGCGACACCACGCAGAGCTTCTTCTTCTCGCCGAAGGCGACAGGCGGATTCACCTGGGGTGTCGGGCCGGTATTCCTGTGGCCGACGGGAAGCAACGGCTGGAGCTCGCGGCAGTGGGGCGCCGGGCCGACCGGTGTCGCGCTCTATCAATCACACGGCTGGACGGTGGGCGTCCTGGCCAATCACGTCTGGGGATATGCCGGCGCGAACGGCGTGCCGGAGGTGAACGCGACCTACCTGCAGCCCTTCGTGGGGTACACGTTCCCCGACTCCACGGGGATATTCCTGAACACCGAAACCACCTACGACTGGACCAACGAGACCTGGAACGTCCCGATCAACCTCATGGTTTCGCACATCTACACGGTGTTCCATCAGAAGGTTCAGTTCCAGGTTGGTGCCCGGTACTGGGCGGAAACGCCGACCGGCGATCCCGATTGGGGCGGCCGGTTCTCCATGACCTTCCTGTTTCCGAAGTGATGCCGGACCGGGGCGTGTAGACCCCGGAGGCGGTACCGCGGGGTCGGACGAACGCCACTCAGACCGCCTCGCCGCCCGCCAATTCCGACGGCCACGCGCGGGCGGCCCGGCGGCGAACCTTGACGATCTCCCCCAGGATCGACAGGGCGATCTCCTCGGGCTCGATGGCGCCGAGGTCGAGGCCGGCGGGTCCGTGCAGGGCGGCCTTGGCGTCGGCCGGCGCCTCCGGGCCGATCTGGTCGAGAAGCTTGGCGATCTTCCGTCTGCTGCCGACCATGCCGACATAGCCCGCGCCGGACGACAGCGCCGCCTTGAGCGCCTCGCGGTCGCGTTTGCCCTGGGTCGCGACGACCACAGCATCCCGATCGCCGAGGTCGAGCGCGCCCAGATCGAAGTCGGTGCGCGTTTCGTCAATGCCGGAAAACCGGTCTAGGTCTTCCTCGCGTGCCGCGACGATGGTGCGGTAGCCCATGGCGACTGCGATCGTGGCGAGCGTCGTGGCCACCGGCGACGCCCCGCAGACCACCAACCGGGCGGCCTGCCGCATCGGCTCGAAGAAGATGTCGACGGTGCCACCGCTCGGACAGCTCGACGTGTGCAATTCCACACCGTCCACATCGACGGGCTCGACCACGTCCTCCTTCGGCTTGACGCGGATCATGCGCGGCTTGCCGTCGGCCAGCGCCTCGAGGCCGACGCGCTTGACGGCGCCGGTGACGCAGCCGCCGCCGATGAAGCCGTGCACCGCGCCGTCGCGCGTCACCACGGCCTTGGCGCCGGCCTTCGCCGAGGTCGCCGCGGCGGTGCGGATCACCGTCGCGACGCAAAAATCCTCGCCCGACTGACGCAGGCGGTCCATCAGGTCGAGCGTGTTCGATGCGGTCTTGCTCATCGCTTTGCCTCCGACAGGGGCATCACCTCACAACCGGCCAAGATCGTCCTCGATCCCGGCCAGGGATTCCAACGTGTTCGCGGCGGCGAAGTGGTCGATCAGCGGCAGCGCCGCCGCCATCGCCCGCGTGATCGGCTCGTAGTCGCGCCAGCCCAGCATCGGGTTGAGCCAGACGATACGGCGCACCCGCTTCTTCAACCGCGTCAACTCGGCGACCAGCGTCTCCGGCGTGCCGGTATCGTAGCCGTCGCTCAACACCATGAAGACCGTGCGCGAATTGAGCGCGCGCTTGGCGTAGCGGTCGTTGAAGACCTTCAGGCATTCGCCGAGCCTCGTGCCGCCGCCGAAGCCCTCGGCCATCAGCGCCAGCCGGGTCATGGCCTTCACGGTGTCCTTGTCTTTGAGCGCATCGGTGACCCGGATCAGCCGCGTGTGGAACAGGTAGGCGTCGGCGTCGATCCACTCGCAGACCAGCCCCTTCACGAACTGCAGGAAAAAGCGGCTGTACAGCTTCATCGAGCCCGACACGTCGAGCAGCACGACGATGCGCACCGGACGGTCCGGACGGGCACGACGGACCAGCGTAATGGGCTCGCCGCCATGGCCGATATTGGCGCGAATGGTGCGGCGCAGGTCGAGCTTCGGCCCCTTCGCCGCGACAGAGAAACGCCGCGACAGGCGGTAGCGCATGGCCGCGGCCAGCCTGTAGGCGAGCCGCTCGGCCTCGGCGATCTCGTCGCGGTCGGCGACATGGCGAAGATCCGCCTTGCGCACCGCGGTCTGCCGCGAGGCGACGATGCGGCCCGCCGCCTCGCCCGCGGCATCCTGTTCAGTGTCCCCTCCCCCGCGCGCATCGCCGAGGCCGCTTGCCGCGCTGTCGGGCAGATGATCGGACCAGATCGTCGGTTTCGTCGCGGCCGCGCGCTGGTGCGGACTGCCCGCACCGGCCGCCGTGCGTTCGCGCCCGCGGGCAAACCAGTAGGCTTCGAACAGGTCGTCGAAGCGCGCCCATTCCTCGTGCCTGCCGGTCAGCAGGATTTTCAGGCCGTTGCGCACCTGCGCCGCCTGAAGCGGCCCGATCCGGTCGATGAGCGTCAGCGCGGCCTGCGTCTCGGCCGGACCGACGGCGAAATCGTTCAGCCGCAGATGGTCTATGAAGCCGGCCACCCGGCGGGCGATTGGCGCGTGGGCGGGCGCGGTCATGCCGCGTGGCCGACGAGCCGGCCGGTGACCTCCCGGGTCACCGCCTTGGCGTCGGCTTCCGTCTTCAACAGGCAGATCAGGCTCGACTGGAAGGCGTCGGGATCCTGGTCGAGGGTCTTGAGGCCCAGTCCGGTCAGCGCCGCGGCCCAGTCGAGTGTCTCGGCGATGCCGGGCGCTTTCTCCAGGTCTTCCTTCCGCAGTTCCCGCACGAAACGGGCGACCTGCACCGCGAGCTGCTCCTCGATGTCGGGCAGATGCGACAGGATGATCGCCAGTTCCCGCTCGGGATCCGGGAACTCGACATAGGCGTAGAGGCAGCGCCGCCTCAGCGCGTCTGAGAGCTCGCGCGTCCCGTTCGAGGTGAGAATGACGTGCGGAACACTCTTCGCCGTGACAGTGCCAAGCTCGGGGATGGTGATCTGGAAATCCGACAGGATCTCCAGGAGATAGGCCTCGAATTCCTCGTCCGCCCGGTCGATTTCGTCGATCAGCAGCACCGGCGCCTTGTCCTGGCTGATCGCTTCCAGCAGCGGACGGCGCAGCAGATAGTCTTCGGAAAAGATGTGCTTTTCGATCTCGGCGGCGCCGATGTTCTCGTGCTCGCTCGCCTTGATCGCCAGAAGCTGGCGCTGGTAGTTCCACTCGTAGATCGCCGCGTTGGCGTCCAGTCCTTCGTAGCACTGCAGCCGGATCAGCCTGGTATCCAGGATCGCGGCAAGCGCCTTGGCGATCTCCGTCTTGCCTACGCCCGCCTCGCCCTCCAGCAGGAGCGGCCGCTTCAGCGTCAGGGCGAGCTGCAGCGCCGTCGCCAGCGTATCGTCGGCGACATAGTGAACCTGGGCGAGGCGTTGCTTGAGATCCGCGACTGTTTCCATGGTCCTAACTTGGGAATACCGGAGACCGAATACGAGATCCGGCCCCCGGCACCCTCCCCAGACATAGAGCGGTCCAATCTGGCAAGAACCGCTCCTAGCCCCGGTCGTTCAGCCGTTCAGGCCGAGCTTTTCCGCCGTCTTCCAGACCCGCCAGTGATCATGCGGCATCTGGGTATGCGTCAGGCCCTTGTGGGCGAACGCATCGTTGACCGCGTTCGAGAAGGCCGATACGCCGCCGACATTCGGGCTTTCGCCCACGCCCTTGGCGCCGATCGGGTGATGCGGCGACGGCGTCACCGTGTAGTCGGTCTCCCAGGCCGGGGTCTCGACCGCGGTCGGCAGGAAGAAATCGAGCAGGCTGCTGCCCTTGACGTTGCCGATCTCGTCGTAGGCGATCTCCTGGCCCATGGCGATCGCCAGCGACTCCGTCAGGCCGCCATGCACCTGCCCCTCGATGATCATCGGGTTGATCCGCGTACCGCAATCGTCCAGCGCGTAGAAGCGGCGGATGTCCGTGACGCCGGTGTCGACGTCGACGTCGACGACGCAGATATAGGCCCCGAACGGATAGGTCATGTTCGGCGGATCGTAGTAGCTGACCGCCTCGAGACCCGGCTCGAGACCCGGGATCGCCTGGTTGTAGGCGGCGAACGCGATCTCGGCCATCGTCTTGTGCTGCTCGGGATTGCCCTTCACCTGGAAGCGGTCGACGTCCCATTCGAGGTCGTCCTCGTGCACCTCGAGCAGATAGGCGGCGATCATCTGTGCCTTGGCGCGGATCTTACGACCGGCCATCGCGGTGGCCGCGCCGGCGACCGGCGTCGATCGCGAGCCGTAGGTGCCCAGACCGTAGGGCGCGGTATCGGTATCGCCCTCCTCGACGGTGATCTGGTCGGCGGGAATGCCGATTTCGCTCGCCAGGATCTGCGCGAACGTCGTGGCGTGGCCCTGCCCCTGGCTGATCGTGCCGAGCCGGGCGATGGCGCTGCCCGTCGGGTGGATGCGGATTTCGCAGGAGTCGAACATGCCGAGCCCCAGGATGTCGCAGTTCTTCACCGGTCCGGCCCCGACGATCTCGGTGAAGAAGGCGACGCCGATGCCCATCAGCTTGCGGGTCTCGCCGCGATCGAAGGCCTCGCGGTTCGCGTTCTGCTCGGCGCGCAGCCCGGCGTAGTCGACGGTCTTCATCGCCTTGTCGAGCGCCGTCTCGTAGTCGCCGGAATCGTATTCCCAGCCGAGCGCAGAGGTATAGGGGAACTGGTCCTTCCGGATGAAGTTCTTCATCCGGATCTCGGCCGGGTCCATGTCCAGCTTGCGCGCCAGAATGTCGATCATCCGCTCGATGAAGTAGGACGCCTCCGTCACCCGGAACGAGCAGCGATAGGCGACCCCGCCCGGCGCCTTGTTGGTGTAGACGCCGTCGACCGACACGTGCGCCAGCGGAATGTCGTACGACCCCGTGCAGATATTGAAGAATCCGGCCGGGAACTTCGTCGGATCGGCGCAGGCGTCGAACGCGCCGTGATCGGCGAGCACGTGGCAGTCGAGCGCCGTGATGCGCCCGTCCCTGGTCGCCGCGATCTTGCCGCTCATGTGATAGTCGCGGGCGAACGCCGTGGACGTCAGGTTCTCCATGCGATCCTCGACCCACTTGATCGGCACGCCGGTGACGATCGAGGCGACGGCGGCGCAGATGTAGCCGGGATAGACGCCGACCTTGTTGCCGAAGCCGCCGCCGATATCCGGCGAGATGATGCGGATGTTGTGCTCGGGGATGTTGGTGATCAGCGAGGCGACCGTGCGCACCGCGTGCGGCGCCTGGAAGGTGCCCCAGATGGTCAGCTTGCCGTTCACCTTGTCCATCGAGGCGACGCAGCCGCAGGTCTCGAGCGGACAAGGATGGACGCGCTGATAGGTGATCAGTTCTTCGGCCACCACGTCGGCGCCCTCGATCGCCTTGTGAGTGTCCTCCCTGTCGCCGACCGACCAGTTGAAGATGTGGTTGTAGTGCTTCCTCGGCCCGTGCGCGCCGTCCATCTTGTCCTTGATGTCCTCGCGCAGGAGGGGCGCGTTCTCGTCCATCGCCTTGAAGGCGTTGTTGATGGCGGGAAGCTGCTCGTAGTCGACCTCGACGAGGTCCACCGCGTCGGCGGCGACATAGCGGTTCTCGGCGACGACGAAGGCGACTTCCTGGCCCTGGAACAGGACCTTCTCGTCGGCCAGCACCGCCTGCACGTCGCCGGCCAGCGTGGGCATGTAGTGCAGGTTCAGCGGCTTCAGGTCGTCGGCGGTCAGCACCGCGACCACGCCGGGCACGGCCATCGCCGCATCCTTGTTGATCGACTTGATGCGGGCGTGGCCATAGGGACTGCGCACGAAATCGCCGAACAGCATGCCGGGGAGCTTGATGTCGTCGACATAGTGGCCCTTGCCCTGGGTGAACCGCGCGTCCTCGACGCGCTTGCGCTTGCAGCCGAGGCCCTGGAGCTTCTCGGCGCGTTCGACGGTTGTCGGGGTCTGGTCGTTCATTCCGCTGCCTCCCTCGCGCCGGCGAGCTCATCTGCCGCGGCGCTGATGGCTTTGACGATGTTCTGGTATCCGGTGCAGCGGCACAGATTGCCGGAGATGCCCATCCGGATCTCGTCCTCGGTCGGATTCGGGTTCTCCTGCAGCAGCCGGTAGGCCCGGGTGATCATGCCCGGCGTGCAGAAGCCGCACTGCAGGCCATGGTGCTCGCGGAAGGCCTCCTGCAGCGCGTGCAGGGTCCCGTCCGGCGCGGCAATGCCCTCGATCGTGGTGATGTCCGCGCCGTTCGCCTGGGAGACGAACATCGTACAGGCCTTCACCGATTGGCCGTCCAGGTCCACCGTGCAGGCGCCGCAATGGCTGGTGTCGCAGCCGATATGCGGACCGGTGAGGTTCAGCTCCTCGCGCAGGAAGTGGACGAGGAGCATGCGCGGTTCGGCAAGGCCCTCTACCGCCTTGCCGTTGACCGTCATCTTGACGTGCATCTTGCTCATGTCGGTCTCTCGAATGGTGTCAGCGGGCGCGGGAGGCGGCGCGGGCGATGCCGCGGCGCACCATCTGGCCTGCGATCCGGGTACGGAAATCCGCCGGGCCGCGGCCGTCCTCGGCCGGCTGGCAGATGGATTCGGCGGCGGCGACGGCGGCGTTCACCGCAACGGCATCCAGTTCCGTACCGACGAGCGCGGCCCCGGCGGCCTCGGCGAACAACGGCGTGTCGGCGACATTGGTCAGCGCGATCGAGGCGCTGTCGCATTTGCCGCCGGACATGGTGAGGATCACCGCCGCGGCGGCGGTGGCGTAGTCCCCGATCTTGCGCTTCTGTTTCTCGTAGGCGTAGCCGTGACCCTTCGGCGGCGCCTCAATCCTGATCGCCGTCAGCATCTCGCCCGCATCGAGGGCCGTGAAGTAGGCCGCCTCGTAGAAGTCGCGGGCGGAGACCTCGCGCGAACCGTTCGGACCGACGAGCACATAGGCCGCGTCAAGCGCCTGCATCAGCGCCGGCATGTCGTTGCCGGGATCGCCGTTGGCGACGTTGCCGCCGATGGTGCCGAGGTTGCGGATCTGCGGGTCGGCGATCTGCAGAGCCGTCTCGCGCAGGATCGGGCAATATTCGGCGAGCAGGCCGGAGTCGATCACCTCCGCCTGCGTGGTCATGGCGCGGATGGTAAGGGTTCCGTCGGCTTCGTCGATGCCCTTCAACTCGCCGATGTGGCGCAGGTCGATCAGGGTTTCCGGCACCGCCATCCTGAGCTTCATCATCGGGATCAGGCTGTGGCCGCCGGCCAAGACACGCCCGTCCTCGCCGGCTTCGGCGAGAAGCGACAGCGCCTCGGCCACCGTCGAGGGACGATGGTAGTCGAATGCTCCAGGTATCATGGTCTCCTCCTCATGCGGCTTCTTGGTCGACCGCACATTGGGAGGAACGATGGGACCGCAGGCGCTACCGTTGCGAGATCAAACTACCCGGACGCGCGTGAATTTCACGAAATGCGGGCTGGCTGCACGAAATGCGGGAAATGCGGGGCCCGATGGATCGGCTACTGCAGGCCGAGCGCCTTCTGGACGTCCGAGATCCGCGAGCGGCTGACGGGAATCCTGACCTCCCGGTCGCCGCTCAGGAAACAGAACGCCTTGTCGCCTTCACGCTTGAATCCCGCCACATGGCGCAGATTCACGAGATAACTGCGATGGGTCCGGATAAACGGTGCCGTTTCGATGGCTTTTTCGACCCTGGAGATGGACCAGGGGCAGAAAAACTCGGCGGACCCGTTGATGACGCGCGTGTAGTGGCCGTCGGCCCGGAAGGCGGAGATCTGCTCGGTGGCCAGGAACCGGATCGTATTGTCGCGCTCATAGGGAATCCGGCCGGACAGGCCCGGATCCGGCTTCTTTTCGTTCGGGCCGCCGGCGACATAGGCCTTGGACAGGGCTGAATCCGCCTTCGGCGGCACACTCACCGTTCCGGAGGCGCCCGCAACGGTAACGGGCGCGCCCCCGGGAACGCCCCCTGGAACACCGATGGCCACGCCGGCCGGCCGCATGGCCAGCCGCGCCTGGTTCTCGACCGGGATGGCCATCAGCAGGAACAGGCCGCAGATGACGAAGGAAGCGAGCGCGACGATCATCGCCAGCGTCCCCGTCGAGATGTTCGGGGTGGCGACGAAGACGACCGTATCGGTGGCTTCGAAGGTGGTGAAGATCATCGCCACGTAATGCATCGCGGAAATGGCGAGGCCGAGCACCACCGCGCCGCACGCCGTCATCACCCAGGTTCGCCGGCGATAGGCGAGCTCGAGCGCCAGGACCGATGAGCCTATGCCGATCGCCGTCGACAGGACGAGACCGATCGGTTTGTAGGCGATGACGCAGTTCCCGGTGATCGCCGTCATGCCGATATAGTGCATGGAAACGATGCCCAGCCCCGTCAGCGTACCGGCGATCAGGATACGATCCTGCGTCCTTGCGCCGAAATGCAGCGCGATCAGCCCGACGCCGACGACGAGGATCGCCACCAGGGCGGAAATGAGCGTCGGCAGCGCACTGTAGGAGATCGTCAGGGGAATGCTGACCGCGAGCATGCCGACGAAATGCATCGACCATATGCTGCCGCCAAGCGCGACCGCAGCTTCGGCGATGCGCGGGCGGCGGGCGGCGGGATCGAGGTGCCGCAATCCGCTCGTCAGTCGCAGGCCGGTGAACGCCCCCATGATCGCTACCAGCACGGAAGCGACCACCAGGGCCGGATCGTAGGTGACGCTGACCATTCTTTGATCTTAGGCCATCGCGGCCGGGACGTTTCCTCGCCCCGAGTCCTACCAAGTCCTGCCATGCGACGGCAAGGGTGCCCCCGGCGTCCTCACGAACAGGTGCGCGGCGATGCTCTGCGATGAAACGGATGGTCGGCACGGAAAGGACGAACCTGACCGCCCTTTTTCGCCCAAACGCTCCCGTTTCGCCCAGCCCTAGCGGCCAAATCCCGCGCTGTAGGGGAGCCATGTCGCAAGGCCCGGCGCGGCGATCAGCAGCAGCAATCCGCCGATCAGCAGCAGAACGTAAGGCAGCGCGCCACGCACCACCTCCGACAACGGCGCGTCGGTGATGCCCTTGATCACGAACAGGTTCATTCCCACCGGCGGCGTGACCAGCGCCAGCTCCAGGTTGAGCATCAGCAAGACGCCGTACCACACCGGATCGATGCCGAGCTGCGCCATGGTCGGCAGCAGGATCGGCGTCGTGATCAGGATGATCGATATCGTCTCCAGGAACATGCCCATCACGAAGATCAGCACCATGACGACGGCAATGAAGCCGAGCGGACCGAGGCCGAAATGCGTGACCGCCTCGGTGACGCCGACGGGCAGCCGGATGATGGTGATCGCGTGTCCGAAGATGCCCGCCCCCGCGATGATCATGAAGACCATCAGCGACGTGCGCATGGTCTGGTAGGCGCAGACATAGAGATCGCGGACGCCGAAATTGCGATAGACGAGCACCGCGACGGCGAGCGCATAGAAGGAGCCGGCGGCGGCAGCCTCGGAGGCGGTGAAGACGCCGAAGAATATGCCGCCCATGATGATCGGCGGCGCGAGCACCGCCCAGATCGAGCGGCGGATCGCACCGATCGCCCTGGACCAGCCGGCCCAGTCCGGCGTTTCGATGCCCTTGGCCGGTTTTGCGCTGGCGACGCAATAGAGCGCGAAGACCGCCGCCATGATCAGGCCGGGCACCAGGCCGGCGAGGAACAGGGCTCCGATCGAGACTTCGGAGACGATGGCATAAAGGATCATCGGTCCCGACGGCGGGATCAGGATGCCGAGGGTGCCGCCGGCGGCGATCACGCCGAGCGCATCGCGCTCCGGATAGCCGAACCGCTTCATCTGCGGGATCGCGCTCGAGCCGATGCTGAGGGCGGTCGCCACCGAGGAGCCGGAGATGGCGGCGAAGATCGTGCAGGACGCGACGGTGGCGACTCCCAGGCCGCCGCGCACATGGCCGATCACCGTGTGCGCCATGTCGTAGAGATCGTCGATCACCTTCGCCCGGATCATCACCTGCGCCATGAAGACGAACAGCGGAATCGTGGTCAGGATCGAATTGTCGAAATGGGAGAACACCGTATCGGCGATGCCCGAGACCTTGCCTTCGGCAATGCCGAGGACCGCGATCCCGGTCAGGCCGAGCGCGGCGAAGATCGGCATGCCCGACAGGAGCAGCAGGAGCAGGCCGCCGAAGACGAGGACGATCGTCATTGCCGGCCGGTTCCCGCGCCCGGCCCCGCGCCTGTCGCCTTACCCGGCCCCACCGCCGCGTCGAGTATGCGTGCCAGTGCCGTCGCCACCAGTAGCACCGAGCCGATCAAAACAGGCGACTTCGGGATCCACATGGCGATTTCGAGATATCCGGGGGAATAGGACCCGAAGTCGTAGGCGAAGGTAACGGAGCGCCAGGCGCTCCAGCCGAGGACGACCGAGAAGACGAGGACCGCGAGATCGCCCCAGAGCCTGAGGCCTCGGGCGGCGCGGGGCCCCACCCGGTCGGCGATAAGATCGATCGAAATGTGGTCGCCGCGGCGCAGCGCCTCGGCCGCCCCCAGCATGATCGCGGCCACCAGCAGGTAGCCCAGCAGCTCGTCGCCGCCGAGGATCGGCGCGTTGAGCAGGTAGCGGTACGTGATCGCATAGATGACGACCGCGAGCATGACCAGGATCAGAAGCGCGCTCAGGAATCCGCACAGGCGTGCCAGCGCGTAGACCACGCGGCTGAGTGGATGGGAGGCGTCAGCCGCCTCCCCCCCTTCGGTCATGAAGCTCATCGCAAGCTGCGCCTCACAACTTGCCGACCAGCTCGATCAAGGTCTTGCTGTCCGGGCTGTCGGCGAGGAATTTTTCGTCGAAGGCCGGCCGCATCGCCGCCTCCAGCGCGGCATTCTCTTCGGCCGAGTTGATGTGCACCTTCACGCCCTTTTCCTCGAGCTGGCCGGGCGCGGCTGCGCCGGCTTCCTCCGAGGCCTCGATCGCCCAGTTCGCGGCTTCCGCACCCGCCTTCGCCAGCGCGGCCTTCGCCGTGTCCGACAGGCCGTCATACCAGGCCGGATTCACATAGCCGTGGAAGTACACGCTGATGACCGGCAGCACCGTGAAGTGATCCTGGACCTCGTAGTACTTGCGCGACACGGCGGCGGCCGCGTCGGTCAGCCCGGCGTCGATCACACCGGTGGCGAGCGCCTGATAGACCTCGGAGCCGGGCATGGAGGCCGGTGCGGCCCCCATCGCCGCAAGCGAGCCGTCGAAGGTTGGCGTCAGGCCGCGGATCTTGATGCCGTTGAAGTCCTCCGGCTTGACCAGGAACGAGCCGTTGTGGGTGAAGGTCGACGTATTGGTGGTGAACAGCCAGACGACGTTCCGGACGCCCTTATCGAGCAGCTTCTCGCTCAGGAACGCGGCGGCTTCGGAGTCCGGCCATTTCTTCCAGACTTCGATATCGCCGAACGCGAACGGGGCCAGCGTCACGTTCATGATCGGCAGGGTCTTGCCCCACTGGAAATTCACCGAGAAGGCGCACTCGATGTCGCCCTTGGCGACCGAGACGATGTTCTCCTTGGCGCCGACGAGGCTATCGGCGCCGAAGACCTGAACGTCGATCTCGCCGTTCGACTGCGTCTCGACTTCCTCGGCCCAGCGGTCGATCACCTTGGCGATGTGGTGCGCCGGCGGCAGCTGGTGGCTGCAGCGCATTTCGGTGGCTGCCTCGGCGAGCGTCGCCGACGAAGCCATGATCGCCAGCGTGGCGACGAGGGTTGTTGTTTTTCCCATTGTTTCCTCCCTGGGAGTGGTCATTGCCGTACGTCCAAGAACAGTCCTGCGGTCACGGCCGCCATGCGAGATTTGGCGGCGGCCCGGCGCGCACGAGCGATCCGTAGAGGTGTTCGCCCGGCATCTCGGATTGCAGGATCTCGCGCACCGCCGTCAGCCGTTCGATGTCGATGCCGGTACGCATGCCTTTCGTCTCGCAGAGGTAGACCAGATCCTCGAAAACGACATTGCCGGTCGCGCCGGGGGCGAACGGGCAGCCGCCGAGCCCGCCGAGCGACCCGTCGAGCACGCGCGCGCCGGCATCGAGCGCGGCGGACGCATTCGCGATCCCCATCCCGCGGGTGTCGTGCAGATGCACGATGAATGCCCGTCCACCGCACAGTTTCGCCATCGCCGCGGAAAGATCGCCGACCTGCTTAGGACCGGCGTAGCCGACCGTGTCGGCGATGCCGACGATATCCGCGCCGGCTTCGAGGCAGGCCTCGGCAAGGCGCAGGACCTCGGCCGGGTCGACCGCGCCGGCGATCGAGCAGCCGAAGGCCATCGCAATGCCGGCGTTGACGATCGGCCTGTTCGCGGACTCATCGCGCAGACGCACGACCGTGCGGATCAGCTCGACCGCGTCGGCACGCGAGCGCCGGGCGTTGGCCTGACTGTGCTCCTCGGTTGCAGACACGACGCAAACGATCTCGTCGAGTGGGGTCTCCAGCGCGTCCGAGGCGCCGCGCTCGTTCAACGCAAGCGCGGCCGAACTCGCACCTTCAAGCCCGTCGATCTGCTCGATCAGCGCGCCCACGTCGGCGAACTGCGGGAACCGGGCTGCCGGCAGGAACGAGCCGACCTCGAAGCGGCGCACGCCCGCGTCGTATTCCCGGGTGATCCAGTCGCGCTTGGCCGCCGTCGAAGGCCAGGTCTTCACCAGTTGCAGGCCGTCGCGCAGCCCCACCTCGCGCAAGGTCACCGTGTCGTTCGGATACAGCGCGGCGACCCTGCTCATGCGCCTGCCCTCTCCTTTTCGCCCGCGCCACGCGCCGCGGCGATCTCCACCTCGTCGAGACCGAGAGCGCCGAGGACGGCGGCGGTATCCTGCCCGATACGCGGCACGTCGCCGCCATTGTCGAACATCTCGCCGTCCACCTCGAAGGGCAGCGACGGCGCGCGGAAGTGCCGGCCGTCCGGAAGCTTCGAGGCGACGAGGCCACCGGGCCGCATCACGTGCGGATCCTCGTACATGTCGCAGGGCCTGGCGATCGGCGAGTACGGAATGCCCAGTGGCTCGAACGCCTTCGCGAGCTCTTCGGAAGTCCGCTCTGCGAGTGCGGCGGCAATGCGCGGCAGCGTCCAGTCCCGCGCGTTGATCCGGTCCATGCGGGTTTGTAGCCGCTCGTCGGACCTGAGGTCGTCGAGGCCGAGCAGGTCGCACAGCGCGTGCCAATGCCCCTCGGTCACGGCGCCGACAAACATCTGCCGGCCGTCCGCCGTCTCGAAGATATCGTAGACGGGCCAGGAGAACTCACGTTCCGGCATGGGCGGCGGATTGCGGCCTTCCAGTTCGTACTGGATCATGTGTTGCGCGACGAGGACGAGGCAGTTCTCGAACAGGCCGATACGCACGTGACGGCCTTCACCGGTCTTGTCGCGCTCCATCAGTGCGCCGAGCACGGCGACAGTGCCGAACAGGCCGGCCATGATGTCGTTGGCCGACGACCCGACACGCAGCGGGCGGCCTGACGGGCCGGTCATGTAGGCCAGGCCCGTCATCATCTGCACCACCTCGTCCATCGCCGTGCGGTTCTGGTAGGGCCCGTGCAGGAAGCCCTTGTGCGAGGCGACGATCAGCCTCGGGTATCGCCGGTGCAGCGCGTCGAGGTCCGCGCCCCTGGCGCTAAGCGAGGCATCGCGGAAGTTCTCGACAAACACGTCGGCCGTATCGAGCAGCCTGTGCAGGGCATCCCGCCCTCTTTCCGATGTCAGGTCGAGCTGCACCGACTTCTTGCCGCGGTTCGCGAGCGGAAAGAAGGCAGCGCCCATCCCGCCGAGATCACGGGTCTTGTCGCCGCCGGGTGGCTCGACCTTGATCACCTCGGCCCCGAGGAACGCCAGGAACAACCCGCAGGACGGGCCCATGATCATGTGACTCATCTCCACGACGCGGACGCCGTCGAGCGGCCGGAACGGCCGGTCCATGAATTGCCTCCCTGCGATTGTCGTTGTCTGGCAGGTTATCGTTGCCGGCTAAATCGCAAAATCATAATGTTTCAAAAGCAGCTTTCGAAATTTTAGAAACCTTTCGACGCTCCATGGACAGCCGGCAACTCCGCTATTTCGCCGCCATTTTCGAACAGGGAACGCTAACCCGCGCCGCCGAGCGCGAACGCGTCGCCGTCTCGGCACTGAGCCATCACCTCGCCAATCTGGAGCACGAACTCTCGGTGCCTCTGTTCGTGCGCAAGCCGCGCGGCATGCAGCCGACCGCGGCGGGCGAACGCCTCTATGCGCACGCCAAACTGATCCTGAAGACGATGGCGTCGGCCGAGCAGGACGTGATCGACGCCGGCGGCGAAATCGCCGGCGAGGTGTCGGTCGGCATGGCGTTTTCTGCGGTCAAGGCGATCGGGGTCGACCTCGCCCGCACCGTTCTGGAACGCTACCCGAAGGTGAAGCTGTCGCTGACCGAAAGCCTGTCGGGCTCGACCCTGATGCACCTGATGATGTCCGAGGTCGAGCTGGCGCTGCTCTACAACCCGCCCACCGACCCACGGCTCAAGACGCAGGCGGTTCTCGATGAACGCATGGTCTGCGTGGGAAAACGCGAGATCATCGGCGACACGGATGACCCGATGCGCTTCAGCGACTTATTGGATCTTCCGATCATCTTCCTGCGGCAGGGCGTATCGGCGCGCGCGATCATGAACGACGTGGCGCTTCTGAAGAAGATCGAGGCCAGGGCCATCCTGCAGATGAACTCGGTGCAGGCGATCGGCGGCTCGCTGCTCGCCGGTCTCGGCTGCACCATCGGCACAAGGCTGTTCATGAAGGAACGGATCGAGAGCGGCGACCTGCATGTCCGCCCGATCGTCGAGCCGGAACTGTCGCGGACGCTCCATATCTGCGAACTGACGGAGCGCCCCCCGACCTATGCCCTCGAAGCGGTTCGCGCCGTCATCACGGCCCTGATCGGCGAGGCTGTTCGCTCCGGCCTCTGGGAGGCAACGTTGCTCATCGATCTCCCGCCCGCCGGACACGCCAAGGCGTGAGGGCCCCGGCTGTCCGCGGATCGCGGCAGATTCAGGGTTTCGGCCGCGGCAGGGGCGCCATCGTTCCAAAACCGACGAGCGCGGCGGGCGGCTGCGACTTGCCGCAGACAAAAGGACGCATGTCGACCGGACCGTCTTGCGACAGCGGCAACGTATCGATTGTGACGCTCACCGCCCCAGAGCTGGCGGCGAAGCCGGCTTTTAGCATCTGCTCGGCCACGGCCTCGCGTTCGGCTGCCGAAAAGGCGCCCAGCACGATCGCGCCAAGTCGCCTGCCCTCGCGCGTCGCCGTGCCGACCAGATTGTAGCCGGACTCGCAGACATAGCCCGACTTCATGCCATCCGCGCCGGGAAACCGGCCGAGAAGGTCGTTGTGGTTTCGCCGCTGCTGCCCGGCAATGGTGACGGACCGGACCTCGAAGAAGCGCTGGTACTGCGGGAATTCCCGGTTCAGCGCCCGGGTCAGCACCGCCATGTCGCGCGCCGTGGTCATATGACCCGCGGCATGGAAGCCGTGCGAATTGACATAGTTGGTATCGGTCATGCCCAGACGCCGGGCCGACGCGTTCATGTCGGCAACGAAGGCATCGACAGATCCGCTGACCGTCCGGCCGAGCGCCTCCGTCGCGAATTTCAGCGAGGCGGCCAGCACCAGCGGCAGCGTTTCCTCCACGGTCAACATCGTGCCGGGCGGAAGCGTCAGGCCCAATGCCGGATCGCCCTCGCCAATGGCGACCGGCGTATCGAGCCCGATCCGGCCCGCCTCGATCGCCGCGAAGGTCACGTAGGCGGCCATTAATTTCGTCAGCGACGCCGGATACCATTTCGTCGTCGCCATATGCGCATGCAGGATCTCGCCGGTATCGGCGTCGAAGACGAGCGCGGGCCCGGCCGATGCGGGGTGTCCGCCCGCCCCCAGCGCGAGGCCCACGGCGACCGCCGCCGCGGCGCAAAGCCGCCGCGAGGTTGAAACCGCGTTGACAAACCGTCTCATGACTGGCCCCGCATTCGCCGTATCGCGCCGATCCCTGTGCCGATCCCTACAAGGTGCAGCGACGGTTCTTCAACGCCAGGAACGCAGTGTAGACATCGATGCGCGGAACGGTGACGCCGTTGCGCGTCACCCGTGTGCTCGAACACCGCAAGGCACGCCGTAATTTCCGGACCGAAGCCTTCGGGAAACGATGCCGCAACAAGGCCAACGCACCGGCGACATGCGGGGCGGCCATCGATGTGCCGCTCAGGACGGCGAACCGGTTACCCAGGATCGTCGACGTGATGTCGCTGCCCGGCGCGGCGAGATCGACCAGCTTGGAAAAATTCGAGAACGACGACACGTCCTCCGTCTTCGTCGTACTGGCCACCGTAATGGCCGCCGGAATGCAGCCTGGCGCGCTTACCCGCCCGTCGGCGCCGGCGTTACCGGCGGCGATCACCACCGCGATGCGCTTGGATCGCAACGTTTCGATGATCGGGGCCAGCGGGTGCTTGCCACAGGCCTTGCGGCGCAACCCGCCCCCCAGGCTCATATTCACCGCGGCGATCTTGCGGCCGCTGGCCAATGCGTTCACATGCTCCAGTGCCGCAAGCTGATCGCTGGTATAGCTCAGGACGCAAGGGCCGGCCCCGGCGCAGGCGGAACCGGAGAACCGGCTGAACACCTGTATCGGGATCAGCGAGGCCTTGGGCGCCACGCCTGCGTATATCGCTTCCGCGCCCTTCGGATTGCCTACTGCGATCCCGGCGACATGGGTGCCGTGCCCGCATCCGTCCATGGACCGCCGGCAGGTGTTTCCCGCCCCCTTGGCCGTGGAGGATTGCGCGCCACCGGGGCAAAGCGACTTCGAATCGGCACTACTGGTCGAGAAGCAGGCTTCCGACGCGATTTTCCGTCTGAACGCCTCGTGCCTGCGTTGCACGCCGGTATCGAGCACGACGACCGACCAGCCCTTGCCACCGTTGATCCGCCCGATTCCGGCTGCGACGTCGGCCCGGATCACCGGCACGCTGGCGTCGAGCGCCGGCGGCACCGCGACATCTTCGTAGATCGCCGCAACGTCCCGATTGTCGATGAGGGCCTGAAGGCGTCCGGCAGTCACCGTCATCGCCATCAGCGGAACCGACTGGAAGCGCTTCACGTTTTGCGCGCCGGCCACCCGCGCCAGCACCCGCTGTTGCTGGCCGTCGATCGCGGTCCGCTGGTTGGCGGCCCCGAACAGCGTCAGCTTGCCCTCCGGGACGAAATCGGTGCGCAGTTCGACGATGACCCGCATATCGGCGCGGCTCCGGGCCCTGCTCAGAAGCAGCCCGGAATCTGCCTCGACGAGTCCGTTATGGCCGTCGCCGAGATAGATACGCGGCTCGGCTGAGGCGCCCGGTACCGTTGCGAATGCAGCGAAAACGGCCGCGATTGCCGCGAAGACCGGAACACTCCCGGCCCTTCCGCGATGTGACGTCCTCCGCGCGGTTTCGACAACAGAACGCGCCAACTTCGGCTCTCCGCTAACGGGTCTATAGCGGGAGTCTTATCCAATAGAGGCCGAAAATTCTATTGCACGTCCTCGGGAACGGCCGGCGCCGGCCGCCATTGGGCCGCGCGCTCCTGGACGGTGTGCAACTCGTTCGGGCTCAGCTGCGTCTGCACGTAGCCCCGCCGCGTGATGGCGAGTTCGCGCTCGCGCCCCGGCGGCAGGCCGGCAACGGCCAGGTTCAGCCAGAAATAAGCGTCCATGTAGTCCTGATGGACGCCCTGGCCCTGGAAATAGAGGTACCCGAGCAAACCCTGGGCATAGGCATAGCCCTGCTCCGACGCGCGGCGGTACCACACGACCGCCTCGCCGTAGTCCTGCGGCACGCCCTGCCCGTGGTAATAGGCAAGCCCGAGCGCGGTCTGCGCCTTCGGATCGCCCCGTTCCGCCAGCGGACGCCACTGCTGCACGGCGCGGAAATAGTCGCCGCGTTCATAGGCAGCAACGCCACTCTCGACCGATGCGGCAGTCGCCGGCGCGCTCACGGCCACGACGCAGCAGACCGCCAGAAACGCCTTCCGCAGGCCCCTGCCCGTCCCCCGTTTCGGCGTCACGCGCACCCAATGCCCGATCATCTGTCCGGCTCCGAAACCCGTCACCCTTCGCCCGCGCCCTGCAATACGAGCCAGGTCGCCCACACCGCCGGCGCCAGGAAGGCGCCGAAGGCTAGGCGCTGATCCGCATTCCATCCCCGGCCGCGCGCAACCCGAGTCGCGACGAAGGCAAGCGCACCGGCGGCCGCCACGAGGACGGCGAAGGCAAAGCCTTCCCAGCCGAGCCAGGCCCCGCCGGCCGCCGCCAGTTTGACATCGCCGAAGCCGAGCCCGTCGAAACCGCGCAGCCGGTAGAACGTCTCCCGCACCGCCAGAAACGCACCGCCGCACACCGCGACGGCGATCAGAACCCCGCCGCCTGCGGCCACCAGCCCGTCACCCGACCGCAACCGCACCGCGGCGCTCCAGACGATCCCGGTAACCAGCGCCCCGTAAACCCACGGATCAGGCACCCGCAGCCGTAGCGAATCCTCCAGCGCGATCGCCGCCATGGCCGCGCCCAATACCGCCGAGGCTAGAACCCGGTCGGGCTGCGCAGTCCCGTCGGCCAGTGCCAGCGCCGCGACCGCTGCGAGAGCGGCGCCGCCGGCCGCCGCGATCACTTGGCGCCGCGATGACGGCGACAGCGTCACTGCTGCCCCGTCGCGTTGCGTTGCATGTTCCACATCCGCGCCCTGAGTTCCTCGGCGACATGCTGGGCGTCCTGCCCCTGCCGGATCACGGTCGGCCGGATCAGCACGATCAGCTCATTGCGCCGTGCGGAATTGTCCGTCGTGCCGAAGAGGTCGCCGACGCCCTTCAGACGATGCAGAACCGGAATACCGGTCCGGTTGTTGTCCGATCCTTCGGCGATGAGCCCGCCGAGCATCACCGTCTGGCCGCTCGCAACCGAAACCGAGCTGGAAATGCGGCGTTTGGTGAAGGTCGGCGTCAGGGTCGAAGCGCCGGACGCGATATCGGAGATCTCCTGCTGGATCTGCATCGAAATGATGCCGTTCTCGGCGATCCGTGGCGTCACCTTGAGGATGATGCCGGTGTCGCGATACTCGATCTCGTTGACGGTCGGCGAATCCGGATTGATCACCGATTGCGCCTGGCGCGTGGAAACAGCCACTTCCTCGCCGACCTGCAACGCCGCGGTCTCGTTCTCCATGACCACCAGCGACGGCGACGACAGCACCGACACGTCGGTGATCTTGTCGAAGGCCGAGATGATGACGTCCGGGCTTTCCTCCGAGCCGATCACGAAGTTGAAGCCCGGCAGCTCGCGATTGATCGAATTGACGACGGTGTTGAACAGGCCGATGGACCCGACATCGTCCTTGAGCCCGACGTCGCCGCTCTTGATGAAATACTGTACGCCGAACTTCAGCTGATCGTTCAGCCGGATCTCGGCGATCACCACGTTGACGGCGACCTGCAGCGGCGGCACGTCGATCTGGCGCAGGGCTGCGAGGACCTTCAGATAGGTGTCGCCGTCGGCGTAGATGACGATCGAATTGTTGGCCGTGTCGGCACTGAAGCGCGGTCCCCCGCCGCCTGCGCCGGAGGTCTGGCCAGCGAACAGATCCGTTCCCCCGCCGCCCGACGCCGGAGACTGGGCGAAATCGAAGGTCGTCCCGCTCCCCGATGCCGCGTCTTCCGCATCCATCTCGCCGTCCCCGGCATCGATGCCCGGCTCGGCCCCGTCCGCACTCGACGCGAAGACGCCCGCCCCCGGCGTGATCTGATCCGCCGGAGACGGCTCTCCCGCCCCGCCGCCGACCGTCGAGCCGCCGAAGATGCCGCTGAGGATCTGCACCAGCAGCTTGGCGTCGCGATATTTCACACGATAGACGTTGACCGCCGTCTCGGCCGCCGGGTTCGTCCGGTCCAACCGCGAGATCCAGTTTCCCGCCCGGCGTATCAGGTCGTCGCGCTTGGAGACAACCAGCACCGCCTTCATGCGGGCCATAGGCACGAACTGTATGAGATCGGCGCCGGCCCGGCCTTCCTGCGTTTCGAAAAGGCGTTCGAGTTCCGGGACCATCGTCTCAGGCCGCACGTCCCGGGTCGGGAAAATGCCGACCGACTGGTCCGCCATCCAGTCCGTATCGAAGGTCATCACGGTTTCGACCGCGGTCCGCCGTTCCGGCGACGACCCGGAAATCAGCAGGAGGTTGCGCGTGGCGTCGACCCGGATCGACTCGGGCTTGGTGGCGAAGCCGTCGATCAGCCCCATCATCGTATTCGCCGACACGAATCTCAGCGGCAGCACGGTGAGCCCGTATCCGGCCGGCTGGCCAGCGCGGCTCATGCGGGCGCGGAGATTGCCGGTGTCGGTATCGACGACGACCCGGTAGACGGCGCCGTCCGTGACCAGCGCGGCCTGGTTCATCCTCAGGATCGCCTCGAGCGTGGGAAGCAGTTCGTCGCGCGCCACCGGCCGCGCCGAAACGAGCGTGACGCGACCGTTCACATTCGGATCGATGACGTAGTTCAGGCCCAGCGAGTCGCCCAGGATTGCCCGCACGACATCGCCGATCTGCGCGTTTTCGAAATTCAGTCTGTAGCTGCCACCGCCGTCACCGGCCGTGGCCGGCACGAACGGCCCGCCCGTCCCCCCGGAACCGTCCGCCGGGTAGATCATTGGTTCGGCGCCACCATCGACCCGGTGGATTCCCTGAGCGCCGGCCTCGCCGGGATCCGGCTGCCGCGCCGTCAGGTCGGCGTTGAGAACGGAACCGAACAGGCGGTTGCCCGACCCGCGCACGGACAGGAGGTCTTCCGTTGTCTGGCAGGAGACGACAGACAATCCGACCAGAAACAGCAGTGTGAGACGAAATACTAACCTCAGGTGCATAGACGCCTCGGTTACCTCCTCACCTGAGGACAGCTACCCGCCGGTCGGACCGGCTGTACGAACTAACGTGGCTGCCTCGATCACGCGGCTCGATCATTCCGAACGAATCGCGACGCCGATACGCAGACAGATATACCCTCTAATGCGGAGGTCCTATTCGAAGAGACCCTTCCGCATCGCAGACAAGATACTAGCGAAAACCCCGTTGGATTCAGTCTACCCGCCTGCGGATCGCATGCCCGCCACGAGACATTGTTGGCCCCCGTCTTTTGACTGTTGAGTCCCTGCTTCTTATCGTCGTGGCTCGGTTGCAACAGTCCCCTACGCCATCTATTTGTAGGGCATAGCGGAAACGCCGCACCGACCGGTCCCTGTCCGAATTCGATGATAGCGAACGAAGTTCTCGATGTCGACGGAACCTTCGCCGCGTTCCTGAAGAACGCGCAGGAGTTTTCCGAGCGTGTCGATTGGGCCGCACTTTCCAAGCTGGAAGCGCCGGAACGCGGCAGTTATGCACAGCTTTGGGAAGCCGGAATCCTGACCGGAACCGATCTGGCGGACGCGATAGCCGCGTTCCACGGCCTGCCGCGCGGGCGTACCGAATCGGTCACCGGCCGGCCGCACGGTATGAAGGGGCTTTCGCGCCGTTTCCTGCGCGACGCTTGGGTCTATCCCTTCGAGACAGACGGCCGTACCTCCCTCGCCGTCGCCGACCCCACCAACGAGGACGCGATTCGCGCGGTGAGCCTCGCGCTCGGCACGACGCCGGCGGTCTATATCGTCGCCTTCGAAGATATCGCCATGCTGTTCGAGCGCGACGTCGAGCCGGCAAGCGAAGCTGGTCAGGCGACCGACGCCGCGGCGCAGGCAGGCGAGATCGACGGCGAATCCGCCAGCGACGAGAATCTCGAGCGCCTGCGCGACCTTGCCCGCGGCGCCCCGGTGGTCCAGGCCGTCGATGCGATGCTGGAAGCGGCGATCGACCTGAACGCCACCGACATCCACATCGAGCCCTCGCGCGACGCCGTCCGGGTGCGCCTGCGCGTCGACGGATTCCTGCGCCCCTACCAGAACCTGCCGAGCCGCATGGCCCGGGCCATCGTTTCGCGCATCAAGATCCTCGCCGGCCTCAACATCGCCGAGCGGCGCCTGCCGCAGGATGGCCGCGCCCGTGTGAAAATCGTCAACACCGAGGCGGACCTGCGTATCGCCACGATGCCGACCCTGCACGGCGAAGCCGCCGTCATCCGCATTCTGGTGAAGGAATCGCGGGCGCTCGATCTGGCCCGGCTCGGCATGTCCCAGCACGACCTGATGGCGCTTCGCACCCAGCTCGCCGAACCCTACGGCATGATCGTCGTGACCGGCCCGACGGGCAGCGGCAAGACCACCACGCTGGCGGCCGCGCTGACCTACCTGAACGATCCGCAGCGCAAGATCATGACGGTCGAGGACCCGATCGAGTATCAGGTTCCCGGCATCCACCAGACCCAGATCAAGCCGTCGATCGACCTCACCTTCGCCACCGCGCTGCGGTCCTTCCTGCGCCACGACCCCGACATCATCATGGTCGGCGAGATGCGCGACTCCGAGACCGCCTCGATCGGCATTCAGGCCGCCCTCACCGGCCATCTGGTGCTGACGACGCTGCATACGAACAACGCCGCCGACGCGGTCGCCCGCCTGCTGGACCTGAAGGTGGAAAGCTTCCTGCTCGCCTCGGCACTGCGCTGTGTCGTCGGCCAGCGCCTCGTCCGCCGTCTGTGCGAGCGCTGCCGCGAGCCGGCCCCGCCCGGGGATGCGACGACGGAATCCCTTATCGAGCGCGGCGTGCTGACGCTGGCGCCCGGCGAGACCCTCTACGTCGGCGGCGGCTGCGACTGGTGCGGGGGCACCGGGTATCGTGGCCGGATAGCCATCTTCGAGGTGATGAAGTTCGACGCCCAGCTGCGCAAGCACATCCACGACGACGTCGATACCGCGGAATTGCAGCGGCTTGCCCATGAAGCAGGCATGACCTCGATGCTGGAGGACGGCCTCGCCAAATGCCGCGCGGGACTGACCTCGGTCGCGGAGGTTGTCCGCGTCACCACGTGACCGCACGCGGCGCGGCTAGTTTTTTCGTTTCTTCTTTCGCGCGTTCCGGCCGCGGCCGTCCTCGTTCGGGGAGTCCGCGCCCGCCGCTTGCGGCTTGAACATCCGGTAGACGCTGCGCTGCCCCTTGAGCTTGAGCTCGACCGTTTCCGGATCGAGCTTCACCACCGCCCAGCCGTCGATCTCGTCGCCGAGCGCGAGCCGCTTGACCGATCTGTCCTGCGCCATCATCAGCGCGATCTTCGCCTCCTCGGTCAGCACCACGCCGACGAGACGCAGCGACGGCGGTTTGGGCGGCTCAGGCGGCGCCGGCGGCTTGGCCGGCTTCTCCACCTTCTTCGGCGGAGGTGGCGGCTTCGGCTTCTGGCGCGACGGCGTGAACAACGGCGCCTGACGGGTCTGCTGAAGATCCTTGAGGCCGATTCCGCCGATCAGCTCGGCCCGGCTGTCTAGAGAGTCGATATCGTCCTTGACGGCCCCGGACCCGGCACCGGAGACAGACACGTCCTGCACTTTTCCAGGCGCCGCGTTCTTCTGGACCTTCTGGGCGACGTTCTTCTGGGCGACCTTCTTCTGGGCCTCCTTTTTCTGGGCTGTCTGGTTCCGCGCTGTCTGGTTTTGGGGCTTTTTTCCCTGGTCCTTTCTCGCAGGCGCTTTCGCCTTCGCGCGGGGCTCCGCCGCGGCGTCTTGCGACTGGAGCGGCTTTTGCGGGGTGTCCGCCGCCGCATCCTTGGGCGCCGCATCCCTGGGCCCCGCTTTAGGCTCGCCGAGAACCGGCCGCGTTGCGGCGACGCCCGTCCGCGCCGCCTCGTCCCGCGCCCGCGTTGCCGCGGCGTCCTGCGCCGCAGCCGGCATGACGAACAGCGCCCCGGCGATCGCCGCCAGCATGAGGCGCCCGCTCCAGTCCGGCCGATGACGGTGCACGAGCGTCATGGCTCCTCCGGCGTCCAGAAGCCGGAAACCACCAGGGCCACCTGGAGGATCGGGTTCTTCTCGTCGGCGTCCCGGCGCCCGGCCTGAACGAAGGACCGCACCGACATCGATTTCACCATCATCATCGGCAGATGGGTCTCGATGTCGTAAAGCGCCTTCTGCAAGGCGTCGATGTCGGCCTCGAACGACGCCCGGAGATCGATCCGATTGGCCGTTTCCTCGTCCGGCTGCACCGGCAGGATCTGGCTTTCGACCACGCGCCCGCCCGCTTTCTCGACGATCTCGTCGACGGTCCTCTGGACGGCGGCCGCTGCGATCGCCTGCGTGTCGCCCGGGAAATACACCGCGATCTGCGCGGTGCCGTCGCCACCCGCGCCCGCGGTCAGGCTGCGCGTGCGCATCGCCAGCGCGTCGAGCTGCGCTTCCTGCTGGGTGAGCTGCTCGCCGATCGTCGACACCGCCAGCGACGCCCAGCCGATCCAGATCAGCCCCGCCAGAAGCAGGACCGCGAACAGCGCGACCGCACCGAACCGCTTCCTGTCGAATGTCGCAGCCGCGCTCATTCGCCATCCGCCCCCGGCGATGCACCCTGCCCAGCGGGGGGCTGCCCATCGGGGGCCTGTCCATCCGGAGCCTGCCCCGTGGGCGGCTCATCGATCTTCGCCACGATCTGGAAACTGTCGCCATTGCCCCTTTCGTTGCGGGTTGTCGGCGCGCCGAATTGGGCATCGGCGAGGATATCGGCGTTCTCGAGGAGCTGGATCAGCGCCGGTGCCTCCGACGACGTCCCGTTGATGCGCAACGTGCTGCCTTCGACATCGAGTTCCGTCAGGAAGGTGTCCCTCGGGAGCGTCTTCGACAGCTCCTCGAGCAACACGACCATCGGCAGCGCGGCAGCTTTCCGGGCGGCAAGCGCACGATATTCGTCGGACGACGTGGTGCGGGCGACCGCCTCCGCGATCACCGCGCGCCGCGCTTCGACTGCGGTCTCGACCTCTTCGCTCTCGGCCGACAGCCGGTAGACCTCCCAGGTCTGGAAGCCGCCGAGGATGAGAATGACCGCGGCCGTCGCCGCCAGACCGACGGCGACCGAACGGCGCAGAGACGACTGGCGCCCGGTCTTGGTCTCGTCCTGCAGGTCGACCGGGCTCACGTGGTCCGGCGCATCGGTCGCGGTGCCCACCGCGCGCGGCTTGATTCCGGCCTCGGCGAGGGTCTTGAGCGCACGCGTCACCGTCTCCCGCGCGGTCGCGACGAGACGGATCGAGACCTGCCCCTCGGCCACCGGCTCCGAAGTGCCGACGACGTAGTCGAAGGCCACATGATCCGCGGCCCAGGGTGTCAGCCGCTCGATCTGGTGGCGCAGGATCGCGTCGAGATACTGCTGTCCGGCCGCCGGAAGGGCGAGCGTCTTGTCGAGAACCACGTTCGGATCGAGCCGCACCTCGACGTTCTGGACTTTCAGCTTCTTCCGGATATCGCTATCGAGCGTTCCCCCGCCACCGAGCACGCCGACATCGGTCATGCCCTTGCGGCCGCCCCGCATGCAGACGAACCGGTCCCCCTGCTGCACGAGGACGAAATCCGCAGGCGCGCTGGCGCGGCCGACGAACGGCTCGAGAATGCGCGCCAGTTCGTCGATCCACCACCCGAAGAATTTCACAACGGCGTCCATCACGGATCAGCTTGATACCAGTCGATTACGTAAACACCAACAAATCGCCCGCCGGATCGTTCGCGGTCCCGCATTCACGACGGAACCTCCGGCGGATCGAGCACCCGCCAGTACAGAACATGGTAGGGAATACGCCGAAACCCCGGCATCAATACAGCTTCCACCGATTTGGTGTAACCGTTGTTGAGCCGGGCCTCGACCAGCACCCTGAAAACATCGCTACCATCGGCGGTCAGATAGCGCTGATATGGCCGGATCAACTGATTGCGTTCCCGCTGCGTCGAATCCGGACTGTTGAAGGCGGATCTGATGCCCAATGCCTCGGATTCCGACATGTTCGGAACCGACAGCAGGACCGGCATCTCGGCACTGCCCGGATCGATATCGCCGAGCGGATTGAAGACGGTCAGATACGGCAACAGCCTCTGGTAATCCTCCTGCGTCATTCCCGGCAGCAGCAGCAGTTCCTCCAGAGACAGGAACGGCCCGTCGCGCGGCCGGTGGTCGAGACCGAGCGCGGCATACTCCTCTCGCTCGGCGCCGCCCGGACGCACCCGGCTGTTTCTGTCCCGCCAGTCGAGAACCAGCGCGGCGAACTCGCTTGGTTTCAACGCACCGGTGCCCGCCGCCGCATAGATGCCAGACAGCATTTCCGGCCTGGCGGCGTTGATGTCGATCCGGCCGGCCTCGGCCTTGATGGTCAGGCGGATGGCGCCCGTTTCCAGCGGCACGGCGAATCCATCGATCGACTGCACCGGCCGGTTGGCGCTGTAGAGCGCCAGGCCGGCGGTCGAGATACCCGCCTCGAGCAGGCCATCGGCCTGCATGTCGTCGATATTGACGAGCGCCTGCCCGACGCTCGGACGCGCCACGTTCAGCGTCGCCGCGACCAGCGCCGCCATCAGGCCCGCGAAGGTCAGCACCACCACCGTGACATAGCCGCCATCGCGGCGGCGCGGCCGGGAGAGGCGACGGAACCGGATCATATCCCGCACACCCCGCCGCGCTCGTCGACACAGCCCGGCTCGGCATCGACACGGATCGGGATCACCAGCGGCGGGATCACTCGCTGCTCGCTCGTGTAGTCGACCACGTCGAGCCGGATGGCGACGGGCAGGTCCTGTTCATCCAGCCATTCGTCGAGCCATTCGAGGCCGTCGCGCCGCCGTGCCGCGTACTGGAAGCGGTACTTCCACGGTCCGCTGAGCAGCACCACCGGGTCATCCAGGCGCAGGCGATTGAAATTCCGCATGTCCGGCCGGAACGGCGCCATGCCGCGCACCAGCGCGTTGCCATTCGCCTCCGGCCGCACCTTGATGACCACGACGAACTCGCCCGGCTCCGATCCGTCGGAGGCATCCGGCAAAACGAAGCCGATGGTGTCCGACGTTGCCAGGAAGGCATACGGCCCTGCCGCGTCGCGATCGGCGAAGCGCTCGCGGCGCATCATCGAAAGTTCGCGGCGCACCACGGACAGTCCGCTCGCCAGCCGGTCGAGGGTATCGGAGCCGGATGTCGCCTTCTCCCAGTTCCGGAACAGGATCCCCGAGGCCAGCGGAACCGCGGCGAGCACCAGCCCCGAGATCGCCAGCGCCGCCAGCGCCTCGATCATCACGTAGCCGGCCCGGCCGCCAAGGCGCCGTCTCATCGCTCGCGCCCCAGCCGGATGGTTTCCAGCGTCACCTTCGGCCCGTTCGGAACCAGCACCTGCACGATGACGTCGAACGGCTGCCATTGCCGCGACGGGAAAGCCTCGCGCAGGGCTTCGTTCGGGCGCACCACCGTCGCCCACTCGTAGCCGTCGAGCGTGCCGCCGTTGGTTCCAACCGTCAGATCGGTACCGGAGAACTCGTTGGTCAGCACCGCTTCTGCGACGAGCCGCGCACCGACCACGTTCGCAGACGTCTGCACGCTCTTGCGGGCGATGATCACGCCCGATGGCAGCACCGACAGGATGAAGGCCATGATGCCGACCGCCACCAGCGCCTCGAGCAGCAGGAAGCCGCCGGTGGACCGCACCCTGCGGCGGCGCGCGAACCGGCGAGCCAGATCGGTCCCGGCGCTGATGGCCCGGGCGATCATCGCCGGGCCACCGCGGTCACGGGCTCGACGTCGACATGCGCTGTCAGCCAGTTGACGCTGACCCGGTAGCCGTACCGGCCCCGATGCAGCGTCACCACGCCGCCCGAGGCGCGCCCGTCGGGATAGAACCGGATGCCGCCGCCGCCGGGAAATGCCTCGGTCTGCGCCTGCACCAGCTCGATGCCGACGCTGTCGGGCACCTTGACCGCGCGGTCGCGCGATCCCGACGACGCCACCTTGTTGGTCATGTCGATGCGGGAAACGACCTCGCGCCGGCCGAGCATCGCCGCGTTGCGGTCGTCGCGGAAGATCGACGCGATCTCGTAGGCCTTGGCCTCGAGCGCCCCTGGGCCCGGCTCGCGAGCGACACGCGGCAGCACGAGCGCGACCACGAGCGCGACCACAGCCAGCGCCACCACCATTTCGATCAGCGCGAAGCCACCGGCCGCGCGCGGGGGGTTATTTGCTCTTGATGTCCTGATCATCCCCGGAGCCTCCCTTTCGGCCGTCAGCGCCGAGAGAGATAATCTCATAGGGACCGGTATCGCCTGGCGAACGGTACTCGTAGGAATTGCCCCACGGGTCGGCGGGAACCGCATTCTGACTCAGATACGGCCCGTTCCACCGCTCGACGTTGGGCACGCGCTTCACCAGCGCGTCGAGCCCCTCCGACGTGGTCGGATAGCGTCCGGTATCGAGGTAGAACAGGTCGAGCGCCGAGGACAGCGATTCGATCTGCAGCTTCGCCGACTTCGACCGCGCGTCCGACAGGTAGGACAGCACGCGCGGGCCGACGAGACCCATGATGAGGCTCAGGATTACGAGTACGACGAGCAACTCGACGAGCGTGAACCCGCCGCGTTTGTCTCGTTTGTTTCTTGCCCCCGTCTTCCGCCGTTCGATTTGCGATAGTCCCAGCACGTTTTAGACCAACAGCTCGTTTACACTGATAAGGGCGGTGATGACGGTTACGATGAGCCACGCGATCATGAGGCTCACCAAAATCAATATAGAAGGTCCGAGAATGGATGTCAGGCGCGCTAGCGCTCTGTCAAGCCGGTCCTCGTAGAAACCGCCGATCCTGACCGCCATCGTGTCCAGTTCGCCGGCTTCCTCGCCCACGCGCAAGATGGGTATCACATAGGCCGGCAGCAAGTTCAGCTTGGCGAGCGCGTCGCTGACCCTGTGGCCCTGCCGCACCTCGGCGATCAGTTGATCCACCTTCTCGGCCGCCCGCGGATCGCGAAACAGGTCGCGCACCAACCGCAGCGACGTGGTGATGTCAACGCCGCTGGCAAGCAGCGTTCCAAGCGTCGAGCAGAAGAACACCGTCTGCTGGAACTGCACGATCCGTCTGGTCCCCGGCAGCCGCGCCAGCGTGCGGATCAGAAGTCCGACGAACGCCCGGCTGCGCGACAAGAGCAGCCCGCCGACCAGAAGCACCGCGACGATGCCGAGGATCATGTCGATATTCGCCTGCACGAACCGCGACAGGGCGAAGATCATCTTCGCCTGCGGATCCATCTTGTCCATGAACCCCGACAAGGCCCGTTCGAACTCCGGGATCACCTGCAGCATCACGAACAGGAAAACGCCGCAGGCGGCGACCACGAGGAACAGCGGATAGGTCAGCGACGACGTCACGCGCCGCCTTAGCGCCTCCGACCGGGTCCGCTCCTGCGCAATCTTGTCGAGCGTCGCCTCCAGCGTGCCCGCCGATTCGGCGACCTCGACCATCTTCACGTAGGTCGGCGGAAACACGTCCGTATGCACGCCGAGCGCCTCGGCGAAGCTCTTGCCCTGGGCGATATCGCGCTGAAGCGCCGCCATCAGGTTGCGCAGAGGCGGCTTGCCGCCCATCTGCGAGAGAAGCTGCAGTGCCTCGTGCAGGCTGACGCCGCCCTTGAGCAGCATCGCCAGGTCCCGTGTGATCTCGGTGATTTCCTCGCGGCTGGGCTTGGAGGAGATCAGCCGCGACAAGAGGCCGCCCGTCCCGCCGCCCGCGCCGTCCTTCAGCTCGGTCGCCTCGATCGGCATATGGCCGAGCTTTTCCAGCTCGCCGAACACCTGCCGGCGCGACTCGGCGTCGATCTCGCCCGTCAGCAAGTCGCCCGAGGTGTTGAGCGCCTGGTATCTGAATCTTGTCATCAGATCAGTCGTGTGGCCGCGTTTGCGCAGACACTGCCCCCGTTCGCCCGTCGTGTCGAGCGTCCGGCGCGGATTACCGTCCCCTCTCGAAGCCGCCGAACACCATGTCGGGCGCGCTGGTGTTGTGCCGCGAGACGATGTGGCGGCCGACCCAGAGCTCGCGCACATCCTGCGCGGAGACAAATTCCGACAGCGGCTCGATCTGCCAGGCTTGCGCCCCGCCCACGTGCCAGCCGACCTCCGAGGCATCGGCGTTGCCGGGCGTCACGTACATCGAGCGCACGCCGCCGAAGACGCCGCTGACAGGGCTGTCGCCGAAGTCGACGTCGAGAAAGACGCCCTCCTCCGCCGCCTCGCCGACGGTCACGGACGCCGACCCGCCGCGATCGAAGCTCAGATCGAAGCGCCGGGCCTCCGGGTCGAAGCGCACCGCGCTGATCTCCACGATCGGTCGAACCTTCGTCTCCACGGGACCGAGCAGAACCGAGCTGCCATAGGCGGTGCCCTTGAGATGGGCCGGCGACAGCGGCCGCAGCCGCCAGTAGCCGTCCGGGGGATAGAGCACCAGGAACTCCTCCGGCCCGCGCGGTCCCTGCACCCAGAGCTGGACCATGTGCAGGTTGTGCACCACCGTGTCGCCGACATGGACCGGGACGTCCTTGTCGCGCCAGTAGCGCTCGTAGACGTAGCCGATCAGCCAGATCGAGCGGTCCTCGTAGAGGGTCACCCGCCGCGTATCGAATTCGAAGAACTGCTCGGCCGAGCGGTCGCAGTTGGAAAAGTCGGCGGCCGAATCGTCCGAGACGATCGTGCCGACATAGGCGGGATGGCGCGCCCCGATCCGGAACCGGCGGATGTCGTCGCCGGCCAGCGTCACATAGACGTTGTCTTCCTCGGCGCAGAGCGTCGGAACCGTCTCGTTGGCGACCGCGACACCGACCGATTCGGCACGCGCACCCAGTACGAATCCTGCTGAAAGCCCCACCGCACAGGCAAGAACACGAAGGAACCGACCGTCGATACGCTGCACTTTTCCGTTCCTCCGATGGCGGCTTTGCCGGGGCAAAACGGACCGCCTTTACGCCATTCCACGCACACGGGCTAACCTTTGGTTGCGGTGAAAACGTGACAACGCGCCCGAGCCGAATAGATTGTGCGGCTGACAGATCCACTTTCCGGAGATCGGGATGAACCTACGCCGCACCGTGTTTTTCGTCGTCGCGCTGCTTTTCGCCGCCGCCCCCGCGCATGCCGCGGGACCCGTGGTCGAAAACGTCCGCGCGCTTCTCGGCGACGAGAGCCGCAAGGCATTGCCGATCGAGAACAACCGTCTTGCCCTGATCCGTTACTATGCCGACGAGGACGTCGAGCCGCTGTTCGTCGGCACCGACCGGATGCGTGGTCTGATCACCCGGATGCTCGACGCCGAATATGACGGTCTCGATCCGAACCGCTATCCCGTCGAGTTCCTCGAGGACCTGGAAGTCGAGACGGAAGGCGCCTCGCCCGAACGCCTGGCCGAGATAGAGGCCTGGTTCGCGGCGCATTTCCTGATGTTCGCCGCCGACATCAAGGTCGGGCGCGTTCTGCCGCGCATGGTCTACCCGGATCTCTACATGCCGCGCAAAGAGATCGACGGCGACAACGTGCTGCGGGCGCTGAGGCGGTTCCCCGATACCGACAGCTTCTTCGACGCCTGGGATCCGCTGAACATCGAGTACGACCGCCTGCGCGGCAAACTGGCGGAGTATATCGACATCCGCCATCAGGGCGGCTGGGGCACGATCGATCCCGGGCCGGATGTGGCGTCCGGGCAGACTGATCCGCGCATCCCCGCCCTCAGGGCCCGTCTCGACATCGAATACGGCTTCGAAGAGCCCTTCGGCGAGGCCGACGCGCTCGATCCCGAGCTTGAGAGCCGTTTGCGCCTCTTCCAGCTCCATCACGACGTGCCGGTGACCGGGGATCTCGACAAGCCCACGCTGCTGGCAATCAACATCCCCGTGGAGCGGCGCATCGAACAGATCATGCTGTCGATGGAACGCCTGCGCTGGATGCCCGAGGAACTCGCCGACCGCGTGCTGATCGCCAACAAGGGCGACGGCATCCTGCGCCTGCTCACCCCCGGCGGCATCGAGCGCGAATGGCGCATCCTGCCGAACTGCCCGCGCGACAACCTGGCCATCGTCGCCGACACCCTGAGCTCGATGACCCTCAATCCGCGCTGGGAAGTTCCGTTCGACTACGTCCAGACCGTGCTCTACCCGGACCTCCTGCAAAACCCGGCAATCGTCGAGGAGCAGGGCTTCGAGCTCCTCTATCAGGACGTCGCCATGCCGCTGGACGCCATGCCCTGGCGCCAGATTCCGAAGTCGACCCTGACGAAGCAGAAGAACAAGTTCCGCTTCCGCCTGAAACCCGGTTTCCACAATCCCTACGGCCGCTACGTCTATCGGCTGGGCGAAACCGACCAGGCGTTCCTGTTCGATGCCCCGCCGGACGCGTTGTCGGAGCTGTGCGACCCGCGGCTGCCCAAGGGCGCCATCGCCGTGGTCGACGGCCTCGATCTCATGAATGAGCTGGCCAAGCACCGCCTCGGGCCCGATGACTACCTAGAACGCACGCTCGCCCGCCGCGAGACCCTGACCGTGCCGGATGTCGAGCGCATCCCCGTCATGGTCGTGTTCCAATCCGCCTGGATGGACGCCGACGGCAACGTGCGCTTCTCCAAGGACCCCTATCTGGAGGATCTTCGTCTCAGCAAGGCGCTCGACGGCAAGATCAAGTCCTGAGCAAAAGCATAAGCGACTAGCCGCCGCTACCGGCCGCCGCCGGCACGGTCGGCTCGACCAGGCCGAGCCGTTCCAGGAACGCGCGCTGGCTCGCCGCGATATCGCCGGCGGCCTCGGACTTCGTGCCCCAGTCTGCCAGGACCGCCAGCGCGCGCCGGCGCATCTCGGCCTGCGACGTCTTCGACAGTTCCAGAAGTGTGATGCTCTGATCGCGCGCCTTGGCCCTGGCGGCGGCGAACGCGAAGTCGAAGGCGGCCTTCTGCGACCGGGAGAAGGCGGCGACCTTGGATTCGAACAGCGCCTGCGCCTTGGGCGACAGCCGGTCCCACGCCGCCTTCGACACGGATATCTCCGTTACGGGCATCGAATGGCGGGCCCGGACGGCATAGCGGGCGGTCTTGTGGGCACCGGCCTCGATATTGGCGGCAAGCGACGCCCAGTCGGCGGCGTCGAGGTCGCCGCGGTCGAACGCCCGCAGCGTATCGTGGCCGCTGAGGGCCACGACCTTGGCACCGATCGTCCTGAGGAAATCGGCAACCGGCCCGTTCGACGCCCGGATGCGCAGGCCGGACAGGTCGATCATGATCGTCGCCGGCCTGTCCGACACCAGCCATTCTTCCGGCCAGTAGACGACACCAACCAGTTGCACGCCATGCTGGCCGTAGAGCTTGCGGGCGTATTCGATCCCCCGGCTCTCGCCGAACCAGCGGTCCCGCGTCTCCGGATCGGGGAAAGCGGCAAGCGAATCGCCGAGGACCGCGAAGGCCGGGTCCTTGCCGGCGAAATAGGCCGGCGACGAATAGTGCCCGTCGATCGCCCCCGATTTCATCGCATCGAGCGTCGCCGCGGGCCCGACCGCGCTGCGAACCGGCAGGACCTGGATATCGATCTCCCCGCCCGACGCTGCGCGCAGATCGTTGGCGAACTTTTCCAGCCCCTTGGTCGCGATGCTGCCGGCGACATCCAGCGACTGGATGCGCAACTTTTCCGCCGATGCGGCGCCAAGGGGGGCGCAAAGCACCGCGAGAATGAGGACAAAACGGACAATCGGGCGCATGCCGGCTCCAGTCGGGCTTGCCCCGATGGATGCCCGGCCGCGCCCGCGCGGTCAACCGTTCTCGGCGCCGCGCCTGACCACGTCGTAAAAGCTCGCGATCGCGGCGGACACCACGAAGATCAGGAACGCCGCCACCACGATCGAGGGACCGGCCGGCGTATCCCATTCCCCGGACGCATAGAGCCCGCCGATCACCGCAAGGACGCCAAGCCCTGCCGAGATGACTGCCATGCGCTCCGGCGTGCGGGAAAACCCGCGTGCCGCGGCCGCCGGGATGATCAGCAGCGACGTGACCAGCAGGATGCCGACGATCTTCATCGCGATCGCCACCACCACGGCGATCATCAGCACGTAGACCACCTCGACGGCGACGACGTTGACGCCTTCGGCACGGGCGAGATCCCGGTCGACGGTCGCCGCCACGAGGGGTCGCCAGATCGCCGTCAGCGTCGCGAGGACCACTACGGCGCCGCCGATCACCGCGTAGACATCGGCCCGTCCCACGGCCAACACGTCGCCGAACAGGTAGCCGACAAGATCGACGCGCACCCAGGTCATGAACGCGAGGGTCACCAGGCCGATCGAAAGCGCGGCGTGCGACAGAATGCCGAGAACGGTATCGCCGGCGACGCGGGCGACCCGCAGCAGGACGACCAGCAGCAACGCCACGATCACCGTCATCAAGAACACGCCGAGCGTCGGGCCGATGCCGGCGAGCAGGCCGAGCGCTACGCCGAGGAGAGCCGCGTGCGCCGTGGTGTCGCCGAAATAGGCCATGCGCCGCCAGACGATGAAGCAGCCGAGAGGACAGGCCACCAGCGCGACGCCGATGCCGGCGATCAGCGCGCGGACGAAGAAGTCGTCGAGCATCAGTGTCCGCCCTCCCCGGCGTGCCCATGATGATGATGATCGTGGTCGTGGCCATGCGCCGGCACCACCTCGCCGGACGGCGTGTGCACGTGATCGTGCTTGTGCGCGTAGATCGCCAGCGTATCGGCGGCCTGCGGTCCGAACAGGCGCATGTATTCCGGGCTGCGCGAGACGTCGCCGGGCTCGCCGGTGCAGCACACGTGCCCGGCGAGGCACAGCACGCGATCGGTCGCCCGCATCACCACGTGCAGGTCGTGGCTGACCATCAGGACGCCGCATCCATGCAGGTCCCGCAGCGAGGCGATCAGCCGGTAGAGATCGACCTGGCCTGAGAAATCGACGCTCTGCACCGGTTCGTCGAGGACGAGCATGTCCGGCTTGCCGAGCAACGCCCGGGAGATCAGCACCCGCTGGAACTCTCCCCCCGACAGTTCCTGGACGGGACGGCGAAGGAGATGCGCGACGGCGGTTTCCTCGAGCGCGGCGGCGACGTCGGCACGGGGGGCGCGGCGCACCAGCGTCATCAGCCGTTCCACCGACAGCGGCATGGTGCGGTCGACGGCAAGGCGCTGCGGCACGTATCCAAGCTTCACGCCCCGCGGGCGCACGATATGCCCCGCCGACGGCCGCTCGATCCCGAGCAGCGTCTTGATCAGCGTCGTCTTGCCGCCGCCATTCGGTCCGACGATGGAGACGATCTCGCCGCGACGGACCTCCAGATCGACGTCACGGATCAGCCAGCGTCCGTCGCGACGCACGCCCAGGCCGTGGCATCCGAGCAGGATTTCGGCCTCGGCGGCCGCGGAACGCCGCTTTTCGTGGGCCTCTGGTATGATTTGGTTCATTTTCCGGTCTCTTTCACGGGGGACAACCCGGCAACGCGCCGCCAACACGGATTGTTATAGTATAACATATGTTATAGTGTAACACGCCTTAGCCAACGTTGTAGAGGGGTTCATCACATGGGACGGTCCCGATCCCGAAGCCTTGCCGCCGCGTCGTTCGCCTTGCTGCTGAACGCGGCAACCGCACACGCGGAAACACCTGAAGTCGTTACTTCGATCAAGCCGCTGCATTCTCTTGTCGCCGGTGTCATGCAGGGTGTCGGAGAGCCGCACCTGCTCGTCGGCGGCGGCGAATCCCCGCACACCTATTCGATGCGGCCGTCCGACGCCGAAGCGCTGTCGAATGCCGACGTGATATTCTGGGTCGGCGAGGAACTCGAGACCTTTCTCCAACGGCCGATCGCGAACCTCGGCGCCGATGCGCGCGCCATCGCGCTGCTGCACGCCCCCGGCATGACGCTCCTGGAGTTTCCCGAGGACGGCGACGAGGCGCACACCGACGACCATGCGGACTGCGAAGACGAACACGCCGGGGATCATCCCGATGATCACGAGGAGGCCGCCGACGACCACCATGACGACCACCATGATGATGAACCCGGAGAGCACGCCCATCACCATGCCGGAACCGATCCTCATGTCTGGCTCGATCCGGCGAACGCACGCGCCATGGTCGCCGAAATCGTCGCCGTCCTGGCCGACGTGGACGCGAAGAACGCGGATATCTATCGCCGCAACGGCGCGGATCTGACGGCCCGCCTGGAGCAGCTCGAGGCAGATACGACCGAAACCCTGAAGCCGTATCGCGACATCCCCTATTTCACGTTCCACGAGGCTTTCCGGTACTTCGGGTCGCGCTTCGGTCTCGACTCGCAAGGGGCGATCTCGCTCAGCCCGGACCGCCAGCCCGGTGCCCAGCGCCTGAGAGAGATCCGTGCCGAGATCGGCCGCTACGACCGGGTTTGCATCTTCGCCGAACCGCAGTTTCCGCCGAAACTCGTCGATGTCATCGTCGAAGGCACCCCGGCCCGAACCGGCACGCTCGACCCGCTCGGCGCCGCGCTCGCGCCCGGACCGGACCTCTACCTGGACCTGATCCGATCGAACCGCGACGCGTTCGCCAACTGTTTCCAGAGCACGATGTAGCGACGGTATAACGCCAAAGCCTTCCGGTATCCTATAGTATGAGTAGCGACTCGCTTCCCAATACGGTGAAGTTGCGGTCCAATCGGCCTCACCTTGGGAGTGGATTGGATGCCGGAAGGTCTGGCCGAGGCAACCCAGCGATTATCCGTCAAGCAACTACGGATAATCGCCGCGATTGAAGACCATGGCTCCATTCGGGTGGCCGCGGAAAGCCTGAATATTACGCAACCCACGGCGACGAAGGCGCTCAAGGAGGCTGAGCGCATTCTCGACGTCCGGCTGTTCACCCGCACCAACCGCGGCGTGCTTCCCACCCCCTTCGGCACGACGTTGAGCCGCCGTGCCCGGCTGATCCTCACCGAACTGCGCCATGCCGGTGAAGAGATCCGCGATCTCCAGGAGGGCCTCGGCGGCCGTGTCGTCGTCGGCACGTTGCTTGCCGCCTCCGCCCGCCTTCTGCCGTCGGCCATGTCGCGGCTGCGCTGCGAACGGCCGAAGGTCACGGTCACGGTCGTCGAGGGCACCAACGACCTGCTGCTGCCCGCGCTGAGGCTGGGCAATCTCGATCTGATCGTCGGCCGCCTGCCCGAATTCCGCGGCCGCGAGGGCACCCACCAGGAGGCCCTGTACGACGAGATCACCTGCCTGGTGGTGCGGCCGGGCCATCCGCTGCTGTCGTCGCCCCAGATCACGCTGGCCGACACGCTCGCCTGGGACTTCATCCTGCCGCCGCAGGAAACCACGCTGCGCCGCCAGCTCGACCACGCCTTCCATCAGGCGGACCTTCAGGTTCCGCCGGTCGTCGTCGAATCCGTGTCGGTTCTGACCAACCGCCGGCTCGCCGCCGAAACCGACGCGATCTCCGCCTGGCCCTATCAGGTTGTGAGACAGGACGTGCTCGAGGGCAGGCTGATGCGTCTGCCGATCGCCCTTCCGAAGGTCTCCGCGCCCGTCGGTCTGACGACGCGCGCCGAGGCAACGCCCTCCCCGGTCGCCGCCTCGCTGATGGCAGAACTGCGGATCGTCGCGTCCCAGATCGCCGAGGAGTACACGACCGACCAGGTATTCTGATTGGTTATATCAAAACGGGAATAATTCATTTCGCCCGAATATCGGTTCATGACAAACTCGTCGGTACCGCCGCGGCCCTAAACCGCCCGCCCGAAACCACCCGGAAGTCCATACCGCCGTCCTTCGCGCAGGGAACGACATGACCGACGACAGCTCTTCCGCCCGCCTGATCGAAGGCAAGCCGAAACCGCGCGGCGCCTACCCGCACGTCAAGCGCGCCGGCGACTTCCTGTTCGTTTCCGGCACCACGGCGCGCCGCAAGGACAACACGATCGCCGGCGCCGAGGAGAGCGACGAGATGGGAACGCGGGTGCTCGACATCCGCGCCCAGACCCGCGCCGTCATCGAGAACATCGGCGACATTCTCGCCGCCGAAGGCGCCGGCCTCGAGGATCTCGTCGAGATCACCACCTACCTCGTGAACATGAACGATTTCGGCGGCTACAACGCCGCCTACGCGGAGTATTTCGACTATTCCGGCCCCACGCGGGCGACCGTCGCCGTTCACCAGCTCGCCCACCCGCACCTGCTCGTGGAGATGAAGGCGATCGCGTTCAAGCCCCGCGGCTGACCCATCCGCGGCTGTTGCAAGGGAGACGTCCGTGAACATCCATCCGAGCCTGACGCCGTTCAACTTCCAGAAATGGATCGACGAGAACCAGCACCTGCTCAAGCCGCCGGTCGGCAACAAGCACCTGTTCGACAATAAGTCGAACATGATCGTCATGGTCGTCGGAGGCCCGAACCGGCGCGTCGATTTCCACGACGACCCGGTCGAGGAATTCTTCTACCAGCTCAAGGGCGACATGATCCTGAAGATCGCCGAGAACGGAAAGATCTACGACGTGCCGATCCGCGAGGGCGAGGTGTTCATGCTGCCCGCCCATGTCCGCCACGGCCCGCAGCGCCCGCAGGAAGGCTCCATCGGCCTCGTCGTCGAGAGCCCGCGCGTTCCCGGCATGCTGGACGGGTTCGAATGGTACTGCTTCGCGTGCGGCGGCCTCGTCCACCGCATCGAGGTCGAGCTCAAGGACATCGTCAACGACCTGCCGCCGCTCTACGAGGCGTTCTATGCCGACGAGGAGGCGCGCACGTGCAAGACCTGCGGCGCCGTCCATCCCGGCAAGGTTCCGCCCCCCGGCTGGGCCGAGATTTGAGCGGCAGCCGGCCCGCACCGCTGATGCCGGCCGCTCCGAAGTCTCCGGCCCCGCACGCCCTCCGCCGAGGGAGTGAGCGGGGCACGGAGACGCCATCCTTCTTCCGCTCGTTCCCGCGAAGGCGGGAATCCAGAGGCGGCACGGCGAGACCTGCGAGGTTCGTGGCCCAATGACCACCGTCGACATGCACAGCCACTTCTTCCCGCACACGTGGCCCGATCTCGCCGAGCGCTTCGGCACGCCCGACTGGCCGTGGATGAAGCATCTCGATGACGACAACGCGATGGTCATGGTCGGCGACCGCGAATTCAGGCCGGTCTATTCGGCCTGCTGGAGCGTCGACAAGCGGCTGGAGGAAATGGATCGCGACGGGATCGACCAGCAGATCCTGTGCGCGACACCGGTCCTGTTCGCCTACCTGCGAAAGCCCGAGGAAGCCGCCGACTGTGCCCGCATCTTCAACGACGCGGCGCTGGACATGACGGCCGCGGCGCCCGACCGGCTGTTCCCGCTCGCACAGGTGCCGCTGCAGGATACCGACCGCGCATGCCGCGAGGCCGAGAGGGCCATGGCCGACGGCCATCGCGGCATCCAGATCGGCAATCACGTCGGTGCCCGCGACCTCGACGACGAAGGCCTGATCGCGTTTCTGCAGCACTGCGCGACGATCGGCGCGCCGGTGCTCGTGCATCCCTGGGACATGCTGGGCGCCGACCGCATGTCGAAATGGATGCTGCAATGGCTGGTGGCGATGCCGGCGGAGACGCAGCTCTCGATCCTCACGCTCATCCTGTCGGGCGCCTTCGAGCGCCTGCCACGCTCGCTGAAGATCTGCTTCGCCCACGGGGGCGGCAGCTTTCCCTATCTGCTCGGCCGCGTCGACAACGCCTGGCGCCACCGCGATATCGTCCGCGAGGACTGTCCGAACCCGCCCTCGAGCTACGTCGACCGGTTCTGCGTCGATTCCGCGGTCTTCGACGACGGCGCGCTGCGCCTGCTGGTCGACGTGATGGGCAAAGACCGGGTACTGTTCGGCACCGACTACCCGTTCCCGCTCGGCGAGCAGAAGATGGGGGCGCTGGTACGCGGGTCGAAACGTCTGTCGGATGACGAGAAACGGGTCATTCTGGGGGAAAACGCCATCCGGTTCTTTGGACTGGCGCCAATAGACACCGTTGACAGGGCAAACCAAGAGGAAGAATTTCAACCCTAAAACAGATTGCCCCGCTTGAAACGGACCCGATCCGCCAGGGGTGCAACGGACAATCCAACGGGAGAGAGCAAATGGCATCCAGACTGACTTTTGCCGCACTCGGCATCGGCACCGCCCTGGTCGCGACAGCGGCCTTCGCCGACGACCCGGTCAAGATCGGCATGATCACCACCCTGTCCGGTCCCGCCGGGTATCTGGGCGAGGACGTTCGCGACGGCTTCACGCTGGCGATGGACGAGGAAGGCGGCAAGCTCGGCGGCGCCGATGTCGAACTCCTGGTCGAGGACGACGGTCTGAAGCCCGAGAACGCCCAGCAGATCGCCGACCGGATGCTCAAGCGCGACGGTGTCGAGATCGTCACCGGCGTCATCTTCTCCAACATCTCGCCGATCGTGGCGCCGATGACCATCGGCGCGGGCAAGATCTACATCTCCCCGAATTCGGCCCCGTCGATCTTCGCTGGCGAGAAGTGCAACGAGAACTACTTCGTCGTCTCCTGGCAGAACGACTCCCTGCACGAAGCCGCCGGCATCGCCGCCGAGAAGGCCGGCTACAAGTCGGCCGTCGCGCTGGCGCCGAACTATCAGGCGGGCAAGGACGCGATCGCCGGCTTCAAGCGCCGCTTCGGCGGCGAGATCGTCGATGAGATCTATACGCAGCTCGGCCAGACCGACTACGCCGCCGAGATCGCCAAAATCCGCGCCGACAAGCCGGAAATGGTGTTCTACTTCCTGCCCGGCGGCATGGGCATCAACTTCATGAAGCAGTACGACCAGGCCGGCCTCAAGGCCGACATCCCGCTGGTCGTCTCCGCGCCGAGCCTCGAGCAGCGCATCATGGAGGCCGTCGGCGAGGCCGCACTCGGCGTCTCCACGTCGAGCCACTGGAACATCGACCTCGACAATGCCGCAAACAAGGCCTTCGTCGAGGGCTTCCGCGCCAAGTACGACCGCGAGCCGACCCCCTATGCCAGCCAGGGCTACGACACCGCGAAGCTGATCGCCAGCGCCCTGAAGGCGACCGGCGGCAAGGTTTCCGGCGACCAGGACGGCTTCCGCACGGCGCTGAAGGCCGCCGATTTCGACTCCGTGCGCGGCGATTTCAAGTTCGCCAACAACAACCACCCGATCCACGACTGGTACGCCATCAAGGCCGAGAAGGGCCCGGACGGTAAGCTCCATCTCGTGACCACCGGCGTCATCGCCGAGGATCACGTGGACGCGTACCACGAAAAGTGCCCGATGAACTGATCGGTTGAGTATCCGGGCGGCCGGGTGCCGGCCGCCCGATTCCTGGTGTTCGACGCAGTCCGGGGGGAAGCGCGTCCATGCTCCTTTTCGTCGAACAGATTCTGAACGGGCTGCAGCTCGGAATCTTTCTGTTCCTCGTGGCCGCCGGCCTGACGCTGATCTTCGGCATCATGGGCCTGATCAATCTCGCCCACGGCTCGCTGTTCATGATCGGCGCCTATGTCGCCGCCACCGTCACCGCCTGGACCGGCTCGTTCGTCGCCGGTCTGCTCGCGGCCCTGCCCGCCGCGGCGCTCGCCGGCGTCGTCATCGAGTTCGTGGTGATGCGCCGGCTCTACGACCGCGATCACCTCGACCAGGTGCTCGCGACCTTCGGCCTGATCCTGTTCATCAACGAGGCGGTGACGATGATCTGGGGCCGTACGCCCCTGTTCCTCAACGTGCCCGACGCCCTGAAGGGCTCCGTCGAGATCATCCCCGGCGTCCCCTACCCGGTCTACCGGATCGCCATCATCGCCGCCGGCATCCTCGTTGCGCTGATCCTGTGGGCCGTGATCACCCGCACCCGCGCCGGCATGCTGATCCGCGCCGGCTCCACCAATCGCGAGATGGTGGCCGCGCTCGGCGTCGACATCGCCCTGCTCTACACCGCCCTGTTCGCCGCCGGCGCCGTCTTCGCCGGGTTCGCCGGCGCCATGGCCGGACCGCTCGTCTCGGTGCAGGTCGGCATGGGCGAGCAGATCCTGATCCTCGCCTTCGTCACCATCGTCATCGGCGGCATCGGCTCGATCCGCGGCGCGCTGATCGGCTCGCTTCTGGTCGGCCTCGTCGACACGCTCGGCCGCGCCTTCGTGCCCGACCTCCTGAAACTGTTCCTTCCGCCCGCCGAAGCCGACGGCATCGGCGCCGGCCTGTCCTCGATGATGGTCTATCTGCTGATGGCCCTGGTTCTGATCATCCGGCCCAGCGGCCTGTTCCCCACCGCCTCGGGGGCGCGCTGACATGCCGATGCGATACGAAAAGCCGTTCCTGGTCGCCGGCCTGATCCTGCTTCTCGCCTTCCCGTTCATCGCCGAGGCGCTCGGCAACGCCTATTTCACCTCGACCGTCTCGCGCATCCTGATCTTCGCGATCGCCGCCATCTCGCTCGACCTGATCCTCGGCTTCGGCGGCCTGGTCAGCTTCGGCCACGCCGCCTATCTCGGCATCGGCGCCTATGTCGTGGCGATCCTGTCGTTCCACGCCTATGACGGCTCGCCGCTGTTCGGCCTGCCCGGCACCGAGTCCGGGCACCTCGTCTGGCCACTCGCGGTGCTGATCTCGGCGCTGGTGGCGGTGCCCCTGGGCGCGCTCTGCCTGAGGACCAGCGGCGTCTACTTCATCATGATAACGCTGGCGTTCGCCCAGATGCTGTTCTTCTTCTTCGTCTCGCTGCAGCGCTACGGCGGCGACGACGGCCTGTTCATGTTCGCGGGCCGCAGCGAGATGCCGTTCATCGATCTCGAGAACGACACCACCTTCTACTACGTCTGCCTCGGCTTCCTGGTCGCGTTCTTCCTGTTGTGCCGCGCCATCGTCGCCTCGCGGTTCGGCCGTGTCCTGCGGGGCATCAAGCAGAACGAGCGGCGCATGGTGATGCTCGGCTATCCCGTCTACCGCTACAAGCTGGTCGCCTTCGTCATCGCCGGGGCCGGCGCGGGGCTGGCCGGTGCGCTGCTGGCCAACCACACCAAGTTCGTCAGCCCGGACATCCTCGCCTGGACCAAGTCCGGCGACATCATGATCATGGTCATCCTCGGCGGCATCGGCACGCTCACCGGGCCGATCCTGGGGGCGGCCGCCTTCCTGATGCTGGAGGACTACCTGCCGGTCATCTTCGGCGATCTGAACATGGACCTCCTGAAGGATCACTGGCGCGTCGTGTTCGGGCCGATGCTGATCCTGATCGTGCTGTTCGCCAAGCGCGGCCTCCACGGCATGCTGTTCCGGAAGGAGGCCGGCGATGACTGAGCCGCTTCTCAGGGTCGATGGCCTGGCCAAGTCCTTCGGCGCCCTGCGCGCCACCGACGACCTCAGCCTCGAGGTGGCCGAAGGCGAGATCCACGCCCTGATCGGCCCCAACGGCGCCGGCAAGACCACGCTGGTCAGCCAGCTCTCCGGCGAGCTGACACCCAATGCCGGCCGCATCCTGTTCGACGGCCGCGACATCACCGCCATGTCCGCCTACGAACGCCCCCATATCGGCCTCGTGCGCTCGTTCCAGATCACCTCGATCTTCCCGGAATTCACGACCCTGGAGAACGTCGCCCTCGCCGCCCAGTCTCGCACCGGGCACTCGTTCCACTTCTTCGCCCCCGTCGCCCGGGACAGGACGCTCAACGACATCGCCATGACGGCGCTGCGCGACGTCGCGCTGGACGATGCCGCCGGCCGCCCCGCCCATGCCCTCTCCCACGGCCAGCAGCGCCGGCTGGAGCTGGCCATGGCGCTGGTGCTGCAGCCCCGCCTGCTGCTTCTCGACGAGCCGATGGCCGGCATGGGGCCCGACGAGAGCGCCTTCGTGGTCGAGGTGCTGTCGAAACTGCGCGGCGACGTCACCATGCTGCTGATCGAGCACGACATGGACGCCGTCTTCGCGCTCGCCGACCGCATCACCGTGCTCGTCTACGGCCGCTCCATCGCCACCGGCACGCCCGCCGACATCCGCGAGAACCCGGCCGTGCGCGAAGCCTATCTCGGCGACGAGGAGGCGGCGTGATGCTGACCCTGTCCGGCGTCGAGACCTTCTACGGCCGCAGCCAGGTTCTGTTCGGCGTCGACCTGGCGGTCGATGCCGGCGAGGTGGTGACGCTGATGGGCCGCAACGGCATGGGCAAGACCACCACGGTGCGCTCGATCCTCGGGCTGACCCCGCCCAGACGCGGCTCCGTGACCTTCGACGGCCGCGAGGTCGCCGGGCTGCCGCCGCACCGGATCGGACGGCTCGGCATCGGGCTCGTGCCGGAAGGCCGGCAGATCTTCCCGACGCTCACCGTGCGCGAGAACCTGGTGGCAACCGCCGCCAATCGGGCCGGCAGCGGCCATCCCTGGTCGCTGGACGCCATCTACGACCTGTTCCCCCGGCTGGGCGAACGCCACAGCCAGTTCGGCCGCTCGCTTTCGGGCGGCGAGCAGCAGATGCTCGCCATCGGCCGCGCCATGATGACCAATCCGAAGCTCCTGGTGCTGGACGAGGCCACGGAGGGCCTGGCCCCGTTGATCCGCGAGGAGATCTGGAACGTCATCGAACGGCTGAAGGCCGCCGGCCAGTCGATCCTGGTGATCGACAAGAACCTGTCGGCCTTGAAGCGAATCGCCGATCGGCACTTCATCATGGAGAAGGGCGTCGTCGTGTGGGCGGGCGACAGCGCCGCGCTCGACGCCGATCCCGATGTCGCCCATCGCTACCTCGGAGTCTGACTGACCATGCCGAAGGCACCCGGCCCCGAGCTCTACAGGGGGATGGACCGCGCGACGCTGGAACGCGAATACGACGCGCGCGCGACGGTGCCCTCGATCGATCCCTTTCTGGAGCGCTACGCCGCCATCTCCGCGGACATGCGCGCCACCCTGCCCTGCCACCTCGACGTCTCCTACGGGCCGAGCGACGCCGAGACCATGGACGTATTCCCGGCCGGCCCGAACGCGCCGGTCTTCGTCTTCATCCATGGCGGCTACTGGCGGCTGTTGTCCAAGGACGACTCCGCCTTCATGGCCGAGGTCTTCACCCGCGCCGGCGTCTCCGTCGTCGCGCTGAACTACGCCCTCGCCCCGGCCGTCAGCCTCGACGAGATCGTGCGCCAGTGCCGGGCCGCGATCGCCTGGATCTACGCCAACGGCCGCGAATTCGGCATCGATTGCGACCGCATCTTCGTCGGCGGCAATTCCGCCGGCGGCCATCTCGTCGGCATGCTGACCTGCGGCGACTGGCACGACGCGTTCGGGGTTCGCCCCGACGTGATCAAGGGCGCGCTCGCCGTCAGCGGCCTCTTCGACCTGGAGCCCGTGCGCCTCTGCGTCCCCAACGAATGGCTCAGGCTCGATGAGGACGCCGTCGCCCGCAACAGCCCGATACTGCACCTGCCGGAGCGCAACGGTTGCCCGCTGCTGGTGTCGTGGGCGGGAAGCGAGACCAGCGAATTCAAGCGCCAGAGCCGAGAGTTCGCCGATGCGTGGACGGCCCGCGATTTCCCCTGCACGGCCTTCGAACTGTCGGCCCGAAATCATTTCGACCTGATCCTCGACCTCGCCGATCCCGACAGCCGGATGACGCGCGAGACGCTATCGATGATCACGGACGACGGCGACTAGGCGCTGCCATCGATCGATACCGCAGCCGCAGCTTGCCCCCGAGGATCAAGGCCGGCGCACGCATTGGCTCGGGTGGCTTGACCGGTGCTCCCAAGAAAGCCGCGTGTCCCGGACCCGATCCGGGAGCATAAGGCCCCGAGGCCCATGGAAACCGGTTTTTCTACGCCCGCGGCGGCTTGCCGAGCGGATAGAGCACCAGGCCCGCCGCACGTGCCGTTTCCGGCTTCACCACATTGCGCAGATCGATCAGCGCCGGGCGGCGCATGCGCGCGCGCATGGCCGCGAAGTCGAGGGTTCGGAATTCCGGCCACTCGGTCAGGATCACCACCGCGTCCGCCTGATCGGCGACGCCCAGCGCATCGTCCGCGTAGGAAATGCCGTTCAGCAGCGGCCTGGCGTTGTCCATCGCCTCGGGATCGTAGGCGGTGACGATCGCGCCGCCCTTGACCAGTTCGGCGATGATGGTGAGCGACGGGGCCTCGCGCACGTCGTCCGTGCCGCTCTTGAACGCGATGCCGAGCACGCCGATCCGCTTGCCGTCCAGCCCGCCGACGACATCGCCGATCTTGGTCACCATGGCGTGCTTGTGCCACTGGTTGGCGGCCAGCACCGTCTCGACGATGGACAGCGGCGACCCGGCGTCCCGCGCCGCGTTCACCAGTGCGAGGGCATCCTTGGGAAAGCACGAACCGCCGTATCCGGGACCGGGCTTGAGGAACTCCGGACCGATGCGCGCGTCCAGCCCCATGCCGTGCGCCACCATCTCCACGTCGGCGCCGACCTTCTCGCACAGCCGCGCCATCTCGTTGATGAAGGCGATCTTGGTCGACAGGAAGGCGTTGGATGCGTGCTTGACCAGTTCGGACGTCTCCGGCGTCGTCGCCACCAGGACCGAGCCCTTTTCGATCAGCGGCGCGTAGACCGCCTTCAGCGCCTCCAGCGCCCGCTTGTCGCGGGTGCCCACGACGATGCGCTCGGCCTCGAGGAAATCCGCGACCGCCGCCCCCTCGCGCAGGAACTCCGGATTGGAGGCGACCGCGATATCGACGCCGGCGCGCCGCCCGGCGATGCGGCTCTCGATGCGCCGCGCGGTGCCGACCGGAACCGTCGATTTGGTGACGAGCAAGGTGAAGCCCTCGGCCGCGTCGGCCACCGCGTCGGTCACCGCCAGGACGGCGGTGAGATCCGGATTGCCGGTCTTCGGCTCCGGCGGGGTGCCGACGGCGACGAAGACGAGGTCCGCGCCGCGCACGGCCGCGGCGGTATCGGTCGTGAACGACAGCCGGCCGGCCGACATCTGGTCGAACACCAGCGTTTCGAGCCCGGGTTCGAAGATCGTGACGACGCCGCTTTGCAGCGCTTTCACCTTGTCGGCGTCGCGATCGACGCAGACGACGCTGTGGCCGAGCTTGGCGAAGCAGGCGCCGCAGACCAGGCCGACATAGCCGGTTCCGACGACGGCGATACGTTGAGTCATGGGCCGCTCTGACAATTGCGGATACGACACGCCCCGCCCGGGCATCCCGGCGGATATCCTGGGGGGCCTCCTGGCTGGCGGGCTACCAGACTAGGCTCTTGCGCGCAATCGCCTGGCGCATTTGGGGTTGCGAACGTCGCTTCCGCGCTCCCAAATGGCATATCGATGCGTACTAATTCAGAAGCCAGGCACCGTAACGGCATGTCAGGCCGAAAAAACGACCACAGGGGAGCCATCATGAAGTCTGATATCGAGATCGCCCGCGCGGCCAGCATGAAGCCAATCATGGACATTGCCGGCACGCTGGGCGTCCCGACCGACGCCGTTCTGCAATACGGGCCCTACAAGGCGAAGATTTCCCTGGATTACATTTCAAGCCTGGCCGACAGGCCCGACGGCAACCTGATCCTCGTCACGGCGATGACCCCGACGCCGGCCGGCGAAGGCAAGACGACGACGACGGTGGGCCTCGGCGACGGCCTCAACCGCATCGGCAAGAACGCCATCATGTGCCTGCGCGAGCCCTCGCTCGGCCCCTGCTTCGGCATGAAGGGCGGCGCGGCCGGCGGCGGCCATGCCCAGGTCGTGCCGATGGAGGACATCAACCTCCATTTCACCGGCGACTTCCACGCCATCACCTCGGCCAACAACCTGCTGGCTGCGCTGGTCGACAACCACATCTACTGGGGCAACGGCTGCGCGATCGACGTGCGCCGCGTCGCCTGGCGCCGCGTCATCGACATGAACGACCGGGCCCTGCGCGAGATCGTCTGCTCTCTCGGCGGCGTCGCCAACGGCTTCCCGCGCGAGGCCGGCTTCGACATCACCGTCGCCTCGGAAGTGATGGCGATCCTGTGCCTGGCGATGGACCTGGAAGACCTCGAGCGCCGCCTCGGCAACATCGTCGTCGGCTACACCCGCGACAAGACGCCGGTGACCGCGAAGGAGATAGAGGCCGCCGGCGCCATGACCGTCCTGCTCAAGGACGCGCTGATGCCGAACCTGGTGCAGACGCTGGAGAACAATCCCGCCTTCGTCCATGGCGGGCCGTTCGCCAATATCGCGCACGGCTGCAACACCGTGCTGGCCACGCGCACGGCGCTCAAGCTGGCCGAATTCGTGGTGACGGAGGCCGGTTTCGGCGCCGATCTGGGGGCCGAGAAGTTCTTCGACATCAAGTGCCGCAAGGCCGGCCTCAAACCCGCCGCCGCCGTCATCGTCGCCACCATCCGGGCGCTGAAGATGCATGGCGGGGTGAAGAAGGAGGATCTCGGCCAGGAGAACGTGGACGCGGTGAAGAAGGGCCTCGCCAATCTCGGCCGGCATATCCGCAATGTCGGCCAGTTCGGCGTGCCGGCCGTCGTCGCCATCAACGCCTTCACCTCCGACACGGAGGCCGAGTTCAGGGCGGTGGAGGACTACTGCACGGAGCTGGGTGTCGAGGCGATCCCGTGCACGCACTGGGCCGACGGCGGCAAGGGCACCGAGGCGCTGGCGAAGAAGGTGGTGGAGCTGTCCGATTCCGGACGCTCGCAGTTCCGCCCGCTCTACGACGACGATCTGCCGCTGTGGGACAAGGTGCGTACGATCGCCCGCTCGATCTACGCCGCCGAGGACATCGTCGCCGACAAGGCGGTCCGTGACCAATTCAGGCAGCTTCAGGACCAGGGCTTCGGCCACTTCCCGATCTGCATGGCCAAGACGCAGTACTCGTTCTCGACCGATCCCAACCTCAAGGGCGCGCCGACCGGCCACGTGGTCGCGATCCGCGAGGTCCGGCTATCGGCCGGCGCCGAGTTCATCGTGGTGATCACCGGCGAGATCATGACCATGCCCGGCCTGCCGCGCGTCCCGGCGGCCAATTCGATCCGGCTCGATGAAGCCGGTAACGTCGTCGGACTGTTCTGATCGCGTTAGACGATTCGAAACCACACAGACTGGAAGACGGACCGGTCGGGACCTAGTTTCCCGCCCGGCCCCAATCCAACGGCAGGCGGATGACCCGGAGAGCCATGAACGACCAGGCGAGCCCCCCCAGAGACCGGACAATGCCCCGTGGTGGGCCCCATGGTGGGCCCCATGGCGGAAACGGCCCCGGCAAGCGCCGCCGCGGCTACGGCCCCAAGGGCCGCGAGCTTGACGCGACGGCGCAGGACCAGGTGCTGGCGCTGCTCGGCGACCGGCCGCGCCGCCGCGACCTGCTGATCGAGTATCTGCACCTGATCCAGGACGAATACGGCTGCCTCGCCGCCGGCCACCTGATGGCGCTTGCCGACGAGATGCGGCTGTCGCAGGCCGAGGTCTACGAGGTCGCGACCTTCTACGCCCATTTCGACGTGGTGAAGGAGGGCGAGGCGCCGCCCGCGCCGATGGCGATCCGGGTGTGCGATTCCCTGCCCTGCATGATGGCCGGCGCCGAGGCGCTGTGTTCAGCGCTGGCGGCGAACCACGACCCGGCCGCTGTCCGCGTCGTTCGTGCCCCCTGCATGGGCCGCTGCGACAACGCGCCGGTCTGCGAGGTCGGCCACCGCCACGTCGACCACGCCACGCCGGAATCCGTCGCCGATATCGTGACGTCCGCGGACCATCACCCGGTGATCCCGGACTACCAGGTCCTCGAGGGCTACCTGTCCGAAGGCGGCTACGGCGAACTCGAGCGCGTCCGCTCCGGCGCGCTGACCTTCGACGCCGTGTCGACGACGATCGCCGAATCCGGCCTGCGCGGTCTCGGCGGCGCCGGCTTTCCCTCGGCGAAGAAATGGGACTTCGTCCGCTCCGCCCCCGCGCCCCGGCTGATGTGCGTCAACGCCGACGAGGGCGAGCCCGGCACCATCAAGGACCGGTATTACCTCGAGATGCGGCCCCACCAGTTCCTCGAAGGCATGCTGATCGCCGCCCATGCGGTCGAAGTCGAGCACATCTATGTCTACCTGCGCGACGAATATCCTGCCGCCCGCGAGATCCTGCGTCGGGAGATTGCCGCGATCGAAGCCGCGGGAATTGCCGCGCCGGGCTATATCGAGCTGCGCCGCGGCGCCGGCGCCTATATCTGCGGCGAGGAATCGGCGCTGATCGAATCCATCGAGGGCAAGCGCGGCCTGCCGCGCCACCGCCCGCCCTATGTCGCGACCGTCGGCGCCTTCGGCCGGCCGACCCTCGTTCACAACATCGAGACGCTCTACTGGATGCCGCCGATCCTGAAGAACGGGGCTGAGTGGTTCGCCGCTCAGGGCAAGCCCGGCCACAAGGGGCCGCGCTCCTATTCCGTTTCCGGCCGGGTCAGGAGCCCCGGCGTCAAGGTCGCCCCCGCCGGCATCACCGTGCGCGCGCTGATCGAGGAGCACTGCGGCGGCATGGCGGACGGCCACACGTTCGCCGCCTACCTGCCCGGCGGTGCCTCCGGCGGCATCCTACCGGCCGCGATGGGCGACCTGCCGCTCGATTTCGGCGAGCTGGAGAAGTACGGCTGCTTCGTCGGCTCCCATGCCGTGGTGATCCTGTCGGACCAGGACGACGTGCGCGACGCCGCGCTCAACCTCCTGAAGTTCTTCGAGGACGAGAGCTGCGGCCAGTGCACGCCCTGCCGCGCCGGCTGCGAAAAGGCGGTCAAGCTGATGGAATCCGGCCGTTTCGACGATCCGTTGCTCGAGGAGCTGTGCCAGACGATGGCCGACGCCTCGATCTGCGGCCTCGGCCAGGCTGCCCCGAACCCGATCCGCTCCGTGCGCAAGTTCTTTGGCTGAGGACAACGCCATGACCGAACACGTCCGCTTCACCCTCGACGGCCGCGAGGTCGAGGCCGCGTCCGACGAGACGATCTGGCAGGTCGCCCAGCGGCTCGGCACCGACATTCCGCACCTGTGCTATGCGCCCGAGCCCGGCTACCGCGCCGACGGCAATTGCCGCGCCTGCATGGTCGAGATCGAGGGCGAGCGCACGCTAACCGCTTCCTGCGTGCGCAAGCCGGCCGCCGGCATGGTGGTGAAGACCGCGTCCGATCGCGCCGAGACGGCGCGCGCGATGGTGATGGAACTGCTGATCGCCGATCAGCCGGCAAAGGCCGACGCACACGATCCTTCGTCGAAGCTCTGGTCCTGGGCCGAGCGCATCGGCGTCACCGAGAGCCGGTTTCCGGCACATACGCCCGCCGAGGTGCCCGCGCCCGATCCCAGCCATCCGGCCATGCGGGTCAATCTCGACGCCTGCATCCACTGCAACCTGTGTGTCCGCGCCTGCCGAGAGGTGCAGGTCAACGACGTGATCGGCATGTCCGGCCGCGGCCACCACGCCAGGATCTCGTTCGATTTCGACGACCCGATGGGCGCCTCGACCTGTGTCGCCTGCGGCGAGTGCGTGCAGGCCTGCCCGACCGGCGCGCTGATGGAGGCGCGCCTGCTGGGCGAGGACGGCGTCCGCGTCGCATTCGAAGAGGAAACGATCCAGTCCGGCTGCCCGTTCTGCGGCGTCGGCTGCCAGATCGACTATCACGTCGCCGACGGCAAGATCCTATATGCCGACGGCGCGCCCGGCCCGGCGAACCAGAACCGACTTTGCGTCAAGGGCCGCTTCGGCTTCGACTATCAGTCCAGCCCCGAACGGCTCACCGTGCCGCTGATCCGCCGCGACGACGCGCCGAAGGACACGGATCTGCGGCTCGATCCCGCCAATCCCTACACCCATTTCCGCGAGGCGACCTGGGAAGAAGCCCTCGACCGCGCCGCCGCCGGCCTGAAGACGGTGATCGACCAAGACGGCCCCTCGGCGCTGGCCGGCTTCGGCTCGGCCAAGTGCTCGAACGAGGAAGCCTATCTGTTCCAGAAGCTGGTGCGCGTCGGCTTCGGCACCAACAATGTCGACCACTGCACCAGGCTGTGCCACGCCTCGTCCGTCGCCGCGCTCATGGAGGCGATCGGCACCGGCGCGGTGACGGCGCCGTTCAACGCGGCCGCCGACGCCGAGGTCATCATCGTCATCGGCGCCAACCCGACCGAGAACCACCCGGTCGCGGCGACCTTCATCAAGAACGCGGCGAAAGCCGGCAAGCGGCTCTACGTCATGGATCCGCGCCGGCAGATGCTGTCGCGCCACGCCACCCGCCACCTGCAGTTCAAGCCGGGCGCCGACGTCGCCCTGCTCAACGCGATGATCCACACGATCATCGAGGAAAACCTGTACGACCGGCAGTATGTCGCCGCCCGCACCCACGGCTTCGAGGAGCTGGTCCGCAATGTTCGCCAGTTCCCGCCGGAGAAGATGGAAGAGGTCTGCGGCATTCCCGCCGAGGTGATCCGCGAGGTCGCGCGCGACTACGCCCGCTCCGAAGCCTCGATCATCTTCTGGGGCATGGGCGTGTCGCAGCACGTGCACGGCACCGACAACGCCCGCTGCCTGATCCAGCTCGCGCTGATCACCGGCCAGGTCGGCCGCCCGGGCACCGGCCTGCATCCCCTGCGCGGCCAGAACAACGTGCAGGGCGCTTCCGACGCGGGGCTGATCCCGATGGTCTACCCCGACTATCAGTCGGTCGCGAAGGCGGAGATCCGCAACCTGTTCGAGGATTTCTGGGGCACGGACCTCGATCCGGAACCCGGCCTCACCGTCGTCGAGATCATGGACGCGATCCACGCCGACGAGATCAAGGCGATGTACGTTCTGGGCGAGAACCCGGCGATGTCGGACCCCGACCAGAACCATGCCCGCGCCGCGCTGGCCAAGCTGGACCATCTCGTCGTCCAGGACATCTTCCTGACCGAGACCGCCTATTACGCCGACGTGATCCTGCCGGCGACGAGCTACTACGAGAAGTGGGGCACCTTCACCAACACCAACCGGCAGGTTCAGATCGGCGAGCCGGTCGTCGCTCCGCCCGGCCAGGCGCGGCCGGACTGGCACACCGTTCAGGAGATCGCCCGCCGGCTCGGCCTCGACTGGGCCTACGAGGGCCCGGCGCAGGTCTTCGCCGAGATGAGCCAGGTGATGCCGTCGCTGAACAACATCACCTGGGACCGGCTGGTGCGCGAGCGCTGCGTCACCTATCCGTGCGACAGCGAGGATGGCCCGGGCAGCGAGATCCTGTTCGCCGAATCCTTCCCCACAGAGGACGGCCGGGCCAAGATCGTCCCGACAAACATCGTCCCGCCCGACGAGCTGCCGGACGCCGACTATCCGATGGTGCTCACCACCGGCCGCCTGCTGGAGCACTGGCACACCGGCGCTATGACCCGCCGCGCCTCCGTCCTCGAAGCGATCGAGCCGGAGCCGACCGTTGCCATGAACCCGCGCCAGCTGCGCGACATGGGGCTAGAGGCCGGCGACACGGTCAGGGTCTCCACCCGCCGCGGCGAGATCGAGCTGAAGGCGCGCCGCGACCGAAACGTGCCGCAGGGCATGCTGTTCATCCCCTTCTGCTTCGAGGACGCGGCGGCCAACAAGCTGACCAACCCGCAGCTCGATCCCTTTGGCAAGATCCCCGAGTTCAAGTTCTGCGCCGCCCGCGTGGAACGCGTCGGGGAAACGGCGGAAGCGGCGCAGTAGAGGGGACGGGATTGCCGGGTCAGGCCCAGGCATGACAATAGGGAGCCACGCGGCAACCGCCCATTGGGCCCTGGATCAAGTCCAGGGCACGCCTCTGTTCATGGGGCACGGCCTGAGCGACAAACACAAGCCGCGTGTCCCGGACCCGATCCGGGACCCATTCGGCGTAACCGCGCGGGATTGCCCTGGAGGCGGAAAGCGGCGCCCGCGAACGCTCGTCCGCGTCACCCCGCTCGTCATTGTCGGGCTTGTCCCGGCAATCCATGAACACCGACGCCTGCGTTCCGTTACCAGCGACGATGGCCATGGATGCCCGGAACACGTCCGGGCATGACAGCGGGGAGCCCATGGCAACCACCCACTGGGCCCCGGATCAAGTCCAGGGCGCGCCTCTGGTCATGGGGCACGGCCGAAGCGACAAACACAAGCCGCGTGTCCCGGACCTGATCCGGGACCCATTCGGCCCCTCCACGTGGAATTGCCCTAGAGGCGGAAAGCAGCGCCCGCGAATACTCGTCCGCATCACTCCGCTCGTCATTGTCGGGCCTGAACCGGCAATCTCCGGCGTATGGCACGAGATGCCCGGGTCACGCCCGGGCATGACCAGTGTTTGGAAAGGGCACGGCCCATCAATCCGACACGAACGTATCGATGAGGTGCGTCCAGCGTTCGCAGGCGGCCTTGCGGCCGAAATCGCGCTCGGCGAGCGCCGCGATGCGGGGCTTGAGGCCCTGGTCCGCCGCGAAACGATCCCGCGCGGCGCGGATGGCAGCGGCGACCGCCGCCGCGTCGCCCTGAACGGCGATGCCGGCATCGTTGTCGTCGAGATAGTGCGCCAGCGCGCTGTCGGTCTCCATCAGCGCCAGCACCGGCAGGCCGGCGGCCATGTAGGTCATCAGCTTGCTCGGATAGGAGACACGGTGCATGCCGGGAACGAGCGAGATCACGCCGAGATCGGCGGCGCGCGTCAGCCGGAATGCCTCGTTGGAGGGCAGCCGCGGGGTGAAGCCGACATGGGCGAGGCCGCGCCGCGTTACCGTCTCGCGCAGCTTGTCCTCGGCGACGCCGGAGCCGATGAACTGAAGCGTGATCCCCTCGTCCGGGCCGATCAGCGCCATCGCCTCGACCAGCAGGTCGAGGTTCTGGAAGCGGCCCAGATTGCCGGAGAACACCAGCCGGAAGACAGCGTCGTCCCGCTGCGGCGGCGGCTCGTCGCCGGACAGCTCGGCCTGGACGAAGTTGTTGACGACGTGGAACGCAACCGCCCCGTTGCCGCCCCTGTCGGCGATGGTGCGCATCATGTCGTCGGACAGGACGACGACGGCGGCCGAGCGCCGGCAGGTCCACGAGTCGACGGAGGCCAGCAGCCGGATCCAGAAGCGCTTCAGCGCGCCCGGGGTCTCGCCCGAGGCGTAGCGCCAGACCTCCGGATAGATGTCCTGGACGTGATAGAGGAAGCGGGCGCCGGACCCGCGCGCGGACAGGACCCCGTAGAGCCCGCCGACGATCGGCGGCAGCGTGTTGGTCCACACCAGGTTGAACCGGTGGCGCGCCGCGTAGGACAGCACCGCGCTTTCGAACAGGATCACGTTGAGAAGGCGGCGCAGGAAGCCGCCGGTTTCCCGCAGAAGTGGCAGGCGAATGATGCGCACGCCGCCCTTGAACTCGCGTTTCGGCAGCGTCTCTCCCTGCCGGCCCTGATAGGAGGGCTGGCCGGTCACGACATAGACTCGGTGCCCGCGCCCGGCGAGGTGCTCCGCCAGCGTGCGCAGCATCGAGCCGAGCGGCGGCGTGTCCGGCCAGTAGTGCCGATAGATGATGAGGATCTTCACCTCGCCCCCCGACGCGCGATCAGGAGGGACGCGGATCGATGCCGACCCAGCGATGCATCAGGCCCGCGGTGCCGAGCACCAGCGACACGACCCGTGCCGACGTGTCCGCGATCGTGTAGTCGGGCGGGCACACCGGCCGCTCGCCGGCGGCGAACCGCGCCGTCTGCCAGGACACCGCGTCGACGACGGTCTGCGCGTCGATCCCGGTCAAGAGCATCGCCCCGGCCTCGACGCCTTCCGGCCGCTCCGTGGCGTTCCGGAGCGACACCGCCGGAAAGCCGAGCATCGCCGCCTCCTCCGACAGCGTGCCGGAATCCGAGATCGTGCAGAAGGCGTTCTTCTGCAGCTTGACGTAGTCGAGCAGCCCGAACGGTTCGTGGAAGCGGACGCCGCCGATATCGTTGCCACCGATCTCGGTGCCGCCGGCCTCCTCCAGCCGCCGCTTCAGGCGCGGATGGGTCGACACCAGCACCGGCCGTTCGAAGGTCTCCGACAGCCGCGTCAGCGTCTCGGCGACCTTTGAAAGATGCGCCGGGTTGTCGACGGTCTCCTCGCGGTGGACGCTGGCGACGAGATAGTCGCGCGGCGCGATCTCCAGCCGCGACAGCACGTCGGAGGCCTCGATCCGGTCGGCGTAATGCTCCAGCACCTCGCGCATCGGCGAGCCGGTCAGCGCGATGCGGCGGGCGGGAAGCCCCTCGGCGATCAGGTTGCGGCGGGCATGCTCGGTATAGACCAGATTGACGTCCGCGATGTGGTCGATCATCCGCCGGTTGATCTCTTCCGGCACGTTCCAGTCGAAGCAGCGGTTGCCCGCCTCCATGTGATAGACCGGCACGCGCATGCGCTTGGCCATGATCGCCGACAGCGCGGAATTGGTGTCCCCGAGCACGACCAGCGCGTCGGGCCGTTCCGCCGTCAGCACGCGCTCCGCGCCCGCCAGGATGTTGCCGAGCTGGGCGCCGAGGCTGTCCGACTTGACGTCGAGATGGTGGTCCGGGGCGCGCAGGCCCAGGTCCTCGAAGAATACGTCCGACAGCGTCCGGTCGTGGCTCTGGCCGGTATGCACCAGCACGTGCTCGCACGCCTCGTCGAGCCGGGCGATGACGCGCGACAGGCGGATGATCTCCGGCCGCGTGCCGAGGATGGTCATCACTTTCATCGCGCGATCACCTTTCCGGGGGTCTCGTTGCCCGCCCCGCCTGTCGTTTCCGCCCCGGCTGCCGCCTCCAACTCGACCGGCACCCGGTAGGTGTCCGGCGCGGCGGGGTCGTAGAGCTCGTTTGACCAGAACATCGCGATCATGTCGCCGGACCCGGTATTCGTCAGGTTGTGGGTATGCAAGGTCGGCATATCGACATAGACGGGTTTTTCGCCGGAGACCCGGAAGCGCATGATCTCCGCGCCGCAGATGCGCCGGATCGCGATCTCCGCCTCGCCAGAGATGACGACGAAGCGCTCCACCTTGCGGAAATGGAAGTGCTCGCCGCGGGTGAAGCCCGGGTGCGTGTTGGAATAGTGGACCTGCCCGCCATTGCCCTCGCGGATCGCCTCGACCAGCGTGCCGCGCTGGTCGGTGTGCCGCTCGAACGCGACCGGGTAGTGGTCGGGATAGAGATAGCTGCGATAGGTGTTGAACAGGTCGCGGGCGAAGGGATCGCGCAGATCGGGAATGAAGTGCGCGCGGTAGCCCGAATCCATGTCCTTCAGCGTGTCGAGCAGCGCCGAAACCGTGATCCGGGTCCCTGACGGCCGCCACTCTTCCGTGGCCCCCTGCGCGATCAGGTCGCCAATTCCGCAGGCCACCTGATGGGCATGCAGGAACGCGATCTCGTTGTCGACGTCGACCTTCGGCTCGCCGCCGGTCGCCAGCAGGTGGCAGAAGGTCGAGACCACCGAGTTGTGGAACGCCCTGCCGCCCTCGCCGAACACGTTCGGCAGGATCATGTCGGTGAAGGCGCCACCGGACGTCGCCGCCCATCCCGACAGGATCTCCGAGGCCTCGCGCTTCGACCGGCCATAGGTCCCGTGCGTGCCGGTGTCGCGCTCGGCCAGCGTCGACGACGAATGCAGCACGTGCGGCGTTCCGCCGAGGCGGTCGAGCGCGTCCACGAGCGTCCGGGCGAGCCGCACGTTGGTTTCGCGAATCTCCGCGTCCGCGCCGCGATTCATCGCCGCCAGATGCACGACGGCGTCGCAGCCTTCGAGCAGCCCGGCGAGCGACTCAGCGTCGGTCCACGCGGCTTTCGGCACGCGCACGACCTGTGTTTCCGGCTGTACCGACAGCCAGGCGCGCGCATGCCAGCCGATCAGGCCCTTCGCGCCGGTGATGGCGATCTTTCTCATGGCGCGAAAAGGACGGCGTGGGCGTCCCAGAGTCAAGACGGCGGACCCGGGACGCACGCCCGACGAGCCACAATCAGCGCGGCTTGCCCGGCCCCGACTTCCGCTTCAGCCCGCCGGCCCCGGACGTCCCGCCGGACACACTGCCCTTGCCACCCTTCGGCCGGAACGCCTTCGCGGCACCGGGCTTGCCACCCGGTTTTCCGCCCGGTTTGCCACCCGGTTTGCCCCCGGGTTTGCCCCCGGGTTTGCCCCCGGGTTTTCCGGGCCGCTTGCCCGCCGGCTTTCCGGTCGCCTTCCTTCCGGGCTTCCAGTTCGGATCGAGCGCGGGATTCGGTCCCTTGCGCGCCGGCCGCTCGTCGCCCGAGCGATGTTCCGAATCGTCAACGCGTTTCGGTTTCGGGGCGCCGTGGTCCTCCTGCGCGCGGTCGTCGCGTTCGCGGGGATCGTAGGGCTTCTTTGCGAACGGCTTCTTCTCGTACGGTTTCTTGTCGAACGGCTTCTTGTCGAACGGCTTCTTGTCGCTGCGCGGCGGCCGGTCCCAGTAGGGTTTCGTCTCCGCGGAGACGGTCGTCTCATCGGAGAACGGCTTCTCCCCATACGGCTTCCGATCGCCGTGGGGCTTCCTGTCGCCATACGGCTTCTTGTCGCCGTATGGTTTCTTGTCCCGGGGCGGCTTCCTGTCGCCGTACGGTTTCTTGTCCCGGGGCGGCCCCTTCCGCGCATAGGGCTTCCGCTCGTCGTCGAAGCGCCCCTCGGACTCGTCCCCGGCCTCAGGCCGCGGTGCGCGAGTCAGGTCCGGCATGCCCTCCAGGCGCGCCACGCTGACGTTCCGCTCCAGCGTCATCTCCGGGCCGAGCGCCGCCTCGAAGGCGTCCGCGCTCTCCGCCGCGATCTGGATGTAGGTCGCCTCGTCCTGCAGCTTGATCCCCCCGACGTCGCGCTTGGTGATCCCGCCGGCACGGCACACCATCGGCAGGATCCAACGCGGCTCGGCGCGCTGCCGGCGCCCGATCGACAGCGAGAACCACACGCTGTCGTCGAAATCCTCGCGCGGCCGTCTCGGCACCTCCGGTGCCCTCTTTTCCGGCTTTCTCAGGTCCTGCGGGGCGATTTCGGCCAGTTCCTCCGGGGCCGAGTGACCGGCGCGGCAGCGGCGCAGGAAGGCGGCGGCAACCTGTTCGGCGCCGTGACGCGCCAGCAGGTCCTGAACCAGCGTCTGCTCCTCCTCCGTCACGGGGTCTGCGAGGGAGGGGTCGGCGAGCAGGCGCTCGTCGTCGCGCCGGCGCACCTCGTCGGCGGTCGGCGGCTTGCACCAGTCCGCATCGATGCCGCCATTGGCCAGCAGGCGCTCGGCCTGCCGGCGCCGGTTGTTGGGCACGATCAGGACGCTGACGCCCTTGCGCCCGGCCCGCCCTGTCCGGCCGCTGCGATGTACCATGGTTTCGGCGTTCGTCGGCAGGTCGGCGTGGATGACGAGCTCGAGGTTCGGCAGGTCGATGCCGCGGGCGGCCACGTCCGTGGCAATGCACACCCGGGCGCGCCCGTCGCGCATGGCCTGCAGCGCGTGCGTCCGCTCGTTCTGGCTCAGTTCGCCCGACAGCGCCACCACGGCGAACCCGCGGTTGTTGAACCGGGCGGTCAGGTGGGTGACGGTGGCGCGCGTCGCGCAGAACACGATGGCGTTCGTGGCCTCGTGGAAGCGCAGCACGTTGATGATCGCGTTTTCCTTGTCGTAGGACGCGACCGGATGCACGCGGTATTCGATGTCCAGGTGCTGCGCCTGTTCTTCCGTGGTGGTAACGCGCACCGCGTCGCGCTGGAATGTCTTGGCCAGTTTGGCGATGGTGTGCGGCACCGTGGCCGAGAACAGCAGCGTGCGCCGTTCCGACGGCGCGGATTCCAGGATGAACTCGAGGTCCTCGCGGAAGCCGAGATCGAGCATCTCGTCCGCCTCGTCGAGCACCACCGCCCGCAGCGCGGAGGTATCCAGCGAGCCGCGGCGGATATGGTCGCACAGGCGGCCCGGCGTGCCGACGACGATATGGGCGCCGCGTTCGAGCGCGCGCCGCTCGGTCCGGTAGTCCATGCCGCCGACACAGGAGGCGAGCCGCGCGCCCGTCTCGCCATAGAGCCATTCGAGCTCGCGCCCCACCTGCATCGCCAGTTCCCGGGTCGGGGCGACGACAAGCGCCAGCGGGGCCTGCGGCTGGTCGAACCGGTCGGCGTCCTCGAGCAGCGTCGGTGCCAGGGCCAGACCGAACGCGACGGTCTTGCCGGACCCCGTCTGCGCCGAGACCAGCAGGTCCTCCCCGCTCAGTTCAGGCGCCAGAACGGCCGTCTGCACGGGCGTTAACGCAGTATAGCCGCGCTTTTCGAGCGCAGCGCCGAGCGCCGGAACGACGCCTTCAAACTCTGTCATGTCGTGTCTTTCGGGATTCCTGTTTCAGGCGCCTGCCCGTGGCCAGTCACGGGATAGGCGCCTGTCGCCGCGATCTTGAAGAAGGCGGATCGATATCGTCCGGCTTAGTTAAGTGTCGGCGCGTTGAATGTACAGAACGACGCGCACCGCCTGCCTCCCGGTCAATCGCTGAAAGCGCCGGTGATGGCGGTCCGTCTCATGGCGGCGAAAAGGACGGCGTGAGGGGCGCAAAGTCAAGGGGCCGCAGCGGGAAATACACGCGATTGGGTCGCCAGCCACCGCTCTTGGCCCGCGCGCCTCCGGCCCGTCCGTGGCGCCAAGGCACGTGGTGACCGGATCGCGGAAACATGCTAGTAATTAGGCGGTGAAACAGCCATGTCACCGCAACCCAACACCGGCGAGGAAGCCAAACTGGAGGCGTGGCGGGAGGTTCTGAGCGAGGGCCACCCGTTCCATAAGAACCTGCGCCGCGTGATGCATCTCCTGCCCGGCACGCCGCGCTGCAAGATCTGTCACAACCCCTTCGGCGGCGTCGGCGGCCGCATCTGCGCCGTGCTCGGTTTCCGTCCGTCCAAGAAGAACCCCCACATCTGCACCATGTGTTGCGAGAAGATGCCGCTGGGCGGGGCGGAGATCGAGACCGCGATCCTCTTCGCCGACGTTCGCGGCTCGACGGAACTGGCCGAAAAGCTCGGCCCCGCGCGGTTCGCCGAGATCCTGAACCGGTTCTACGTGACCGCCACCGAGGTGCTGATCCGTCACGACGCGACGGTGGACAAGCTCATCGGCGACGAGGTGATGGCGTTCTTCATTCCCGGCTTCTCGGGTCCCGACTTCAAGATAAAGGCGGTCGAGGCCGGCAAGGATCTGCTGCGCGCGCTCGGCTACGACGGCCGCCATTCCCCGCTGTTGCCCGTGGGGATCGGCATCGACGCCGGCACGGCCTTCGTCGGTAATGTCGGCCGCGAGGATTACTTCGACTTCACCGCGCTCGGAGATCCGGTCAACACCGCTGCCCGCATCCAGGCGGCCGCCGCACCCGGCGAACTGCTGATCGGCGAAACCGTGTTCCGGGCCGTTGCCGAACGGTATCCGGGCAGCGAGACGCGACTGATCCGGGTCGCCGGCAAACAGGACCCGCTCTCGGTCCATTCCATGACCCTCGCCGCCTAGGCGGCCGCTCCCCGTACAGTGGCGCGCCGAGGGCGCGTGAAACCTCTCAATTGCGCCCCGCGTCCGCTTGTGGCACATGAGCAGCCGCACAAGGCGTTGATATGCAAGGCAAGACCATCCTCATCACCGGCGGCACCGGCTCCTTCGGCGGGGTCATGGTGCGGCATGCGCTGGCGCAGGGCGCCGGCGAGATCCGCATCCTGTCGCGCGACGAGGAGAAGCAGGACGCCATGCGCAACCGGCTGCGCGAGCCGCGGCTGTCGTTCTATATCGGCGACGTGCGCGATCCAGGCAGCGTCGACATGGCGATGGCCGGCGCCGACATGGTGTTTCACGCCGCCGCGCTGAAGCAGGTGCCCTCCTGCGAGTTCTTCCCGATGGAAGCCGTCCGCACAAACGTGGTCGGCTCCTCCAACGTCATCGACGCGGCGATTAAGCATGACGTCGATCGGGTCGTGTGCCTGTCGACCGACAAGGCCGTGCTGCCGATCAACGCCATGGGCATGTCCAAGGCGATGATGGAGAAGCTCGTCCAGGCTGCCTCGCGCCGCCGCAACGGCGAAGGCACCGTCGTCGCCTGCGTCCGCTACGGCAACGTCATGTACTCGCGCGGCTCGGTGATCCCGCTGTTCCTGAAGCAGCTCCGCGACGGCGGGCCGATCACCGTCACCAATCCGCAGATGACGCGGTTTTTGCTGCCGCTGATCGATTCCGTCGCCCTCGTCGAGCACGCCCTCACCCACGCCGAGCCCGGCGACGTGTTCATCAAGAAGGCGCCGGCCTGCACCATCGGCACGCTGGCCGAGGCGATGAAGGCGCTGTTCGAGGCCGACGTCGATATCCGCACCATCGGCGTCCGCCACGGCGAGAAGCTGTTCGAGACGCTGGCGACCGCCGACGAGCTGGCGGGCGCCGAGGATCAGGGCGACTACTGGCGCATCCGCATGGACGGGCGCGACCTCGACTACGCCTCCTATTTCTCCGAAGGAAACCCGGACGTCGCCGAGATCGAGGACTACACCTCGCACAACACCGAGCAGCTCGATCTGGAAGGTGTCGTCGACCTTTTGTTGACCCTGCCGGAGATCAGGGCGGAGCTGGGCACGGCCTAGGGACTGGACAGCCGGCGTTCCGTCCCCATCTATGGCGGTACCGACCAGTAACACCCCGGAGGTCTTCGATGTCGATCCGCCCCGTCAAGAGCATCCACGAGGCAAGCCCGACGATGGAGGGCGCCGGTGTCAAGCTGCACCGCGCCTTCGGCTTCGGCAACACGAGCGAATTCGATCCCTTCCTGCTGTTCGACGATTTCCGTAACGAACGGCCCGAGGATTACCTCAAGGGCTTTCCCTGGCATCCCCATCGCGGCATCGAGACGATCACCTACGTTCTCTCGGGTTCCGTCGACCACGGCGACAGCCTGGGCAACCGGGGCACGCTGGGCGCCGGCGACGTGCAGTGGATGACGGCCGGCAGCGGCATCATGCACCAGGAGATGCCCAAGGGTGACGCCAAGGGGCAGATGCACGGCTTCCAGCTCTGGGCCAACCTGCCCTCGTCGCTGAAGATGACCGAGCCGCGCTATCAGGACATCGAATCCGCCGCGATCCCCGAGATCATCGACGACGACGGCACCATCGTGCGCGTCGTCTGCGGTGACTTCTGGGGCAAGCGCGGCCCCGTCGACGGCATCGCCGCCGATCCGCGCTATCTCGACGTGTTCGTGCCCGCCGGCGTCCGCAAGCGGCTTCCGGTGGAAACCTACCGGCAGGCCTTCGCCTACGTGTTCGAGGGCTCGGGCACCTTCCGCGACGCGTCGAAGCCGTTCGGCGTCCTGACCGAGCGCGGCACGCCCGAAAACGAGGTGCTCATACGCGAGCAGACCGGGAATCGCTCCCTGGTGCTGTTCGATTCCGGCGACGAGGTGACCGTCCAGGCCGGCGACGAAGGCATTCGCTTCCTGCTGGTCTCCGGCAAGCCGCTGAAGGAGCCGGTCGCCTGGTACGGGCCCATCGTCATGAACACCCGCGACGAGCTGCGCCAGGCAGTCTCCGAGCTGAACGACGGGACGTTCATCAAGCACCGCTAGAGGCTTGCAAGGGGCCCGTGTCGCGCCGCCAGCCGGGCGCCGCCGACCGGGCCCCGTCAGCCGAACAGCCCGCGTATCGTCCGGCCGATGATCGCCAGGTCGAGGCCGAAGCTGCGCCGGTCGAGATAGTCGAGGTAGAGCGCGATCTTCTTCGGCACCACCTCCTCGAGATAGGTTTTCTCCGGATCGGCGGCGCCGGCGAGCACCGCCTCCTCGTCGCGGAACTCGAGCGTGGCGAGATCGGTGATGCCGGGCCGCACCGCGGTGATCCGCTCGCGTGCCTCGGCGGGATAATGCGCAAACATTCCAGGGACTTCCGGCCGGGGGCCGACAAACGACATCGCCCCGCGCAGGACGTCCCAGAGCTGCGGCAGCTCGTCAAGCTTGGTGCGGCGCAGGACCGCGCCGACGCGGGTGATGCGCGGATCGCCGCCCGCTGTGATCTTCGGCCCCGCGACGGGCCGCATGGTGCGGAACTTATGGATGCGGAAGAGCCGCCCCCGCAGCCCGACCCGGTCCTGGCTGAACAGCACCGGCCGGCCGGAATCGATCAGGATCGCGATCGAGATCGCGGCCAGCACCGGCGACAGCACGATCAGCCCGGCCAGGCTCGCAGCGATATCGAAGGCGCGTTTGGTGAAATCCTGCACCGTTTCCCCTCAGCCGTAGCCGTATTCGGCGATCAGCGCCTCGACGGCGCGCCGCGTGTCGCCCTCGATCGCCTCGGGCAGCGCCGATTGGCGATTGCCCGACGCCCTGACGCGCTCGGAGAACACACGCGCCGCCAGCGCGTCGTCGTCAACGCCGAGGAACGACCAGATCCGCCGCAGCGCCTCGGGGCCGCCGACGAGTGCCTCGTAGTTGACTGAAATCCCGCGCTCGGGCGGCAGATCCGCGAAAAACCGATCGATCGTGCGCACCGACGAGAGCCACTGGCGGGCGCAGACGGTCTCCAGGCTCTCGGTTTCGAGATCGGTGCGAATGCCGGGATAGCGCGCGCCCCACATGTGCAGGCCGCGCTTGTGGCCGAAGCGACCGCTGAGCGCGTTCAGCGCGTACCAGCCCATGTAGCCGAGGTCTGCCGGCCCGAACAGCCGGAGCTTGCGCCGGAGATGGCCGGTATCCGGCGGCGCCTTCCAGGCGTCGATGGTCGACGCGATGACGCGGCGCGGATCGCGCGTGATCCGCACGTAGAGCGCGTCCGGCAGCACCGCCTCGACGAAATCCGGCCTGAGCGCGTTGCCGACGGTCTTTTCCACGACGAACCGCACCTGCGGCCACGACGCGCCGGCATTGCGGCGGGCGATGCCGGTCAGCCGGTCGCGGATCCGCCGTGCCACGGCCGGGGTCGCGGTGCCCGGCGCGAACGCGTCGTTGGGCCGGCGGTCGTTGCCGATCCGCCAGATGTGGTTGACGTCGAAGGGAATGGCGGCGATCTGCGGATGCGCCGCGATCAGGTCGCGCAGCATTGAGGTGCCCGAGCGCGCGGCCCCCAGCACGACGACGAAACGGCGATCCGGATTGTCCGCCACGGCGGCCCTAGCCCCCGGCGGCAACGCGCCGCCCGGCCGTCAGCGTGTCGCGCACCGCGCCGATCACCGCCCCGATCTCGGCCTCCGTCATGTCCGGGAAAAGTGGCAGCGTGACGAGGTTGGTGAACGCGTCCTCGGAAACCGGGAAATCCTCCGGCTTCAGGTCGTAGCGCTCCTTCCAGTAGGTCATCCGGTGCAGCGGCGCGTAGTGCATGCTGGTGCCGATACCCAGCTCGGTCATCCGGGCGATGAAGGCGTCGCGGTCGAGCGGCGCATCCGCGTTCAGGCGGATCGGGAACAGATGCCAGGAATGCCCGCCCTGCTCGCCCCTCACCGGCAGCCGCGCCGGCAGGTCGGCGAAGGCGTCGAGATAGCGCTCGGCGATGGTCGCGCGCTTCTTGCAGAGGCCGTCGGTCTTTTCGAGCTGGCGCACGCCGACGGCGGCGGCGAGATCGGACAGGTTGTACTTGAACCCCGGCGCGACGATGTCGTAGCGCCAGCCGGCCCCGGGCTTGCGGAAGCGGTCGAAGGCGTCGCGGTCGATGCCGTGCAGCCGCATGATTCGCGCCCGTTCCGCCAGGTCCCGCCGTGGCGTCACCAGCATGCCGCCCTCGCCGGTGGTGATCGTCTTGTTGGCGTAGAAGCTGAACACCGTCGCCGCCGTGCCGTGCGACCCGATCAGCCGGCCCTGCCAGCGCGTCGGCAGCGCGTGGGCGGCGTCCTCGACGATTTCGATGCAGTGCCGGGTGCAAATCGCCGAAATCCGGTCGAGATCGCAGGAGAGCCCGCCGTAATGCACCGGCATGACCGCCTTCGTGCGCTCGTTGATGGCGGCTTCGAAGGCGGCCGGATCGAGGCACAGGGTCTCGGGATCGACGTCGACGAGCCTGACTTCGGCGCCGAGATACCGCACCACCTCCGCGCTCGCGGTGAAGGTCAGGTCCGGTACCACGACCTGGTCGCCGGGGCCGATGCCAAGCGCCTCGAGCGCGAGATGAAGCCCCGCCGTCGCCGAATTGACGGCGATCGCCTCGACATCGCCGCCCAGATAGGCGCAAAAGCCCTCCTCGAACCGGCGCGCGCGGTCACCGGTCGTAAGCCAGCCGCCGCGAAGCGTGGCCACGACCTCGTCGATCTCCTCCTCGCCGATCGAAGGGCGGAAAAACGGAACCTTGATGCTCTCGCTCATCGATGCTACCGGCGCATCCTGCGTTAGTTGGGGCCGTGAAAGCGCGGCGGCCACGAACCGCGCCGGCAGCTAAACGCCCAAGGGACGCCCGATCAACACTTTTCCCACCGCGACACCGGCCCCGGAAGCCGGTAATCTCGCCGAACAATCAGGTCCCCGCGACGAATGGCATCGACGATCAGCTTGATTTGGCGGCACATTGCGGACGATGCCCGGCAGTGGTGGCGCGCAATCGAGAAGGTTGCCGCTGCGATCGGTGCGAAATGGCTGCGCGATGCCTGCATGACCACGCTGTTCGTGGTCGCACCGGTGGTGATTCTCTATTCCAGCCGGTCCCTGCCGACGGTCGTCGCCGTCGGCCTCGCGTTCGCGGTCGCGTTCGCGCTCGCCGCCCATGTCACACGCGGTGAGGCCTCGCTCGGCCGGAAGATACTGGCGAGCCTCAACCCGGCGAGCCACCCGTGGTGGGTGTCGTGTACCCTGCTGCTGCTCGTCTACGCGGCCGTGTCCAGCAGCTGGGCGCTAGGGCCCGAAATGGCGCTCGAGCAGTCGATCAAGATGATCGCGATGTTCTTCGTGATCCTGATCCTGCACGGACTGGCGCCGCCGCTCGAGAGACAGGCCCAGCGGGTCGGTGCCGCCGTCGGCATCGCCCTCGCCGCCCTTGTGCTGATTTTCGAACTGTCGACCAACACCGGTTTCAGGCTTTCGGTCTACGGCCCCAATCCGGCCTACATGAACCGGTCCGTCGTCACCCTCAGCCTGCTGATGTGGCCCACGCTCGCCCTGACGACGGGCCCCTACCGGCACTGGATTCGCACCGCCCTCGTCGTTCTGGTCGCCGTCGCCGTCTTCGTTTCCAAGAGCGATTCGGCACTGCTGGCGATTGCCGCCGGCCTGTTCGTGACCAGCCTGGCGCTGGTCAGCAACCGGCTCGCGGCGATCGGCGTGATCGTCGTCGCCGCCGTGGCGTTCATCGCGATGCCGCTGACCGTCCAGGTGATGGCCGATCTCGCCGCCGAAACCGGCGCCGACGCCATGGTCGATCTCAGCACCGAGCGACGGCTGGATATCTGGCGGGAGTTCTCGCAGGTCGCGCTGATGCACCCGGTTCTGGGCTGGGGCCTCGAATCATCCCGCTACTTCGGAATGTGGGATATTCCCGGCGTCGACTGGTCGATCGGCCCTGTTCACCATCCGCACAATCCGATTCTGCAGATCTGGGTCGAACTCGGCGCCATCGGCGTGGCGCTGGCCGGCCTGATCATGATCGGGATCGTGCTGTCGATCCCGCGCCTGCCGGGGCGCCGGCGCTCCTTTGCCTACGGTGCGATCACGGCGACGCTGGCGATTTCGAGCGTCAGCCATGGCGCCTGGCAGATCTGGTGGATCTGCGTCTTGATGCTGGTCGTCGCCCTGTTCGCCATCCGCGAACACTACCCGGACGACACGCCGCCGCCTGCCGAAACCGCCCGATAGAGCGCATTTTTGCCGCGTTAGTGCCTGTTTTCCACTACATATGGCTGTCACATACGGGTTGGACCTGAAAGCGCACAGGGTGTAAGGACTGCGGGTTGTTTACGTCCCGACATGCTGAACCGGATGCGATTTGCTCCTAGCCCTTTGACGCCGAAGAGGCTCGCCGCCTTCACCCATGACCTGGTGATGACCGCTGCGGCTATCGTCATCGGCTATTATCTGCGCTTCGGCACGGGCGCGTTCATCTTCCGTCTCGACGACATGGCCATCCTGTTCGCGACGGTTCTTCCCTTCGCGGGCGTGGCCTACTGGGCGTTCGGCCTCTATGCCGGGATCTGGCGATTCGCCTCGATTCCCGACCTCATAAACATCATCAAGGCGGTAACCACCGTCACCGTGTTCCTGGTGGTGCTCGATTTCGCCTCGCGCGGCGACATCGTCGTGCCGCGAACCATCGTGTTCTCGACCTGGTTCATCCTGTGCGCCCTTCTCGGCGGCCCGCGGATGCTCTACCGCATCTATCGCGACCAGCGGCTGCTGAAGCGCGGCCATCGCCGGGGCCACGGCGCGATTCCCGTGCTGATCGCCGGGTCTGGCAACGAAGCCGAGATCATCATCCGCTCGCTGGAGACCAACGGCTCGGAGCTGATCACGCCGGTCGGCATGATCTCCTCGAAACAGGCCCATATCGGCCAGCGCATCCGCAACGTGCCGGTGCTCGGCCATTCCGAGGACCTCGAGCGCGTCGTCCAGCGCCTCTCCCAGCGCGGACAGGCGCCGCGCCGGCTGATCCTTACCAACGAGGCGCTGACCAAGGAAAAGGACATCGAGTCGCTGATTTCCTCGGCGCGCAAGCTCGGCCTCAGCGTCGAGCGGCTGCTGCGGCCGGCCATGGAGGGCGCCGACGGCGACGGCCGCATCCGCCTCACCCCGATCAACATCGAGGACCTGCTGGGCCGCTCCACCCGCGAACTCGACTACACGATGATCCGCAAGCTGGTCGCCGGCCGGCGCATCCTGGTGACCGGCGGCGGCGGAACGATCGGCAGCGAGCTGTGCCGGCAGATCGCGTCGATGAGCTGCAAGCGGCTGATGATCGTTGAGAACGCCGAGTTCGCCCTCTACGACATCACCAAGGACCTGAAGCGCGATTTCCCCGGCGTCCCCGTCGATGGACGGCTGTGCGACGTGCGTGACCGCCACAAGATCACGACGCTGATCGAGACGTTCGCGCCGGATATCATCTTCCACGCCGCCGCCCTCAAGCATGTGCCGATCGTCGAAAGACACATCGCCGAAGGCATCCGCACCAATACGGTCGGGACGGTGAACGTCGCCGACGCGGCGCGCAAGATCGGCGTCAAGGCGATGGTGATGATCTCGACCGACAAGGCCGTGCAGCCGACCTCGGTGATGGGCGCCACCAAGCGCGCCGCCGAAAGCTATTGCGAGGCGCTCGACGCGCTGGCCTACGCCGCCAGCAACCGCGTCAACGGCAACGGCAACCGCGAGACCCGCTTCATGTCGGTGCGCTTCGGCAACGTCCTGGGATCGAGCGGTTCCGTCGTGCCGCTGTTCCGGGAGCAACTGGAACAGGGCGGCCCGATCACCGTCACCCATCCGGACATGAAGCGCTACTTCATGACCATCAAGGAAGCGGTCAGCCTCGTGCTGATGGCCTCCGCGCTGGGGCTCAACAGCCGCGAGCGCATCTCGATCTTCGTCCTCGACATGGGCCAACCGGTCAAGATCATCGATCTGGCCGAGCAGATGATCCGGCTTGCCGGCTACGAGCCGCACCAGGACATCGCCATCGAGTTCACCGGCGTGCGCGAGGGGGAGAAGCTTCACGAGGAACTGTTCGACGCCAGCGAGCCCCTGCACCCGACCTCGCTGGACGGGATCATGGCCGCCGAGCCGCGCGCGCTCGTCCCCGAGGCGCTGATCGAGGAGATCAGGCGCCTCCAGGCCGCGACCAAGGACGGCGACGACGAGACCATGCTGTCGCGGCTGTCCGCCGTCGTCCCGGAATTCACCCGGCACCGGCTGAACTGACCCGGGCGGCGACAGTCGCCCCAGAAATCCGCTAGAAGGACGTCATGTCCTCGCGGTTCCACCCGGTCCTCGTCAACGAGCCGTTCTCGGATCCCGGCCTCTATGTCGAGCTCATGTTCGAGAAGCGGGCGATCCTGTTCGACCTCGGCGATCTGGGCGCACTTTCGCCGCGAAAACTGCTGCGGGTGAGCGACGTTTTCGTCTCCCACATGCACATGGACCATTTCTGCGGCTTCGAGCGGCTGCTGCGCGTCGTCCTGGGCCGCAAGAGCGCGCTCAGGCTCTACGGGCCGCCGGGCTTCGTCGATGCCGTCGGCCACAAGCTCGCCGCCTATACCTGGAACCTGGTCGACAACTACGACACCGACCTGACGCTGAGCATCACCGAAATCGCCAACGGCGGCGACCGCCGCACCGTCGACTTCCGCTGTCGTGCCCGCTTCCGCCCCGAGAACGAGCGCTTCGATGTCGCCCCCGACGGCCGGCTTCTCGCCGAATCCGGCTTCTCCGTCCGCGCCGCCGTCCTCGACCACGGCATCCCCTGCCTCGCCTTCGCGCTGGAGGAACGCGCCCACGTCAACGTCTGGAAGAACCGCATCGAGGATCGCGGCCTGCGGGTCGGTCCCTGGCTGCGCGACCTCAAGGAGGCGATCCTGCGCGACGATCCCGACGACACCCCGATCCGCGCCCGCTGGCGGGCCGACGACGGCATCGTCGAGCGAACCGTTCCCCTTGGCACGCTGCGGGGCGACGCAGCGACCGTCACCGCCGGCGCCAGGATCGTCTATGTGGTCGACGCCGCCCCGAACGCGGCCAACATAGCCCGCATCCTAGATCTCGCAACGGACGCAACGGTGCTGTTCATCGAATCGGCCTTCCTCGACGCCGACACCGACCGCGCCCGCGAGCGCCACCATCTCACCGCCCGGATCGCCGGCGACATCGCCGCGCGCGCCGGCGCGCAGCGCCTCGTCACCTTCCACTATTCGCCGCGTTACGAGGGCCGCGGCGACGAACTCGCGGCCGAGGCGGAGGCCGCCTTTCGCAAGCCCCGCCAGGGCCTATGAGGCCGTCTGCGCCCTGAGCCAGTCGGCATAGGGAGCATTCACCGCTTCGGGCGCCAGCGTGATCATCGCCGGCACCTCGTAGGGGTGCAGCTCGGAAAGCGCCTCGAGCGTGGCCGCAAGCCGCCCCGCCCGTGTCTTCACCCACATCGCCACCTCCTCGTCGCGGGACAGCTCCCCCTGCCACTCGTAGATCGAGATCATGCGCGGCAGGATGTTGACGCAGGCCGCCAGCCTGCGTTCGACCAACACGCCGCCGCAGCGCTCGGCATCCTCCAGCGTCCCGAAGGTCGTGTAGATCAGTCGGATCGGATCGGTCCTGTCGGCCATTGTTTCCCAAGCCTCCGTTGGAATTGCCCGATGTATCGCTATAGTGCCGCCAGCATTCGCCGGGAAAAAGCCGCATGGCCGCGCCAGCACAGCCCTCACGCAACAATTTCCACTCGATCGCGTTTCTGGCGAGCCCGATCGACGAAGCCGAGGACGCGCGCGACCGGCTGAGCACCCGCTACGGCGGCGTCGAACCGGACGACGCCGACGCCATCGTCGCGCTCGGCGGCGACGGCTTCATGCTGCAGACCCTGCACCGGTTCATGAACTCGGGAAAGCCGATCTACGGCATGAACCGCGGCTCGGTCGGTTTTCTGATGAACGAATATTCCGAGGACGACCTCATCGAGCGTCTCCGGGAAGCCGAGACCGCCGTGATCCGCCCGCTTTCGATGCGGGCGACCGACAGCGACGGCCGCGAGCACACCGCGCTCGCGATCAACGAGGTCTCGCTTTTGCGCCAGACCTATCAGGCCGCCAAGCTGCGCATCCTGATCGACGGCAAGGTGCGCCTCGGCGAGCTGATCTGCGACGGCATTCTGGTCGCCACCCCGGCCGGATCGACGGCCTACAACCTGTCCGCCCACGGCCCGATCATTCCGATCAACTCGCCGCTGCTTGCTCTCACCCCGATCAGCCCGTTCCGCCCGCGTCGCTGGCGCGGCGCGCTGCTGCCGAGCGAAGCCCGGATCGACATCGAGATCCTGGAAGCGGATAAACGGCCGACCAACGCCGTCGCCGACCACACCGAGATCCGCTCGGTCGTCCACGTCCATGTCGAGGAAGCCAAGGGCGCCTCGGCGCTGATGCTGTTCGATCCGGGCCACAATCTCGACGAACGCATCCTGGCCGAGCAGTTCGGCTACTAGAATCGTTCAAACACCGTCGATTCCGTTCAGCCTTCATTAAATCTGTCCGCGCAATTGTGTGGACGGGTCGCGTCTTTTACGGGGACGCTGAGTTATGCGTAGCGACAAGGTTGACGGGGCGGACAAGAATCACGGGGTGGCTGGTCCCACGCGGGTCGAGCTTCACCCGGCCGCCAACACCGCCGCCCAGGGGCTCATGAGCGCCATGGCGGTCGAGTTCGACCGCTGGATGGCGGACGAAGTGGAGGAGCTGGCCGAAACCGTTTCGGTCGCGGCCGGTTCGGCCGAGTCCGCGCATATGCGCGATCATTTGCATCAGCTTGCCGAACAACTCGTCCGCCAGGCCGAACTGCTCGGCTATCCCGATGTGATGCGGGTCGCCGAGCGCCTCAAGCGCCAGTTCGATCCTTCTGTCGACGGGTCGCTTGTCGACCTCGGCGAGATCGATCTGCGGATCATCGAGTTGCGCGCGCTGCTGCAGCGATAGGCGCTCCCTCGGCCCACGGAAATCGTCGTGCCTCAGGCAGCCCGGAAATAGCCGCCGGCCTCGCTGCGGGCCTCCTCGCGCGCGGCTTCCGCGGCGAGCCGCCCGATCAGCGCGAAGAACTCGTCGACCTCGCCTTTCGTGAACGACTGATGCAGGGTCAGCGCCCGTTCGAGCATGCGCTGGCCCATGCGCACCTGCCCGCGCAGGCTTCCGTCCGGCGCATCCTCGCGCAGCACGGCGACGACGGCGCGCAGCGCCGGTAGCGAGGCCGCGGGCAGCTTGGCGCGCCGATAGAGCGCGGCCAGCCCGCGTCCGCTGTGGTCGTCGAGCAACGCCAGCACCCGCTTGACCGGCGTTCCCGACAGGATGGACAGCGCCTCCTCGACGAACTGGACATTGCCCAGGCACAGGGCGCGGATCATCAGGGCCGGCGTCATGCGCCGCTCGGAGACGAGCATGTCCACCAGCGAGCGCAGGCGCGCGCCTTCGCAGGTCATCGCAAGGTCGATGACGGCGCGGTCGCGCGCGTCCGCCATCACCTTCTTGGCCCGCTCCGGCGGCATCCAGTCGTGGAAGGCGACAAGCTCGCCGAGCGCGTCCGACAGCCCGTCGATCAGTTTCTGGCGCAGCGTCACCGGAAGCTCGGACCGCTCCAGCAGCGCGTTTCGTACCGTGGCGTCGTGCCGGTGGCGGTCGACCATGCGCCGCAGCGCTGTCATCGTGACGCTCGCACCGGGGTTGTCGAGCAGCGCGACGCAGGCCTCTGGCCCGCCCACCTCGGCGATCGCCGCCGCCAGGCCGACGCTCACCTGCGGTCGCGTGGCGATCGCGACCCGGGCGCGCTCGTAGCCGCCGCCGACGATATCGACCAGTTCGGATTCCCGCAGCACCGGCGAGCGCGACAGGATGATGGCCGCGATATCGGCCTGATCCTCGGCGAGCGCGCGAATGACCACCGGCGGCGCGGCCGGCGCATCCGCCAGGCCTTCCGCCATGACCCGGCGCACCCGGGCCGACGGGTCGTCGAGGATCGCCGTCAGCGCGATGATCGCGTCCGCCCTATTCCGTTCGTCCAGCGGCGTTTCCAGATAAACGCGCACCAACACCCGAACGATGTCCGCGCGTTCGGACGAATTGCCTTGCGAGAGCCTATCGAGAAAACGCCTGACAAGCATCGACCGGTACCCTGGCTGGTGCCCGCCCGACGCCGGACGGGCTATTCGACTGATGTCCTATGGTCGGCCCAAACACTTAAGGAACCGTTCACCATAAAAACCTCTGGTTTCCGGGTATTTCAGCGCACCGGCAGCGACGGATCGGCGGACCATTGCCCGTAGCTGCGCCGCCCGCCGGCTTCGCCCGTGTCACGGGCAGCGGACGCGGATCGCGTGTCGGATCGCAGGTCGGATCGCCCATCGGCCTGGGGCGCGGCGTCGAGACGAATCGTCGCCTGGCCGGTGCGGCGGTCGGTCTCCACCATGGCCGAGCCCGGATCGCGGGTCATGCCGTGGGCCTCGGCCTTGCCGGAAACGCCCGCCCAGAAACTGGACGCCATTCTACCGATCGGCCCGAGCCCCTGGCTGTCGGAGCGAAACAGGCCGTGGAAGGCCTGGTCTCCCGTCGACCGTCCGGGCGCGAACGCGAGATAGGTCGCGTTCTGCGGCACCGCCGGCGTCGCGTCGTAGCCCGCGGTGAGCTTGGCATAGACCTCCCGGGCGGTCCGCGCACGGCCGGAGTCGTAGAAGATCGCGCGATTGGCCCTGGCGGCGGCCGGAAACCGCTCGGCGGCGGGCGTGCCCGGCGCCGTCTCGACGAGGCGCACCAGCTCCACCGCGCCCCCCGCCCCGAGGAAATGGGCCGCGTAGAGTTCGCCCTCGCTCGCATGCCGCCCGAGCGCCTTCTGCAGCGTCTCCGCGTTGCGGGCGGTGAACTCGCCCGCCATCAGCGCGGCCGCCTTCGGATCTTCCCGCAGCTCGAGGATCTGCCTGCGCGCCGCCGCGTCGCTCACAGCGTAGCCGCCGCCGGCCGTCGGCTGGATCTTCTCGGCCAGCTCGCCGTAGCCGTGGCGCCCGCCCGCCTGCTTGAGCATGCCGAGCCAGGTGCGCTCGATGAACTGGAACAGCCCGGTCGCCGACGATGTCGGTGCCTTGGCCTGCGGATCGAGGTTGGATTCGCGCTTGGCGGTCGCCTTCAGATAGTCGACATCGACGCCCGTGCGCCGGCTTGCGTACTGCAACGCCGACCCGACGTCACCCGGTTTGCCGCCCGACAATCCAAATGAGGAGAAAAAGGACATCGCGCGGTCGTCGTCCGCTCTTCCGAAATCGCCTATGGTGCGAGGCACCGCTGCTATGGCGGACAGCTTGGCGAAACATGGTAAACGGGGCATTAACGGCACGGTCGTGCCTTAACGAACCGACAACGGATTGGAGGGGGCCCGGATGGGTGGACTTTGGTACGAGGAATTCGACCCCGGGCGGGTCTTCCAGCACGCCATCCGGCGCACCGTGACGGAGAGCGACAACGTCTTGTTCTCCTGCCTCACCCACAATCCCCAGCCGCTGCACATCGACTTCGATTTCGCCGAGAAGCACAGCGAGTTCGGCAAGCCGCTGGTCAACAGCCTGTTCACGCTCGGCCTGATGATCGGCATCTCGGTCAACGACACCACGCTGGGCACCACCATCGCCAATCTGGGCATGACCGACGTGCGCTTCCCCAAGCCGGTCTTCCACGGCGACACGATCCGGGTCGAGACCGAGGTGATCTCGCGGCGTGAATCGAAATCCCGCCCGGACGCCGGCATCGTCGAGTTCGAGCATCGCGCCTATAATCAGCACGGCGACCAGGTCGGCATCTGCCGCCGTCAGGCGTTCATGCGCAAGAAACCCGCGGAGTAGTCGTCCCGTGCGATCCATGCTTTTCGTTCCCGGCGACAGCCGCAAGAAGCTTGCGAAGTCGCTCGATTGCGGTGCCGACGCGCTGATCGTCGACCTGGAGGATTCCGTCGCCCCGACCGCCAAGGCCGAGGCGCGCGCCGTGGCCGCCGAGTTCCTGGACGGTCTGCCGGCGCGCGAGGACCGGCCGCGGATCTATGTCCGCGTCAACGCCCTCGACACCGGCCTGACCGACGACGACCTCGACGCGGTCGTCCCGCACGGGCCGGACGGCATCATGCTGCCCAAGGCCACCTGCGGCGCCGACGTCATGCTGGTCGACGCCAAGATCACCACATCGGAGGCCCTAGCCGGCGTCGGCGACGGGGCGACCCGCATCGTCGCGCTCGCCACCGAGACCGGCGGTTCGCTGTTCGAGATGGGAAGCTACAAGGGGTCGAGCGCCCGCCTGGAAGGCCTGACCTGGGGCGCGGAGGACCTCTCCGCCGATATCGGCGCGCTGACCAACCGCGATGCCGACGGGGCCTACACCGACATCTACCGGCTCGCCCGCGCGCTGTGCCTGGCCGCGTCCGCCGGCGCCGCAGTCATGGCCATCGATTCCGTCTTCATCGATTTCCGCGACGATGCCGGCCTGCGCGCCGATTGCGAAGAGGGCGTGCGCGACGGCTTCGTCGCCAAGATGGCGATCCATCCCGCCCAGGTCGCCACCATCAACGACGTCTTCACCCCCTCCGACGTGGCGATCGGCGAGGCCGAGGCGATCGTCAGGGCCATGGCCGACGCCGGCGGCGCCGGTGTCGCGAGCCTCGACGGCCGGATGATCGACCGCCCCCACCTGCGCCGCGCCGAGCGGCTGCTCGCGCGCGCCCGGGCGGCGGGAAAGCCGGTGTCGGTGTAGGGCCGCCTCAGGCCGCCGGAACCCTGGCGGCCAGCCAGTGCAGGCCGATCCGCCGCCCCTCGGCGGCAAGCGTCGCCAGCGCCGCGCCGTCCGGGCGTTCTCCGTAGCCCGCGCACGCCGCCATGGCCCGGCCCCACCGCGACACATAGCTCGTCCAGGCACAGGGCTCGATGGCGGTCGCCGCGTCCAGCGCGTCGGCCCATTCGACGACCCGGGCGGCCCGCCCAGTGCCGAGATCAGCGTCGATATCGGCCTCTATCATCGCCCGATAGAAGAACGAGTAGCAGTGCGACAACGCCTGCCCGGAGAGGACGTCGCGGGCCTCGGCGATCGCCGCCTCGACTTCGGCCGCATCGTCGCTCGACGCCGCCACCTGGCCGAGCACCACCGGCAGCATGTAGTACCGCGACGCCTCGTCGCTCAGCGCCCGCCCCTCCCGCGCCACCCGCAGCGCCTCGGCGCGGTCGCCCGCGTAGCGCAGCGCCCACGACAGGAAGGCCCGGTTCTCCGACTGGAACCGCGTCGCACCGAGGCTCGCGGCGATCTCCTCGGCGCGGTCGATCTCGGCCCGCGCCGTCGCCACGTCCCCGGCCTCGATCGCTGCGATGAAGCGGGAGTGCCGGCAGATCATCTCCGGCCGCACCGCGCCCGCGCGCTGGCATGCCCGCAGCGCCTCGTCGGCGACCTTGCGCGAGGCCTCCGGGTCCCCCGACACCATTTCCATCAGCGCCAGCATCGGCGCGTAGGCGAGCGCGACCCGGCCGAGCCCCGAGGCGCGCGCGCGTGCGATGCAGTCGGCGAAGATGTCGCGCGCGGTGCGCATCCTGCCGATCGCATAGTTGGCATCGCCCAGTCCGCCGAGCGCGGCCACCTCCACGTCGGCGGACCCCGCCTCACGGGCGAGCGCCAGCGCGGTTTCGTGCTCGGCCAGGCACTCGGCAATGCGGCCCTGCGGAAACAGCAGGTTTCCGCGCAGGTGGTGGATGCGTGCCCGTTCCAGCGTCAGCCCGGCGGCGAGGGCGCGCGCCTCGGCGCGCTCCAGCATCGCCTCAGCCTCGGCCAGCGCGTCGGTGACCCGCAGGCACTGCACGATGCCGATCTCGGCGCGGCAGCGGGCGGCCTCGTCGCCGGCCAGCCGCTCCGCGTCCTCGAACGCCGCGCGCGCCGCCGTCACGTCACCGGTCGTTAGCGCGATCTCGCCGCGCTGCTCGGTCAGCGCGAACCGGTCGGCGGCGTCCTCGGCGATCGCCAGGCCGCGGGCGTTGAGCGACAGCGCCCGGGCGAAATTGCCAAGCCGCATCTCGTCGCCGGCGACGTCGAGGAAGAGCGCCGCCGCGGCGGGATCTTCGGCGCGCTCCAGGTGCTCGGCCTGCAGCAGGCGGTCGCGATCGGCGAACAGGGCCGCGGCCTTCTGGTGCAACGCGGTCCGCCGGCTGGGCGGCAGGCTCTCATAGACCGCCTCGCGGATCAGCGCATGGGCGAACTGGTGGCCCTCGCCGGCCAGCCGCAGCAGATAGGCGGAAACGAGCGGAGCGGGATCGACGCGGGGATCCTCGGCCAGCGTCCGCAGGTCGTCGAGGGCGAAGCGGTTGCCCAGGATCGCGGCGACCTGCAGCGTCGCCTTGTCCCCGGAGGAAAGCCTGTCGAGCCGGGCGAAAACCAGGCTCTGGATCGTCGTGGGCAGAGCCCCGCGGGCCAGGTCGCCGATGTGATGGGCGAGCTGGACCAGGAACAGCGGATTGCCCTCCGCGCGCCGCACCAGGTCCTCGGTGCTGCCCGGGCCGCCGGCCCCCGCCGCGCGCGCCAGGTCCGCCGCATCCGCGGCGCTGAGCGGACCGAGGTCGATCGTGGACAGCGGCGTCTCGCCGATCGCCAGCCGGAAGCCGTGATCGACCGGGTCGTCGTCCGGCCGGCCGGTCAGCAGCAGTGCGACCGGCAGGGCCGAGACGGCGGCGGCCGCCGCGCCGATCCCCGCCAGCACCTCGTCGTCGGCCCAGTGCACGTCCTCGAGCACGATCAGATGCGGCCCGGTCCGTCCGGCCGCCGCCGCCAGCTTGCCCATCAGGTCCGCCCGCCGCCGCCGGCGCGTCTCCGGCGCAAGCTGGTCGCGAAACGCCACCAGGTCGTCCGGCACCGTCTCGCCCGTCAGCTCGGCGCAGAACACGCGGTCCTCGTTGGCGATCGCCCCTGCCGCGACGGCGCTCGATATCGCCGCCTCGATATCCTCTGCGGCGGTTCCTTGCGGCGCGTCCGGGGAGATACCGAGCAGGCCTTTGACCAACACCCGTGCGGCGTCCTGCCGGCGGCCGGCGCCGAAATCGAGGGCGCCCGCCTTGACGATCCGGAAGCCATCGGCGCGGGCGCGCTCCTCGATCGCCTCCACAAGCCGCGTCTTGCCGATGCCGGCGTCGCCGCGCACATAGACCACCTGCCCGGCGCGGCTCACGAGGCAATCGGCGAGCAGGCCGACCGCCTGGCGCAGTTCGCGCCGACGCCCGACCAGCGGCAGCGCCGGCCGGCCGTCGGCGGCCGCCACCGCCCTGACGCGGGCAACCGCGACGGGCGCGTCGAAGCCAGCCACCGCCATGGCGGCAGCCGGATCGAGATCGAAATCGCCGGCGAGAAGGCGCACGAGATCCCCCGATACCAGGATCTCGCCGGCCCCGGCGGCATCGCACAGCCGCGCGGCGAGGTTCACCGATGGTCCGATAACCGTGTAGTCGCGCCGCACGCCGCTGCCCGATGCCGCCGCCATCACCATGCCGTTGGCGACGCCGGAATGGACGCCGACGCCGGCAAGCCGCCGCTCCTCGGCCAGCCGCGCAACGCCCTGGCGGATCTCCACGGCCGCCGCCACCGCCCGCCGCGCATCGTCGGCATGCGCCACCGGCGCGCCGAACACGCCCATGGTGCAGTCGCCGATATGCTTGTCGACCGTTCCGCCGTGCCGGGCGATGGTGCCGTCCGCGATCTCGAAGAACGCATCCAGGATCGCGCCCGTCGCTTCCGGGTCGATCCGGTTGGACAGTTCGGTGAAGCCCGAGAGATCGGAAAAGAGCACGGTCACCGGCCGCATCTCGCCGGCGGGCGCGGCGGCCGCCGCCACGTCGGGAAGCACGCCACCGCAGGCGCCGCAGAAGCGATCGCCCGGCTCGACGGGCGCGCCGCAGGCCGGACAGCTGGCGGCGAGCGCGGCGCCGCAGGCGGCACAGAAGCGCCCCCCCTCCTTGTTGTCAGCACCACAGGCCGCGCACTGCATCCCTTTGCTCCGCGAGAACCGGAACGGGCTGCATTATGCGCCGACTATCGATTTGACGCCAAGGCCGGGTGCGAACTCCGGGCGCCAAGACCGGGCGCAGTCCGGCGCCCGGTCTGGATTTTCGGCTCAGGCGGCCTTTGCCACCCCGGCCCGCTTCAGGTCCGGCGGCGTCGCCTCGTCGACGAACCCGGCGATCGCCTGATCCAGCGGCAGCAGCGACTGGTCCTTGGAGCCGAGCCGGCGCACGTTGACCGTGCCCTCCTCGGCCTCCCGCTTGCCGCAGACGACGATGACCGGCACCTTGGCCAGCGAGTGTTCGCGCACCTTGTAGTTGATCTTCTCGTTGCGAAGATCGATCTCGGCGCGGATGCCCGCCGCCTCCAGCTGGGCGAGGACCTGCCGGGCGTAGTCGTCGGCGTCCGAGGTGATGGTGGCGACCACCACCTGCACCGGCGACAGCCACAGCGGCAGGTGGCCGGCATAGTTCTCGATCAGGATGCCGGTGAACCGCTCCAGCGAGCCGAACATCGCCCGGTGCAGCATCACCGGCACGTGCTTCTCGCCGTCCGCGCCGATGTAGAACGCGCCGAGACGGTCCGGCAGGTTGAAGTCGACCTGCAGGGTGCCGCACTGCCAGTCGCGGCCGATGGCGTCGCGCAGCACGTATTCGAGCTTCGGCCCGTAGAAGGCGCCCTCGCCCGGATTGAGCTCCCAGGCGATGCCGGCGGCCTCGCAGGCCTGCTTCAGCGCGTCCTCGGCCTTGTCCCACACCGCGTCCGAGCCGACCCGCTTCTCCGGCCGGTCCGAGAACTTGATGCGCACGTCCTCGAAGCCGAAGTCGCGGTAGATCGACAGGATCAGCGCGTTCACCGAGATGCATTCCTCGGTGATCTGGTCCTCGGTGCAGAAGATGTGCGCGTCGTCCTGGGTGAAATGGCGCACGCGCATCAGCCCGTGCAGCGCGCCGGACGGCTCGTAGCGATGCACCTTGCCGAATTCGGCGATGCGCAGCGGCAGGTCGCGGTAGCTCTTCAGGCCGTTCTTGAAGATCTGCACGTGACCGGGACAGTTCATCGGCTTGCAGCAATGCACCCGCTCGTCCGGCGTGATCGTCGTGAACATGTTCTCGCCGAACTTCTCCCAGTGGCCCGAGGTCTCCCACAGGCCGCGCTCCATCATGTCGGGCGTGTTCACCTCGACGAACCCGCCCTCGTGCTGGCGCCGGCGCATGTAGGCGATCAGCGCCTGGAACAGGGTCCAGCCGTTGGCGTGCCAGAACACCGCGCCGGGCGCCTCCTCCTGGAAATGGAACAGGTCCATCTCGCGGCCGAGGCGGCGATGGTCGCGCTTCTCCGCCTCCTCCAGCATGGTCAGGTAGGCCTTGAGGTCGTCGTCGTTGGCCCAGGCCGTGCCGTAGATGCGCTGGAGCATCGGATTGTTGGAATCGCCGCGCCAGTAGGCGCCGGCCAGCTTCAGCAGCTTGAAGGCGTTGCCGATCTTGCCCGTCGACGGCCCGTGCGGGCCGCGGCACAGATCGGTCCACGCGCCCTGGCTGTAGAAGCGGATGTCCTGGTCCTCGGGGATCGCGTCGATCAGCTCGACCTTGTAGGCCTCGCCCTTCTCGCCGAAATAGCGGCGCGCCTCGGCCCGGTCCCAGACCTTCTTGGTGAAGGCGGCGTCGCGGCCGATGATCTCGCGCATCTTCGCCTCGATCTTCGGGAAGTCGTCGGGATGGAACGGCTCCTCGCGGGCGAAGTCGTAATAGAACCCGTTGTCGATCACCGGACCGATGGTCACCTGGGTGCCGGGGAACAGCTCCTGCACCGCCTCTGCGAGCACGTGCGCGCAGTCGTGCCGGATGATCTCCAGCGCGTCGGGCTGGTCGCGCGTGACGATCTCGATGCGCGCGTCGGCGGTGATCGGTTCGGCGAGGTCGGTGAGTTCGCCGTCGAGCTTCACCACCATCGCCTTCTTGGCCAGCGACCTGGAGATGCCCTCGGCGATCTCGGCGCCGGTGACGCCTTCGGGGAATTCGCGCTTGGAATCGTCGGGGAAGGTAAGCGTAATCATGGTCTTCTCCTGCTCAACTCCTGCAAACCACGCAGGTAAGCGGCTTTTGTCGGGTGGCGGCAGCCGCGCAGGGCAGACGCCGGTTTTCCTACGTTGCACCCGGGCGCGGCCCGGGCATTTCATGCCCCTTCGACGCAATTGCCGGGCAAGGCCCGGCAATGACGGAATGGGGCATCCGGATCACCTCGCCGGATCAGTCCGCATCCGGGCGAAGCGTGATGTGCCGGCCGCTCCAGCGGCCGTAGCGCCACGGCTTATACCAGCGCGCATCCTCCGGCAAGCCGTCCGGAATCGGATCGAATCCGGACGACCCCCACGGATTGCAGCGCGAAAACCGGGCGATTCCCATCCACAGGCCGGGCCAGGCGCCATAGCTCCGGATCGCATCCTCGGTATATTCCGAGCAGGTCGGCAGATAGCGGCAGCGCCGCCCGATCAGCATCGACAGCGTGTAGCGGTAGACGCGGATGAGCCCGATCAGCAGGCCACCGGCGATCCGCGACGCGATACCCGGCTTTGCGGCGGGCGACGTCAACAGGCCGCCGACTCCCTCTGCTGCGCCAGCGCCTGCTCGACGGCCTCGACCGTGGCGTTGAAGGTCAGCATGGTGGAGGCGTGCCGCGCCTTGAAGTCGCGCACCGGTTCCAGCACCGCGCAGTCGGCCCAGCGCCCGTCCGGCGGCGGCCCGTTCTCCTTCAGCATCGCCTGCATCGCGTCGCGCACCGCGATCAGCTCGGGCAGCGTCGCGCCGATCACGTGCTGCGCCATGATCGACGAGGCGGACTGCCCCAGCGCGCAAGCCTTCACCTCGTGGGCAAAGTCCGACACCCGGTCGCCATCCATCTTCACGTCGACCGTCACGGTGGAGCCGCACAGGCGCGAATGCCCGGTCGCGGTCCCGTCGGGATCGGACAGCCGCCCCAGCCGCGGGATGTTGCCTGCCAGTTCGAGAATGCGCTTGTTGTAGATGTCGTCGAGCATCGTCGGGATCATCCGGTTTCCGCTACCGGTACCGCAAGGCCGGCTTTTGGCCCCTCTCCTTGCGAGGGGGATTGCGCCCCTATATATCGAGACGGAAGGGTGGCGCGGCAAGCCGTTTATGGAATCGGCGAATTTTGGCCCTATAATTGATCCGTTCCGGACAACGCGTCGTTTGAATCCGGAACGCAACGCAGAAGGGTGCTGACCGCCATGTCCGATAGCTCCGGCAAGAACTCGATGGACGCGATCCTGCGCAACCTGTCGACGTCGTCCGTCGAGACCCGCGAGCGCGACGCCGCGGCCCGGCCGAGCCGCGAGCAGGTCGAGGCCGCAGTGCGCACGCTGCTCGCCTGGACCGGCGACAACCCCAAGCGCGAGGGCCTGATCGACACGCCGCATCGCGTGGCCAAGGCCTACGAGGAGCTGTACGGCGGCTATTTCGAATGCCCGATCGAGGCGCTGTCGCGCACCTTCGAGGAAGTCGGCGGTTACGACGACATCGTGCTTCTGCGCGACATTCCGGTGCAGTCGCATTGCGAACACCACATGCTGCCCTTCGTCGGCAAGACGCACATCGCCTACTATCCGGAGGGCCGCGTCGTCGGCCTGTCGAAACTCGCCCGCGTCGTCGACATCTATGCCCGGCGCCTGCAGACCCAGGAAAACCTCACCGCGCAGATCGCCACCACCATCGACGAGGTGCTGCAGCCGCGCGGCGTGGCGATCCTGATGGAAGCGCAGCACATGTGCATGAGCCTGCGCGGCGTGCGCAAGCACGACGTCTCGACGATCACGACCCAGTTCACCGGCTTGTTCCGCGACGACCCGGACGAGCAGGACCGCTTCCTGCGCCTGATCCGCAACTAGCCGGCTCCACCGCGCACCGCCCCTGTCCGCCGGAAGCGACGGCCGAATGGGTCCCGGATCACGTCCGGGACACGCGTCTGGTCGGGTGGCAGCAGTGGTGATCCAAATAGAAGCCGCGTGCTCCGGGCTTGACCCGGAGCC
>NZ_JALIDZ010000015.1 GCF_025397915.1 Microbaculum marinisediminis
CCCGCGAAAGCGGGAATGAGCGGAGGTCCGCCGCGGCCGTGCCTGATCGCGTCCCGACTCCCGCTTTCGCGGGAGTGAGCGGGCGAAAAGGGAGCTTTTGCGGGAGTGAGCGGACGAAACGGGAGAGCCCCGCTCCGCCGGCCTACTTGAAGCTGATGTTGAGGATCTCGTAGCCGCGGGCGCCGCCAGGGGCCGCGACCTCGAAGGAATCGCCCTGCTGCTTGCCGATCATGGCGCGGGCGATCGGGGAGGAGATCGAGATCTTGCCCGCCTTCACGTCGGCCTCGGTGTCGCCGACGATGCGGTAGACCTTCTCCTCGTCCGTATCCTCGTCGACGATCTTGACGGTCGCGCCGAAGGTGACGGTGTTGCCGGCCAGCTTGGTGACGTCGATCACGTCGGCGCGGCCGATCTGGTCCTCGAGCTCGGCGACGCGCGCCTCGTTGAGGCCCTGGGCTTCCTTCGCGGCGTGGTACTCGGCGTTCTCCGACAGGTCACCATGCGCGCGCGCTTCCGCGATTGCCTGGATGATGCGCGGGCGTTCCACCTGCTTCAGCCTCTTCAGCTCGCTTTCGAGCGCGGAATAGCCTTCGGCCGTCATCGGAATCTTGTTCATCGGAGAAATCGCTCCAAAAGAAAACCGCCCGCGGAGCGACTCAGCGTCACCACCGCGGCCAGCAGGGATGTTCGAATATGCGCTGGAAAAGAGCAATGCCCTCTTTTTGGCGCACCTATTGCGCCGCCGAGATGGTCTTCGCCCCCGCGCCGGCCCCCACATAGGCCTGAAGCGGTTCGACTTCAAGAGTCCCGGTCTTCATCGCCCGGATGCCCTCGGCGGCCGCGACGGCACCTGCCACCGTGGTGTAGTAGGGCACCTTGTGAAGCAGCGCGGTGCGCCGGAGCGAGCGGGAATCGGCCAGCGCCTGCGCGCCTTCGGTGGTGTTGAAGACCAGCTGGACCTCGCCGTTCTTGATCGCGTCGACGATATGCGGGCGACCTTCCAGCACCTTGTTGATCTTGGCGCAGGCGATGCCCTCGCTTTCCAGGTAGCGCTGGGTGCCGCTGGTGGCGACGATCTTCATGCCGCAGTCGGAGAGCATGCGGATGGCTTTGAGGATCCTGGGCTTGTCGGAATCGCGCAGCGAGACGAACACGGTGCCTTCGACGGGCACGCGGGTGCCGCCGCCAAGCTGTGACTTGGCGAAGGCGAGCGCATAGTCGCGGGCAAGGCCCATGACCTCGCCGGTCGAGCGCATCTCCGGGCCGAGCACGGTATCGACGCCGGGGAAGCGGGCGAACGGGAACACGGCTTCCTTCACCGCGATATGGTCGAGCGGCCTGGACTGCAGGCCGAAGCCGGCCAGTGGCTCGCCGGCCATGACGCGCGCCGCGATCTTGGCGATCGGCAGGCCGATGGTCTTGGCGACGAAGGGGACGGTGCGGCTCGCCCGCGGGTTCACCTCCAGCACGTAGATGTCGTCGTTCTGGATTGCGTACTGGACGTTCATCAGGCCGCCGACCTCCAGCCCGAGCGCCATCGCCCGGGTCTGGCGCTCCAGCTCGGCGATGATCTCCTCGGACAGCGAGTGGGGCGGCAGGGCGCAGGCGGAATCGCCGGAATGGATGCCCGCTTCCTCGATGTGCTCCATCACGCCGCAGATGAACACGTCCTTGCCGTCGCACAGGGCGTCGACGTCGACCTCGATGGCATCGGCCAGGTAGCTGTCGAACAGCAGCGGGTTCTTGCCGAGCACCGTGTTGATCTGGCCGGTCTTGTCGTTGGGATAGCGCGTCTTGACGTCTTCCGGCACCAGCGCGGGCAGGGTGCCGAGCAGGTAGGCGTCGAACATCTTCTCATCGTGGATGATCGCCATGGCGCGGCCGCCGAGCACGTAGGAGGGGCGCACAACGAGCGGGAAGCCGAGCTCGGCGGTGACCAGCCGGGCCTGCTCGATCGAATAGGCGATGCCGTTCCTGGGCTGGCGCAGACGCAGCTTGTCGAGGAGGCGCTTGAAGCGGTCGCGGTCCTCGGCGAGGTCGATCATGTCCGGCGAGGTGCCGAGGATCGGCACGTCGGCGTCCTGCAGCGCCTGGGCGAGCTTCAGCGGCGTCTGGCCGCCGAACTGGACGATGACGCCCTTAAGCGTCCCCTTCGACTGCTCCTTGCGGATGATCTCGAGCACGTCCTCGGCGGTCAGCGGCTCGAAATAGAGCCGGTCGGAGGTGTCGTAGTCGGTCGAGACCGTCTCCGGGTTGCAGTTGACCATGATCGACTCCAGCCCGATGTCGTCGAGCGCGAAGGCGGCATGGCAGCAGCAATAGTCGAACTCGATGCCCTGGCCGATGCGGTTGGGACCGCCGCCCAGGATGATCACCTTGTCGCGCCCGCTCGGGTCGGCCTCGTCGGCGGCCTCGCCGATGAACGGGGTCTCGTAGGTCGAGTACATGTAGGCGGTCGGCGAGGCGAACTCGGCCGCGCAGGTGTCGATGCGCTTGTAGACGGGATGCACGCCCAGCGTCGCCCGCAAATCCGCGACCGTGCGTTCGTCGGTGCCGGTGAGTTCGGCGAGACGGGCGTCGGAAAAGCCCATCGCCTTGAGCCGGCGCAGCGGACCGGTGGTCTGCGGCAGGCCGAGGCGGCGCACCTCGGCTTCCATGTCGACGATCTCCTTGATCCGGGCGATGAACCAGGGATCGAACTTGGATGACGCGTGGACGACGTCCTCCGTCGCGCCGGCGCGCAGGGCCTGGGCGATCTTGAGGATCCGGTCCGGGCGCGGCTCGCCGAGGGCGGCGCGGATGGCGTTCTTGTCGTCGCCCTCGCCGAGACCGGGAATCTCGATGTCGTTGAGGCCGGTCAGCCCCGTCTCCAGGCCGCGCAGGGCCTTCTGCAGCGACTCCGAGAAGGTGCGCCCGATCGCCATGACCTCGCCGACCGACTTCATCGAGGTGGTCAGCAGCGGCTCGGCGCCGGGAAACTTCTCGAAGGCGAAGCGCGGGATCTTGGTGACCACGTAGTCGATGGTCGGCTCGAACGAGGCCGGCGTCGCGCCGCCGGTGATGTCGTTTTCCAGCTCGTCCAGCGTGTAGCCGACCGCGAGCTTGGCGGCGACCTTGGCGATCGGGAACCCGGTGGCCTTGGAGGCGAGCGCCGAGGAGCGCGACACGCGCGGGTTCATCTCGATGACGATGAGCCGGCCGTCCTGCGGATTGACGGCGAACTGGACGTTGGAACCGCCGGTCTCGACCCCGATCTCGCGCAGCACCGCGAGCGAGGCGTTGCGCATGATCTGGTATTCCTTGTCGGTCAGCGTCAGCGCCGGCGCGACGGTGATGGAATCGCCGGTGTGGACGCCCATCGGATCGACGTTCTCGATCGAGCAGATGATGATGCAGTTGTCGTCCCTGTCGCGGACGACCTCCATCTCGTATTCCTTCCAACCGATGATCGATTCCTCGATCAGCACCTCGTTTGTCGGCGAGGCGTCGACGCCGCGCTCGATGATCTCGAGGAACTCCTCACGATTGTAGGCGACGCCGCCGCCCTGGCCGCCGAGGGTGAACGAGGGACGGATGATCAGCGGCAGGCCGATCTCGTCCAGCGCCGGCAACGCCTCGACCAGCGAATGGGCAAGCATCGAGCGCGGCGTCTCGAGGCCGATCTTCGTCATCGCCTCGCGGAACAGCTCGCGGTCCTCGGCCTTGTCGATGACCTCGGCGCGGGCGCCGATCATCTCGACGCCGAACTTCTCGAGCACGCCGTCGCGGTTGAGAGACAGCGCGGTGTTCAGCGCCGTCTGGCCGCCCATCGTCGGCAGGAGCGCGTCCGGCCGTTCCTTCTCGATGATGCGGGCGACGACCTCCGGCGTGATCGGCTCGATATAGGTCGCGTCGGCCAGGTCCGGATCGGTCATGATGGTGGCCGGATTGGAGTTGACCAGAATGACCCGGTAGCCCTCTTCCTTCAGCGCCTTGACGGCCTGGGTGCCGGAATAGTCGAACTCGCAGGCCTGGCCGATGACGATCGGGCCGGCGCCGATGATGAGGATCGATTTGATGTCTGTGCGTTTGGGCATATCTGTCGGCGCGCTGGCTTGCGCGGGCGCCCCGCGCCGCTTTCGGGGGCGCGTTTCGCTCGCTGGGGTGTACGTATGGGTTGGCCGGGCGCGATACATAGGGGAAAACGCGCGCGTGAGGAAGCCCGGTATCGGGCGGAATTCGCGTAAGGCGGAATTGGCGTCGGAGGGAAGGCGTCTCGGGCGGAATTCGTCTCAGGCGGAATCCTGGCCTTCGGGCTCCGACAGCGTGCTGATCTCGGTGCCGTCGAAATCGGCGATGCCCTGGGACAGAGCGTAGCAAGCCAGCCGCACGGTCTTGGGAATCTCCACCTTCTTGCCGTCGCGTTCGCCCTTCTCATAGTACTGGATCATACGTTTCTTGAGGCCGAGCAGGTCTGCGGCCTCCTTCTGTCGCAGTCCCTGCGCCTTGCGCCAGGCGCGGAACTGGTTCGACGTCATGGTGCCGTTGAATTTCTCTGAATTCGGCATGCCGCGCCGGTCCCTGTTTCCGTCACGAAATATTCATTAACCTGACATGCACAATGTGCGGTTTATCCTTGACTGAATCGCACACAGTGCACATAGTGTGTCTCACGAAAGCGCACTTGGTGCCTTCGATCAAGACCAATTCTAGTTCGGAGCACCAAGAGACTGAAGAAAGGATAACAACATGCTGGTCGATCTGCTCATTGCACGGGCAGCCATGGGGCCGCGGCATGTGGACATGCATCGGTCCGCGACATTCAACTGTCGACTGCATGCCCTCCTGCGTCGCGCAGGGCGATTGTTCGGCTAGGTCCGGCAAGGAAACATCAAAACGGGGCGCGGCACTACGATCCGCGCCCCGTTTTGATTCCAGGCCGCGTCCGGCGCCGCATCCGGCGCAAGAATCGTCGAAGATGGTGCGGCGGCTTTGCGTTGCCGCCTGAGCGAACCCGCCCTACCATCGGCGCAGCCAATCGGAGCGGCGAAGGGAACAGCAGTCATGCGGTGGCGAGGCCGGCGGGGTAGCGACAACGTGGAAGACCGGCGCGGGGCCGGCATGTCGGGCGGGTTCGGCATTCCCGGAGGCGGCATGCGCATGCCGCGCGGCGGGGCCGGCCGGGCGGGCTTCGGCGGCATCGGCTTCCTGATCGTCATCGTCGTCGTGGCGATGCTGCTGGGCATCAACCCGCTGACGCTCCTGCAGGGCGTGGACGGCACGATGCCGGCGCAGCCCCAGGGCGAGGCGCCGGCGCCGCCGCAGAGCGACGAGATGGCCCAGTTCGTCTCCGTGGTCCTGGCCGATACGGAAGACACCTGGCAAAAGACGTTCCGCAGCGAATTCGGCGCCGACTACCCGCAGCCGCGGCTGGTGCTCTTCACCGGCGCGATCCGGTCCGCCTGCGGCTTCGCCCAATCGGCGACCGGGCCGTTCTATTGTCCCGGCGATCGCAAGGTCTACATCGACCTAGCCTTCTACGATGAGCTTCGCCGCCGCTTCCAGGCGCCGGGCGATTTCGCCCAGGCCTACGTGATTGCCCACGAGGTCGGCCACCACATCCAGAACCTCACCGGCGTGTTGCCGAAATTCGACGAGATGCGGCGGCGGCTGCCTCAGGCCGAGGCCAACCAGCTGTCCGTCCGCGTCGAGCTTCAGGCCGACTGCTATGCCGGGGTCTGGGCGCACGATACCGCGCAGAAGGGCCTGCTGGAGACGGGGGATATCGAGGAGGCGATGAACGCCGCCACCCAGATCGGTGACGACGCCATCCAGAAGCGCACCCAGGGCTATGTCGTGCCGGACGCCTTCAATCACGGAACCTCGGCTCAGCGCCAGCGCTGGTTCCGCATCGGCCTGACCGAAGGCCGAATGGAGGCGTGCGACACGTTCAGCCCCGAGCGGGTGTGACGGCTACGCGCCGGCCGCTCAGGCCGCCGGCGTGACCTCGAGGACCGTCAACCACCGGACTTCGCCGCCGCGGGTCGCCCACGAGATCTCGGCGCCTTCCGACAGTCCGATCAGGGCGGCGCCGATCGGGGTGAGCACCGAGACGCGCTTGGCGCCGATGTCCGCGTCCGCCGGCATCACCAGCGTGACGGACTGGACGCGGTCCAGGGCGTTGTCGCGATAGGTCACGGACGAGCCGATGCTGACGACGTGAGCCGGCAGTGAGCCGGCCGGCACCACCGTGGCGCGTTCGATCTCGCGCAAGATCCGGTCCGAAATCTCCGGAATCCGTTCGGATACGGCGAAGGCGAGGTCCTGAAGCCGGGCGGCATGGTCTGCATCGAAGAACACTGGCGGTTCGTCCTTCGAGGGGATGGGATTGTTTTCTGGCGACATTTCGATTGGTCTCCTATGACGCATCGCGCCGCGGCGCGACATGCGGGCGCCACGGCGTTAAAGAGCTGCTAGCGAATTCAAGATGCGGCGCGGACACCCGAGGGCGGCGCGGACCGCTCCTCGTGGCTGTCCGAGTCATTCAGCCCCGCAGAGTCCGGCGGGCGGCTTCGGGCTGAAACGCGACGTCCAGTACCGTGACGTGACCGATGCTGCCGTCGTCCTGTACCAAAGGCGCATGCTGCCCAGCGGTCATCCCGAGGAGCGTCATGCCCAGGAGCGAGCGGACGGTGACGGCAGCCGACTCGTCGTCCTTGTGCTCCCAGTGGCGGAGCACGCACGTGGTGTCCGGCTCACCGTTGACCGAGTAGGCCACGCGACTGTTTCCCGTGACCACGTCCGGCGAGATGTCGTCGCTCAGCACGATCCGCGCGTCCGCCAGCTTGGTGCGGATGAGGCGAAGCAGCAGGCGATCGTCGGTCCCGGTTCCGCGTGGCAATTGCAGCAGATGCCCTTCCACCAGGGTGTAGTCCTTGATGGTCATCTGGCACTCGATGGGTCTCAGCAGCTCCAGGCGAGGGGAATCCGCCGCGCCGTTAAGCGGGTCGAACCCCATTTCCAGTTTGTCCAGAAGCTGATCGTCCGTTTCGACGCACGGCAACGTGAATGCACGCATGGTGCTCCCTCCAGAGGACCGTGCGGTCATCCGGCCTCGGTTATCCAATCTGATTTTGTTGGAAACCCCCGAAGCGGGTGTAGCGTAAGCGCTAACCTGCCCGCTCGGGGCTAGGAGCCTGCGAGCAGGGACCCTGCAAATAGCAGGAATCGGTAATTTTTGACATTGTACGTCATGCAATAATAATGGTGATGGCGAGTGACAGTGTCAACCATGCTCCCATGGGCGGGCGCGTGAGGGTGGCGAGTGCGTGTCGAATGCCGTCTTTACAGCGGGCCGATCCCGGCCGTTTTGTGACGTCTGGATGATGATCCGCGGACCGAGGGCTGGACTCCCGGTGTTGCTGCGGTGCAGCATGCTGTCGCATCATTGATAATGCGCTAGGATCCGCTCGATGGCCGTTCAGGACTATGTCGCGTTGCCGCCGATCACGGCCGTCCATCTCGCCGATGACGGACGCATTCCCAACAGCCGCCTGCCGCTGTTGATCTTCCACGCCGCCATCGCCCCGCGCCTGGCAAGCGCCGAAGCGTTCGAAGCGCTGTTTTCGGCAAACGGCTGGACGCCGGCGTGGCGGTCGACGATCTTCCCGTATCATCACTTCCATTCGACCGCGCACGAGGCGCTGGGCGTTGCAGCCGGGACGGCACGTATCCTGGTCGGCGGCGACTACGGCCGGGAATTCGATATCGCCGCCGGCGACGCGATCGTCATTCCGGCCGGCGTCGGCCACAAGCGGCTGTCCTCGAGCCCGGACTTCGAGGTCGTGGGCGCCTATCCGCCCGGCCAGGACTGGGACTTGCTGAAGGGCGATCGCGGCGAGCGGCCGCTGGCGGACGAGAATATCAACCGTGTTCCGCTGCCGGATTGCGATCCGGTGAACGGATCGGGCGGCCTTCTGACCGAGCTCTGGAAATGAGCCCGGGCCCGGCGCCCGCAGGGGCACGGCCATTATCCTTACCGCTTTGCTAAAAACGTCGGAGCAATACCGCTTTCTGCCGCATTGTTTTATTTACCTGGCAAAGCTATCGAAAGCGAACAGCGTTTCGTGGACCAAGAGAGGAGATCACCAGTAAAATGACATTCTCACCCCGAAAGTCACTGTCCGCAGCGGGCGCCGCCCTGGCACTCTCTCTTGGCTGGTCCGCAGTCGCGGGTGCCGAGCCCGTCGTGTTGACGCCGTGTGCCGGCGACGAACTGGCGGGCGAATGGCTCGTGCTCTATCAGCTTCGTCAGGCGGAATATTGCCAACTGACGCTCGACGATACCGGGCTCATCACCGATGCGACCTGCTATTCGCGGAAGGGTAAACCCCTGCGCGCGGAAATGAGCGGCAAGCTTCTGCTCGAACCGAGTTGCGCCGTCGTGAACGACGGCGACCCTATCCGCCTGTCGAAACTAAAAGGCAAGGGGAAGGGCAAGTACGGGAAGTTCGAGGTCGAGGCGCAGTTGAGCGAGGACCGTTCGACCATGGTCGGGCTGTTCCGCTTCCGCACCCATCTGTCGCATATGACGGCGCAGCGCACCGACGTTCCCACCGAGTAACTCGGGGATATCCGCATCGAATTGCGGGGCGCCCGGTTCCCATGGAGCCGGGCGCCTCTTTTTTTGCGTGCCTGGCCGGTGACGTGCGTGCCGACGTCCGGCGAGCCGTCGCCGCCTCAGCGCTCGGCGAGCGCCGGCTCGTTTCTGTTTTCCCGGATCAGGTTGACGAAGCGCGTGAACAGGTAGTGGCTGTCCATCGGGCCGGGCGACGCCTCGGGGTGATACTGCACCGAGAAGACCGGCCTGTCCTTGACCCGGATGCCGCAATTGGACCCGTCGAAGAGAGAGACGTGGGTTTCCTCGACGGTGTCGGGCAGGCTGTCGCGGTCGACCGCGAAGCCGTGGTTCATGGACGTGATCTCGACCTTGCCGGTGGTATGGTCCTTGACCGGGTGATTGGCGCCGTGGTGTCCCTGATGCATCTTCACGGTGCGTCCGCCCAGGGCCAGGCCGAGCATCTGGTGGCCGAGGCAGATGCCGAAGACGGGCAGGCCGGATTCGACCAGCGTGCTGATGACCGGCACGGCGTATTCGCCGGTCGCCGCCGGATCGCCGGGCCCGTTCGACAGAAAGATCCCGTCCGGCTTCATCTCGAGGATCCGCGCGGCGTCGGTCGAGGCGGGTACCACCGTCACCTTGCAGCCGAGCCCGGCGAGCTGCCGCAGGATGTTGCGCTTCGCGCCGTAGTCGATCGCCACGACGTGGTACTCGGGCGATTCCTGCCGGCCGTATCCCGCACCCCATACCCAGGGCGTCTCGTCCCAGACATAGGTCTGCGCGGTCGTGACGTCGGGGACCAGGTCCATGCCCACGAGGCCCGGCCAGCCGGCGGCCTGGGCCTTCAGTGCCTCGATGTCGAAGCTGCCATCCGGGCTGTGCGCGATCACGGCGTTGGGCATTCCGGTTTCGCGGATCCGCGCGGTCAGCGCCCGCGTGTCGATGCCGCTGAGGCCGATGATGCCGCGATGCTTGAGCCATTCGCCGAAGGGCCGGGCCGAACGCCAGTTCGACGGCTCGGTGATCGGCGTGCGGAGAATGCAGCCGCGCACCCCCGAGGCAGAGGCCATGTTGACCGTCTCGATGTCCTCGTCGTTGGTGCCGACATTGCCGACATGCGGGAAGGTGAACGTGACGATCTGGCCGGCATAGGAGGGATCGGTCAGGATCTCCTGATAGCCGGTCATGGCGGTGTTGAAGCAGACCTCGCCGACCGCGTGGCCGGTGGCGCCAAGCCCCATGCCTTCCAGCACCGTTCCGTCGGCGAGGACGAGAAGCGCCGTCGCAACGGGGTCCGCCCAGCCTTCACCTTGCCCGGAGGCGACAGCCTCCACGGGACCTTGCGCAGCCATACAAAGCTCCTTACATATCCGCGCCGTGACGAGCCGCCCCGCCGTTCAGGCGGAGACTTGGCGGCTGATGTGTCGGCCAATAGGGATCCAAGCGGAAGCTAGGACACAGGCAAATCCTCGTCAAGGAACGAGGGTTAGAAATTATCGCTGAAATATCAATGACTTGCGGGATATCTCTCGGTTGCGTCACCGGCGCACACTAGGGTATTCTGCAATCTGTCGGGCAAAAGGACGGACAACAGATGTTGCGCGACCAGATCAACGATGCGCTCAAACTGGCGGTGAAAGGCCAGGACAAACGCCGTATGGCGACGCTGCGCCTCATTAATGCCGCGGTCAAGGACCGCGACATAGCGGCGCGGACGGGCGGCAAGGACAGCGTCAGCGACGACGAGATTCGCGAGCTCCTGCAGAAGATGGTTCGGCAGCGCGAGGAATCGGCGACGGTCTATGCCGAGGCCGGGCGCACCGAGCTTGCCGAGCAGGAGCGCGAGGAGATCGCGATCATCCGCGATTTCCTGCCCCGTCAGCTCTCCGAGGACGAGGTGCGCTGCGCCTGCGAGGCGGTGGTCAAGGACATCGGCGCGCACGGCCTGCGCGACATGGGCAAGTGCATGGCGACGCTGAAGGAGCGTTTCCCCGGCCAGATCGACTTCGGCCGCGCCTCCACCGTCGTCAAGCAGATGCTGGCCTGACCCGGCCCGCGCAACCGAATCGGACACTGAAGGTCCCGGCCATCGCCGGGACCTTTTGCGTTTCCGCCGGTGATTCGCGAATCGATTCGCTTCAACCGATTCGCGGGCGTATATTCACCGCCATAGCTCACGATCTTTGGTCCCGATGAAGTTTCCGCCCTCGTTGCTCGACGAGATCCGTGCCCGGCTGCCGGTTTCCGACGTGGTCGGCCGGAAGGTGAAGCTGCGTCGGCAGGGCCGCGAGTTCATCGGTCTGTCCCCGTTCAACGCCGAGAAGTCGCCGTCCTTCACGGTCAACGACCAGAAGGGCTTCTATCACTGCTTTTCCTCGGGCAAGCACGGCGACATCTTCCGTTTCCTGATGGAAACCGAGGGGTTGAGCTTCCCCGAAGCCGTCGAGCGGCTGGCCGGCGAGGCGGGCGTGCCGATGCCCAAACCCGACCGGCATGCCGAGCAGCGGGAACGGGAGCGCGCCGGCCTTGCCGACGTGATGGAGGCGGCGGCCGCGTTCTTCGAGGCGAGCCTCAGGCAGCCGGAAGGCCGGGAGGCGCGGGACTACCTGGTCAATCGCGGCCTTGACGACCAGACGTGCAAGCGGTTCCGCATCGGCTATGCGTCCGGCGGGCGCTATGCGTTGAAGGAACATCTGGGCAAGCTCGGCATCGCCAACGAGGCGATGGCCAAGGCGGGTCTGCTGATCACCGGCAGCGACATTGCCGTGCCGTTCGACCGCTTCCGCGACCGCGTGATCTTCCCGATCACCGACCTGCGGAACCGGGTGATCGCCTTCGGCGGGCGGGCGCTGCGGTCCGATCAGCAGCCGAAATACCTGAATTCGCCGGAAACCGAGCTGTTCCACAAGGGCCGGGTGCTGTTCAACATGGCCGCGGCCCGCCGCGCCGCCCAGGAAAAGGCCACGGTGATCGTCGCCGAGGGCTACATGGACGTGGTGGCGCTGACCAGGGCCGGTTTCGGCAATTCGGTGGCCCCGCTCGGCACCGCGCTCACCGAGGATCAGCTCGCGCTCCTGTGGCGGGTCGCCGACGAGCCGGTTCTGTGTTTCGACGGCGACGCGGCCGGCCTGCGCGCCGCCTTCCGGGCCGCCGACCTGGCGATGCCGCATCTGCAGGCGGGCAAGAGCCTGCGGTTCGCGCTTCTGCCCGAAGGCAGCGATCCCGACGATCTGGTGCGCGAGGCCGGTGCCGCCGCGCTGGCAGAGGTGATCGACAGGGCTCGGCCGCTCGCCGACATGCTATGGACGCGTGAGGTCGAGGCCACGCCGCTGGACACGCCGGAGCGGCGCGCGGCGTTCGAGAAGCGGCTCGCCGAGACCATCGGCCGGATTCCCGATGTCCGCGTGCGCCGCCACTACGGCGAGTTGTTCCGCGACCGGCTGGCCGAGTTCTTCGGCCGCCGCGCCGACCGCGACCGCGGCGGCCGGGCGGGGGGCTGGACGGGCGGCGGGCGCCATGGCAACGACCGGCGGGGCGGCGGGCGCGCGCCCTGGCAGCGCGGCGCCGACCGGGCGGCGGCGGGCGCATCGGCGGGCTTTTCGGGACAAGGGGGGGGCGGCCGGGCCAGTTCCGATCTGGTGCGGCGTCTGGCCAGTGCGCGGCAGGCGTTGCCCCGCCGCGAGGCGATCCTGCTGCTGACGCTGCTCAACCACCCGGAATTGCTGACGGAACGGGCCGAAGCCGTCGCGCACATGGAGCTGTCGCACCGCGACCTGGACCGGCTGCGCGGGGCGCTGCTCGATATCGCGGCGCACCACGACTGCGATCCGGCGGATGCCCGCAAGCGGCTCGTGGCGAAGGGGCACGGAGACCTGGTGGACCGGCTGGAATCACTCTGGACGGGGGCCGGGCGGGCCGAATGGTGGGTGGCGCCGGACACCGCGACAGTTGACGCGGAACGCGCTTGGGACCATACGGCGGCCTTGCATCACAAGCTCGTCACGTTACATAGGGAACTCAAGGCAGCCGAGATGGCGCTCCAGGCAGAGCCGAGCGACGAGAATCTGGCACGGCTGTACGACATTCAAGCACAGCTTGCCAACGCCGAGGGTACCGAGGCGCTGATGGACGGATTCGGTCAGGCGTCAGGCCGTCCGATGCGGGCTTTCTGAACCGGCGATAAAATCGGGCCGGAGCGAACCAGGAACGAAATCGGGTTAACTTTAATCACGGATTAAGGGGCAGGCAGTAGCACGGATGATCGACTAGGCGCAGTAGCCGCGATTTTCAAGGCCGCTCGCCGACGAGGCAATCGTCCGGTCCCCTTTGTCATCCGGGACCCTTTGTCGGGAGACAACTACATGGCGACTACCGCGAAGAAGGCGGAAGAGGCTCCGGAACAGCAGACCGACGCGCCGGACGGCCCGTTGCTCGACCTGTCGGATGCCGCGGTCAAGAAGATGATCAAGGCCGCCAAGAAGCGCGGCTACGTGACCTACGAGGAGCTCAATCAGGTGCTTCCCTCCGAGGAAGTCACCTCCGAGCAGATCGAGGATACGATGGCGATGCTCTCCGACATGGGCATCAACGTCATCGAGAACGAGGAAGCCGAGGAAAACGACGACTCGGGCGATGAGGAGGAAGGCGGCGAGCTGGTCGTCGCCCAGCGCACCGCGGTCGCCACCACGTCCGCGAAGTCCGAGCCCGCAGACCGCACCGACGATCCCGTGCGCATGTACCTGCGCGAGATGGGCTCGGTCGAGCTGTTGTCGCGCGAGGGCGAGATCGCCATCGCCAAGCGCATCGAGGCCGGCCGCGAGGCGATGATCGCCGGGCTTTGCGAGAGCCCGCTGACCTTCCAGGCCATCATCATCTGGCGCGACGAGCTCAACGACGGCAAGATCCTGCTGCGCGACATCATCGACCTCGAAGCGACCTATGCCGGCCCGGATGCCAAGGCGCCGGCCGCCGACAACAACAACGTCCAGGACGCGGCGAAGGACGAAGCCGAAAAGCCCGCCGCCAAGGGCAACGGCAAGGCCGCGGCCGACGGCGAGGCGTCCGAGAACGCCGAAGGCGAGGGCGACGGCGACGACGACGACGACGAATACGAGGCCAACATGTCGCTGGCCGCCATGGAGGCGGAGCTGAAGCCTCAGGTGGTCGAGACCTTCGACACCATCGCCGCGAACTACAAGAAGCTGCGCAAGCTGCAGGACCAGCACGTCGAGAACCGGCTGAAGAACGCCAATCTCTCGCCGAGCCAGGAGCGCCGCTACAAGAAGCTCAAGGAAGAGATCGTCGTCGAGGTGAAGAGCCTGTCGCTGAACCAGCAGCGCATCGACGCCCTGGTCGAGCAGCTCTACGACATCAACCGCCGCCTGCTGGGCTACGAGGGCCGGCTGTTGCGCCTGGCCGAATCCTACGGCGTCGACCGCGAGGACTTCCTCAAGCAGTACCGCGATCACGAGCTCGACCCGCACTGGATCCGCCGCGTCGCCAATCTCGGCGCCAGGGGCTGGAAGGACTTCATCGCCTCCGAAAAGGACACGACGAAGGACATCCGCTCGGCGATCCAGCAGCTCGCCACCGAGACCGGCCTGGAGATCGGCGAATTCCGCCGCATCGTCCACATGGTGCAGAAGGGCGAGCGCGAGGCCCGCATCGCCAAGAAGGAGATGGTGGAGGCCAACCTGCGCCTCGTCATCTCGATCGCCAAGAAGTACACGAACCGCGGCCTGCAGTTCCTCGACCTGATCCAGGAAGGCAACATCGGCCTGATGAAGGCCGTCGACAAGTTCGAGTACCGCCGCGGCTACAAGTTCTCCACCTACGCCACGTGGTGGATCCGCCAGGCGATCACCCGCTCGATCGCCGACCAGGCGCGCACCATCCGCATCCCGGTGCACATGATCGAGACGATCAACAAGATCGTTCGCACCTCGCGCCAGATGCTGCACGAGATTGGCCGCGAGCCGACGCCCGAGGAACTGGCCGAAAAACTCGCCATGCCGCTGGAAAAGGTGCGCAAGGTCCTGAAGATCGCCAAGGAGCCGATCTCTCTCGAGACGCCGATCGGCGACGAGGAAGACAGCCATCTCGGCGACTTCATCGAGGACAAGAACGCCGTGCTGCCGATCGACGCGGCGATCCAGGCGAACCTGCGCGAGACCACCACGCGCGTGCTCGCCTCGCTCACCCCGCGCGAGGAACGTGTGCTGCGCATGCGCTTCGGCATCGGCATGAACACCGACCACACGCTGGAGGAAGTCGGCCAGCAGTTCTCGGTGACGCGCGAACGCATCCGCCAGATCGAGGCCAAGGCGCTGAGAAAGCTGAAACACCCGAGCCGCTCGCGGAAATTGCGGAGCTTCCTCGACAACTGAGGCGGGCTTTCAGGACTGGACATGGAAGACGGCGGGCCTCGGCCCGCCGTTCTTCGTTTTCCTACCCGAACAGCGCCTTCGTCTCGTCGAGCAGAACGCCGCCGGTGATCTCGATCGTGCGGAACGGCGCCTGCGCGGCGATCTCGGCGGAGGGGACCATGATCTGGTGCATCCTGGTCGACAGCCAGTCGATAGAGACGCCGTAGACGACGCGGCCGAAGCCGCACCAGACGATCGCGCCCATGCACATCGGGCAGGGCTCGCCCGTCGTATAGAGCGTCGCGCCGTGCATCGCCTCGGCGCCATGCTCGGCGATGCAGGTGCGGATCGCGACCATCTCGCCATGCGCCGTCGGGTCGCGCGGGACGCCCGCGCTGCGGCCGGGATTGAAGCCGCGCGCGATCACCGCGCCGTCCCTGACGATCACGGCCGCGAACCGCTTCGTGTTGGAGGCGGCCAGATCGACCGCCTGGCGCATGAAGCCGTCGTCCTCCGGCCGGGCCGGCTGCGCGACGGCGCCGGCGCTGGCGGATCGCGGTTTCAGCAGGACGGGCGCCAGCAGGGCGGGGGCAAGAGCCGAGGCGGTTCCCGCGGCGATACGCGCGAGCTGCCTTCGGGTCGGGCGGCAGCAGGTGTGGTTGGTCTCGCCGGTCATGTCGGTCGGCCTCCGCGTTGTGCCTGCCGACACGATAGCAAAAAGCCCCCCGTTCAGGAGCGGAGGGCTTTCTGTTTCGTCATCGCTGGGGTAGGGCGCCGGTCAGGCCTCCTTGCCGACGTACTCGTTGATCAGCTTCTCGTTGCGCGCCTTCTCGATCTTGGAGGCGAGCTGCTCGGCGACCATGTCGTCCGTGCGGAACTTCACGAAGTTCACCAGGGCGGCGGTCAGGAGCAAAACGCCCATTCCCCAGTAGCCCTTGGTGGACAGGTCGACCGGGGCGAGCCAGACCGACAGGGCCAGCATGAAGTAGGCAACGACCACGGCGGCGCCGTTGAAGGTGATATAGATCTGATTGCGGTTCATCGTTTCAGTCCTCGTGTCTTGGTTCGATGGATCTGGTTGTGATCAGGCGGCCGTCTCGCCGGCCTTTGCTTCAGGGGCCTTCCCGGCCTTGCCCTTGAGACGGGCGAGGACGTCGTCGGCCCGGACCTTGTCCTGCGGACCGAAGCCGGCGGCGGCCATGCGGTCCTTGACTCCGTCGTGGCTGAGCTCCGCCTCGATCTCGTCGAGAATGCCGCTCTCCTCGAACGGGTCGTCGCGGGCGATGACCTGCTCGATCAGGTCCTCTGCCTCACGGATCGGAGTCGTGTTGCCGATCGACCGGTTCAGCTTGCGCTGCGCCTTCCGTTCGGCATCGATCGCCTGTGCGGTGATCTGTCCCTGCTTGAGGTCGACGACGCGGCGGTGAGCCTTTTCGATGGAAAGGCGCATCCGCTTGATCTTCTCTTCAAGGCTCCTGTGCGTGACGACACGCACCTCGCGCTCGTTCTCAAGCTCGGCGATGGCCGCGGCGCCGTCATGGGCGTGCTTCTTGTCGCCGGCGTTCAGGGCCTGGCGCGTGCGTTCCTCCAGATCCCGTATCTGGCCGTTCAAGGCTTCAACCGACCGGCTTTGCGCCCGCTCGCGCAGGATGATCGATGCGAGGGTCTCCTTGGCGGCCGAGAGCGAGGCCTCCGCCTCGCGGATTTTCTGGCCGATGAGATCGACCGCGTAGTGGTCTTTCAGTTTCGCCTCGGCCCGGGCACCGGCGCCGGACATCAGCGTCTTGAACAGGTTCAACATGATTGCCTCCCTTGGCTCATAGATTTGAACAATGTTCACAAATGCACCATATCCTATTTTGAATGTCGTTCAAGAACTGTTTTGAACTGTGTTCAAAGACTGGTGGTTATGATTAATGAACGGTTACGGAACCGAATCGCGGCGGACCGCTCCGGGCTCTTCGCGCCCTCGGCGGGCGTCGTTTTGAGCGGCGGCATCCGGAGGCGGAGCCGGGAGGCAGAACATGACACTGAACAAGACTGAGGTGCGCGAGCGCGCGCTCGAGGTCGCCGGCCAGCTGATGGCGGCGGAAGGCGGCGAGGGGCTCAAGGCCCGCGCCGTCGCCAAGGAGGTCGGGGTCTCGGTCGGTACGATCTACAATATCTTCGGCGACCTCGACGATCTTCAGAGGGCGGTCAATCTGAAGCTGCTCGACGCGCTCGGCGCGGCCAGCGAGACGGTTATGACCGAGATGCGGCAAGCCGGGGTTACCGATGTGCGCGCGCTTCTGATCGGCCTGGCCCGCACCTATTTCGACTTCGTCCGAGCCAACACCCGCCACTGGCAGGCGCTGCTTGCCCTGAACGCCCGCATTCCGCTTTCCGACCAGCCGGATTGGTACGCGGATCGCTTCGATCTCCTGTTCGGGATCATCGGCGATGTGCTGCGCGCCACGCCGCTCGGCGGCGACGATGAACGGCGCAACGTCGCCGCGCACGCCCTTTGGGCGAGCGTGCACGGCATCGTCACCGCCGGCTACGCGCGGCGCGGCCGCCTGGACGGGGAGACGGAGATCTGGCGGCAGGTCGACATGCTGATCAGCGCGTTCCTGAAGGGGCTGGACAGGGCCTGAAGGGGCTGGCCGGACCTGAAAAAGGCTGGAACGACTGCCCCACCCACAGGCAGCACGAAAGCGAACGGCACCTATGACGCCGGCGCGGTTTGTCCCCGCTCCCGCGCCCGTGCTACCTCCCTGGCGTCTATCAACGGAGGCTTTCCATGACCTGGCGCGTGTATCTTTCCGGCGAGATCCATACCGACTGGCGCGAGCGCATCGTCGAGGGGGCGCGGGCCGCCGGCCTCGACGTCGCCTTTTCCGCGCCGGTGACCCATCACGAGGCGTCCGACGATTGCGGCGTGGCGATCCTGGGACGCGAGCCCGACAAGTTCTGGCACGACCAGAAGGGCGCGCGGCTCAACGCGATCCGCACCCGTACGCTGATCGGCGACGCCGATGTCGTCGTCGTGCGGTTCGGCGACAAGTACAAGCAGTGGAACGCGGCCTTCGACGCGGGCTATGCCGCGGCGCTGGGCAAGCCGCTGATCATCCTGCACCCGGCGGAGCACCAGCACGCGCTGAAGGAGATTGACGCCGCGGCGTCCGCCGTCGCCGAAACGCCCGAGCAGGTGGTGGCCTTGCTTCGTTACGTCATCGACGGCGCCCTGGAGGGCTATACCGGCCGGCAGGCGGCGGAATAGCCGCCATCCATTCCGGATCCCGTCCCCGCAAGCGGGCGCACGCGAAGGCGCGAACGCGGCCCCGAATTGGTCTCGACTTGCCAGGACCCAACGAGATCGCTTCCCTTAAGGCAAGGGGGAGGCGATCCGGATTGGCCGGAAATCACGGCGGATTCTCTGTGTTTTGGGCCGATTTGGTGTTGGCGCCGGACCCATCGGTCGGCAAGCCGCGGATATGGGGTGGCAATAGTTCCCCTACCGGGAACGCTGCATTCCGTTTTTTGCGCCTTGTGACCGTCTGAAACATTCGAAACACTTTTTTTCGCTGCCGGCCGTGCAGCTGAAACGTATGGCAGCGAAAGTGACACCCGTCGGTCGCGGTATTAGCGTCGCAGACGGGACTTTAGAAGGTGCCACCGGTTTCCGTAGGGCGACGAGGGCCCCCAACCTCGTAGCCCGTTGCTGGGATCCAATTCCAGCCGGAACCGGCGGCGCCGACTAACACCCCGCTGTCCCCCGCGTTCTCGTCTCGCCATACGCTTGCGCCGTTGCCGACGAGGGCGATGCCGCCCTTCCTCCTACGCGGTGTCGCCCCCGATCTCGCAGCGGCGTCCCGGATTTCCCCGGTCCGGACGCCGCTGGCATTTTCCACCCGCCCCCACCCACACCGAGCCGGACTCCGGCACTTTGCCGGCGGGCGCGGATGTCGAAATCCGGACATTTCCTGTCGTGATTTGCAATCGCGTCACATTCGGCCTATATGGGGTGCGTCCAACCAAATATTTCTGTCTCGACGCGGAGGGTTATCGCTCTCGGTGCTGGAGATGCTTGTCTGTTAATCAGGAGGTAAAACGACGTCCAATGGGGGATAATATGACAGAGCTTGATAAGACGGGAAAAATTGTTCTTGATCATGTCTATAACAAGCCCGACCCGAGGCCGTATTTTTCTGCCCTTCAAGCCTTCGATTATTCGATCCCCGGCGAGGCGGCGCCCGTCTTCCGGCAGGTGATCGCGGCCCTGCGCGAGACGGGTGAAACCCAGCCGCTGAATCTCGTCGACCTGGGCTGCTCCTATGGCGTCAACGCGGCGATCCTCAAGCACGGCCTCAGCATGGACGAACTCTACGGCCGGTATGCGGGCGCCGAGACGGCGGACCTCGACCGCGACATCCTGATCGCGCGCGACCGGGACTTCTATACGGACAATCCGGCCGACCCGGACCTCGAGTTCTTCGGCCTGGACGTGGCCGACAAGGCGATCGACTACGCGGTCGAGACGCAGATGCTGGACGGTGGCATCGCGGCGAACCTGGAGACGGGCGCCCTGCCGGACACCGCGGCCGAGCCGGTCTCCGAGGCGGATCTCGTCATCTCGACCGGGTGCATCGGCTATGCCAGGCAGTCGACCCTGAAGAAGATCATCGAGGCCGGCGACGGCAATCCGCCCTGGATGGCGCATTTCGTGCTGCGCATGTTCCCGTACGAGCCGTTCGACGATCTGCTCAGCGAGTACGGCTATGTGACCGAGAAGCTGCCCGGCACCTTCCGCCAGCGGCGGTTCGCCTCGGCTGCCGAAGAGGCGCGTGTCCTCGACAATCTGGCCGCGCTCGGCATCGATCCGAGCGGCAAGGAGGCGGAGGGCTGGTACCACGCCGAGTTCCACCTGTCGCGGCCGAAGGCGGCGGCCGAGGCGGCTCCGCTGGAGCGCCTGTTCCGGCACTAGCGGCCCTGTCGGTCATGAGGCGGCGGTCATGACGGGGCGGTCATGGCGGGTTGGCGGGCGGACCCGGTGCGCTTGACGGCGCGTCCCGATTGCGGCCTAACAGCGTCATGACCGATGCCCAGACCAAGACCATAGACCTCGTCGCCCGCTACTACCGGGCTTTCAACACCGGCAATGTCGAGGGAATGCTCGACTGCCTTGGCGATCACGTCGTCCACGACGTGAACCAGGGCGAGCGGCGGGTGGGCAAGGAAGCGTTTCGCGAGTTTCTCGCCCATATGAACCGCTGCTACACAGAGCAGGCCGTGGACCTCCTGGTGATGGCCACGGACGACGGCGCGCGCGCCGCCGCCGAGTTCACCATCCTCGGCGCCTATCAGGTGACCGACGAAGGGCTGCCGGAGGCGCGGGGTCAGACCTATCGGCTGCCGGTGGGCGCCTTCTTCGAGATCGAGAACCACCGCATCGTCCGCGTCACCAACTACTACAACCTGAAGGACTGGGTCGCTCAGGTGGAGGCGTAGGTGGGCGTCGAGATCACGACGCTGTCGGGCGACGGCGTCGCGCCGATCATCGCCCCGATCATCGACGGCCTGGCGCGCCTGCGGATCTCGGTTTTCCGCGACTTCCCCTATCTCTACGCGGGCGACCGTGCCTACGAGGCGCGCTATATCGGCGATTTCGTCGCGATCCCCGGCGCCGCCGTCGTGGCGGCGATGGACGGCGGCCGGCTGGTGGGCGCGGCGACCTGCGCCCCGCTCGCCGGCGAGGTGGCGGCCTTCCGCAGGCCCTTCGAGGATGCGGGGATGGATGTCTCGCGGTTCTGCTATTTCGGCGAGTCCGTGCTGGACCCGGCCTATCGCGGGCAGGGCATCGGGCACCGGTTCTTCGATGGCCGCGAGGCGCATGCCCGCGCGCTGGGGCTCGACCACGCGACCTTCTGCGCGGTGATCCGTCCCGAGGACCATCCGATGCGGCCCGCCGGCTACCGCCCGCTCGACGCCTTCTGGACCAAGCGCGGCTACGGCAAGGTCGACGGTCTTGTCGGCCGGTTCTCCTGGACGGATATCGGCGCGGAGGCCGAGACCGACAAGCCGATGCAGTTCTGGACGCGGGCGCTGTAGCGCCTGCGCCTTATTCCTTGATTTCCCAGGTCACGCTGACAGTGACGCTGAGCGACTGCTCGCCGGCCTCGACCGGCACGGCGGGTGCGGCTTCGGCACGCATCATCATCGCCTTGCGCGGCGCCGGCGCGAAGCCGCCGGCCTCGGCGATCGACTGGATGCGCGAGAGTTCGACGCTGGCGGCGTCGGCATAGATCCGGGCCTTGCGGGTCGCATCGGCAATGGCGAGGCCGCGGGCCTCGTCGAGGCGCTTGTCGGCGTCGGAGACGATGAAATCGATACCGTTGATCCGGTTGGCGCCGACGGTGACGGCCTTGTCGAGCACGCCCCCGAGCGTGTCCAGATCGCGTACCTTGACCGCAACGGAGTTGGTCACCGAGTAGCCGACGATCTTCGGCGACTCGGCGTCGTCTCCGTTCTTGGGATAGTGGTAGCGGGGCTGCACGCTGAAGCCGGAGGTCTGGATGTCCCTGGCCTCGATATCGGCCTCTTTCATCGCCGCGATCACGGCGGCGATCGCTTCGTTGTTGGCGTCGAGCGCCGCGCGGGCGGTCTCGGCCTCGGTGACGACCCCGGAATGGATCAGGGCCATGTCGGGCCTGGCGAGGATCTCGCCGGTGCCGGTCAGCGAAAGGGTCGGGCGGGGGGCTTCATCGGCGTGCACCGGGCGGGCCATCAGCGCGGCGGTGACGATCGCGCCGGCAACCAGGCCGGCCCTCAGGATGACGGTAAGATGCATCGGATCCTTTCCGTTGCGGGTCTCAATGTTGGGGGAGACCTTCACCACCCAATTGAGACCGCAATACGGCGCCGTTATCGGAATATCGTGGTTAACGATGCGTAAAACCTGTCGATAAGGCGCCGTTTTAGAGCGGATTGGATCGGATCAGGCCCGGCGGTCGCGGATCAGGCCGGACCGCTCGATCACCTCGGGGATCGAGGCCTCGTTGAGCGGGGCCATGATATGGGCGCCGGCGACCCCGTCGATCCCGGCAAGCTGCTGCAGCAGCTCGACGCAGATCGTGCGGCCTTCCGCCTTCGGGTCGGCGGCCCGTTCCATGCGCTCGACGATCCACTCCGGCATGGTGACGCCGAAGAGCTTGTCGCGCATCCAGATCGCCGAACGGGCGGAGGCGAGGGGGGCGACGCCGATCAGGACATGCACCTTGTCGGTCAGCCCGTGGTCGGCCAGGCGGGCCACATAGCGGCGCACGACCTCGGGGTCCATGCAGAACTGTGTCTGGACGAACTGGGCGCCGCCGGCGACCTTCGCCGCCAGGCCGTCCGGGGTCCAGTCCGGCGCCGGGTCGATCGGCATGTCGGCGGCGCCGATGAAGAACGGGGCGTCGCCCTTCACCTCGCGGCCCGACGGCAGTTCGCGGCGGTCGCGGATGCCGATGACGGTCTCGGTGAGGCCGCGCGAATCGAGATCGAAGACCGGCTTGGCGTCCGGCTGGTCGCCGGCGGTGGGATCGTCGCCGCGCAGGATCAGGAGGTTTCGGATGCCGAGGGCGGCGGCGCCCATCAGGTCGCTCTGGATGGCGATGCGGTTGCGATCGCGGCAGGTCATCTGCATCACCGGCTCGACGCCGGCGCCGGCCAGCAGCGCGGCGGACGCGAGCGAGCACATGTGCGACCGGGCGCCGGCTCCGTCGGTGACGTTGACGGCGTCGGCGAGCCCCTTCAGCGGCATCGCCTTGTCGAGCAGCAAGCGCGGGTCCGTCGCCGCCGGGGGAACCAGCTCGGCGGTGATGGCGAAATGGCCGGCCTCCAGCACGGTCTGGAGATTGCTCTTGTGGTCTGCTTCTTCGGCCATGCCGGCGGGTCCCTTCCAGTTCTGGTGTCGTTGCGACCGGTCCGCCGGCGCGTCTTGGATGTAACTACCCAAGCCCGCGGCAGCGGTTCGATCAAGCCTGTCCCGGAAAGAAAGCGCCCGGCGACCGCTCGATCGCCGCTTGTCCTCAGAACATCGGCGGGTAGGGCCGGCCGCCGCGATCGAGCGTGATCCAGCGGGTCTCGGTGAAGGTCTCCATCGACCAGCGGCCCCCGTGCTTGCCGACGCCCGAGGCCTTGACGCCGCCGAAGGGCACGTGCGGCTCGTCGTTCACCGAGGAGCAGTTGACGTGGCAGTTGCCGGTGTCGAGCCGCCCGGCGATCGCGAGCCCGCGGCTCTCGTCCCCGGTCATCACCCCCGCCGACAGGCCGTATTCCGTATCGTTGGCGATGCGGATCGCCTCCTCGTCGGTCCGGAACGGGATCACCGGCACGACCGGGCCGAAGGTCTCTTCGTCATAGATCTTCATGCCGGGCGTGACGCCGGTCAGGATCGTCGGCTCGACGAAGCGGCCCTCGATCTTGCCGCCGAGCGCGATCTCGGCGCCCTTGGCCAACGCGTCTTCCAGCTGCGCGCGCACCTTGTCGACCTGCTTGTCGTTGATCAGCGGGCCGATGATGTTGCCCTTGTCCCTGGTCGGATCGCCGACGCCGAGCCTGGCGGCGCGTTCGACGAACTTCGCCAGGAACTGGTCGAAGATCTTCTCGTGGACGAGCACCTTCTCCACCGACATGCAGATCTGGCCCTGATGCATGAACGCGCCGAAATTGGCGGCCTGGGTGGCGCGTTCCATGTCGGCGTCGTCGCAGACGATGAGGGAATCCTTGCCGCCGAGCTCGACGCAGCATTTCTTCAGGTGCGCGCCGGCCTTGGCCGCCACCTGGCGGCCGACGGCGGTCGAGCCGGTGAACGAGATGCCCTTCACGTAAGGGTTCTCGATCAGCTCGTCTCCGACCTCCTGCACCTTGTCGCGCGAGCAGGTGACGACGTTGAGGACGCCTTCCGGCACGCCGGCCTCCTCGAATACCTCGGCGAACAGTAGGCCGCCGCAATAGGGCGTTTCCTCGGAGGGCTTCAGCACCACCGTGTTGCCGGCGGCGATCGGGAAAGCCAGGCCGCGCGCGGTCAGAAGCACCGGGAAGTTCCACGGGCTGATCACCGAGACGACGCCCATGGCGCGGCGTACCGCCATCGACATCTTGCCGTATTCCGAGGGCAGCACCTCGCCGACCGACTGGTAGTTGGCGGCCGCGGCGGCATGGAATATCTCCGGAACGTATCCGGTCTCGAACATGCCCTTGCCGAACCAGCCACCGCCCTCGGCCTGCAGCGCCTCGACGATCTCCATCTTCCGCTTCTCGAAGACCTCGGCCACCTTCAGCATGTAGTGGGCGCGCTTGGTGAAGGGCAGCTCGGACCAGGCCGGAAAGGCGGCCTGGGCGGCCTCGATCGCGGCGCGCGCTTCGGTGCCGCCGGCATCGGGCACCTGCGCCCAGACCGAGCCGTCGGCCGGGTTGTAGTCGGCGAAGGTCGACGGGGCTGTCGACCAACCGCCCGCGATGTACATGCCTTCGAATACTCTCGCCATCGTCGTCTCCCTGGTACGTGTGTCGTTGGATTCCGCCGCCTTCTTCCCGGCTGCTGTTGCAATGGGTCCTGGATCAAGTCCAGGACACACGGCTGTTCGTGAGGCTTGGCCGCGCCTCGAAAACAAAGGCGCGTCCCGGACCTGATCCGGAACCCAAAGGGCCGTGCCGTGTGCTTGTGGCCATCGTCTTCATCCCCTGGCCCTGCGCGCCCTTATGTGGGCCGCGTGAATTGCGCTGGCCCGGTCGGCCAGCTCAGCGGCCATGCGGCTCAGCGCGCTGACGTCGCCCTTGGCGCCCGGCGGGTTGCCCTGCGGGGCGGCCGGTGGGCTGGCCGGCGCCTGCTCTGCGGCCTCGTCCGTCTGCGCCGCCCGCCGCGCGCGGATGTGGGCGGCGTGGATCTCGGCTGCCCGCGTGGCCAGGTCGGCGGCCATGCCGGCGAGGGCCTTGGCGTCCGGATTCTCGTGCGCGGCGGCGGCACTCACCGCGCGCAGGCTTGCGATGTGGGCGGTCTGGATGTCGGCGGCGCGCCGGGCGAGGTCGCCGGCCATCCGTGACAGGTCCCGCGCCGTCGCTGCAGGGTCGATGGCGACGGGTTCTCCGCGTGGTTGCACTGCCGGTTCGGTTTCCGCCGCCCCGCCCAGATAGGCGCGGCGCACGGCGGGATCGCCGGCGAGCGCGGCGGCGGCGTTCTCGCCGACGATGTGGCCGTTTTCCAGAAGGTAGCCGCGGTCGGCGATGGCGAGGCTCTGCCTGGCGTTCTGCTCGACCAGCAGGATGCCGACGCCGGTCTCGCCGATGGCCTTGAGCGTCCTGAACAGCTCCGTGCACAGAAGCGGCGACAGGCCGAGCGAGGGCTCGTCCAGCATCAGGATGTCGGGACGGCTCATCAGCGCGCGGCCGATGGCCACCATCTGCTGCTCGCCGCCGGACATGGTGCGGGCGATCTGGCCGCGGCGCTCGGCGAGGCGGGGAAACAGCGCGAAGACGCGGCGGAGATTGGCGCTTTCCCCGGCGCGGGCGCGGCGGGCGTAGGCGCCCAGCGTTAGGTTCTCCAGGACGGTCAGATCACCGAAGATGCCGCGGCCCTCGGGCACCAGCGCGATGCCGCGCTCGACGATCTCGGCGGGGCTCAGTCCGGCGATCGGCCGGTCGTCCATCGCGACGGCCGAGCCGGGCGCGGGAACGACCATGCCCGCGATCGCCTTCAACAGCGTCGACTTGCCGGCGCCGTTGGCGCCCAGCACGACGCAGATCTCGCCTTTGCGCACATGCACCGAGACGTTCTCGAGCGCCTTGTGGCGGCCGTAGAAGACGGACAGGGCCTTGGTCTCAAGCATCGGACTCCCCCAGATAGGCGCGGACGACCTCCGGATCCGACAGAACGTCCTCGACGCTGCCGTCGGCGATTGTCCTGCCGGTGTTCATGACGACGCAGCGGTCGCAGAGCGAGCGGATCGCGTCCATCACGTGCTCCACCATGACGATGGTGCGCCCTTCCTCGCGCAGCGCGGCGACCAGCTCGATGCCGATCTTCAGCTCGCTCGGGTTGAGGCCGGCGAGCCATTCGTCGAGCAGCAGCACGCGCGGGTCGCCGGCGAGCGCGCGGGCGAGCTCGAGCCGCTTCTGGTCGATATAGGTCAGCGCCGTCGTCGGCGTGTCGCCGCGTCCGGCAAGACCGACCCGGTCGAGCAGGTGGCGGGCGCGGTCGCGAACCTCTCCGCCCCAGGACTGGCGGTGGCCGAACACCGCGCCGGCGATGACGTTGTCCTCGACGCTGAGCGAGGGCAGGACGCGGACGAGCTGGAAGGTGCGGGCGACGCCGGCCCGGGCGATGGCGTGGGCGGGCAGGCCGGAGATGCGTTTGCCGTCGAGCGTGATCGCGCCGGCGGTGGGCTTCAGCGCGCCGGAAATCAGGTTCAGCATGGTGGTCTTGCCGGAGCCGTTCGGCCCGATCAGGCCGAGCAGCTCGCAGGGCATGACGTCGAAGCTGACGTCGTTGACGGCGACGAGGCCGCCGAACGCCTTGCGGGCGCCGTCGATGGCGAGCAGAGGCCTGGGCCGCGGGCCGGCGTTCGGGCTGGCGTTCGGGGCGAGCGCGGGCGTCATGCGATCCACCGCGTCTTTCCGGCCGGCTGCGCCGCGCCGCCCCTGAGCCGGGCGTAGGCGGTTTCGATCCAGCCGGTGATGCCGTTGGGGATCAGGTAGACGACCGCCAGGAAGGCGAGGCCCATCAGGATCGACGTGTGGTTGGGAAACTGCGCCGAGACCGCGTCGAAGACGATGGTGAAGGGGATGACGCCGACGAGCGGGCCCCACAGCCGCCTGGTGCCACCGAGCAGCGCCATGATCACCACCTGGAAGGAGATCATCGGGTTGAAGGCCGACGGCGGCTCGATATAGGCGAAGCGCGGGGCGAGGATCGCGCCGACGACGCCGATGAAGGCGCCGGAGACGACGAACAGCAGCACTTTCGCCCGCGCGGTGTCGATGCCGACATGGGCCGCGACCGTCTCGTCGTTGCCGATGATGCGCATGGCGAAGCCGAGGCGGGAGCGGTTGATCGCCCAGCCGGTCAGGAAGATCGCGGCGGTCAGCGCCAGCAGCATCCAGAAGATGTGAGTCTCGGTGAAGTCGGTGAAGACGTAGAGGCCGATGCCGGTGGTGAAGTTGGTCTGTACCCAGGTGACGATCTGGCGGATCAGTTCGGCCAGCCCGAGGGTGAAGATGACGAAATATACGCCCGACAGCCTGAGCGTCGCCAGCCCGACGAGCGCGGCGACGAAACCGGACAGGACGGCGGCGATCGCCACCAGCAGCCAGAACGGCAGGGTGTCGATGCCGATGCCGACCGTGTAGGTGCCGATGCCGAAGAAGGCGGCGGTGGCGAGCGAGATGTAGTGGGTCGGTCCCGAAAACAGCGTCCAGGCGGTGCACAGGGCCGCGTACATGACGATGTTGACGCCGAGCGACAGGTAGTAGCCGTCGTCGAACAGGGGCAGGCAGGCGATGCCGGCGAATGCCAGCGCGGCCAGCAGCCCGACGCCGATCTCGTGCGGTTCCGGCCGGTTCATGCCTGCTTCCTCCCGAAGATGCCCTGCGGCCGGAACAGCAGGGTCAGGACGAACAGGAAGTAGGTCGCCGCCAGCGTCAGGCCGGGGTCGATCAGGCTCGCCACCGTCGTCTCGGCGACGCCGAGGATCAGGGCGGCGAGCACCGCGCCGCGCACGTCGCCGACCCCGCCCATGATGACGATGATCAGCGCCTTCATGGTGAAGACGACGCCCATCGAGGCGTTGAACGTGTAGAAGGTCGACAACAGCCCGCCGGCCGCCGCGGTCAGCGCGCCGCCGAGCGCGAAGGCGAAGGCCGAGGCCCGGGCGACGTCGATGGCGACGAGGCCGGCGGAGACCGGATCGACGGCGACGGCGCGCACGGCGGTGCCGTAGCGGGTGTGGTACAGGAACAGGTAGAGGGCGCCGGCGATGATCACGGCGGCGAGGAAGGCGACGACGCGGTTGAGCCCGAAGGGGCTGCCGAAGATGTCGAAGGGCTCGGCGAGGAAGGCGTAGCTGAAGTATTCGCCGCCGAAGCCGAGCAGCATCAGGCCCTGGAACAGGAACATCAGGCCGAAGGTGGCCAGGATCGAGTCGACCTCGAGCTGGCCGCGGTTGCTGGCGCGCGTCACCAGCGGGCGCAGCAGCAGCGCATAGACGAACCAGTTGATCACGAACGCGGCGGGGGCGACGAAGCCGAGGCTCGCGATCGGATTGATGTGCAGGACGGAGAAGAACCAGAACGCGCCGAAGCAGGCGGCGACCAGCGTCTCGCCGGTGGCCAGGTTCATGATGCGCGCGACGCCGTACTGGAGCGTCAGCCCCAGGGCGATGAGCGCGTAGGTCCCGCTCAGGAGTACGCCGGTTACAACGATTTCCATCGGGCCTTTCCGGTTCCGGACACCCGGCGCGGAGTATACCCCGCGCCGGATGAGGGAGTGTTAAAGGCGCTTACCAGCCCGTCTTGGCCACCGGCGCGACCGCGCCGTCGAGGCCGGTCGAGGCGACGCCGTGGAACTGGCCGTCCTTCCACTGGCCGACGGTCCAGAACGTCCGGTTGACGTTGCCGTCGAAGGTCATGCCGCCCATGATCGTGTCGAACGAGCCGTTGGTGAGCTGCTCGATGACCTTGGCCTTGTCCAGCGTTCCTGCCCGCTCGATGGCCTGCTCGAGGACCTGCAGGCTCGAATACATCACCGGGCTCGCCCAGTAGTCCGCGCCGACGCCCGTGACCTCCTGGTGCTGCTTGTACCAGGCCTGCATCGCCTCGGTGTCGGGATTGACGCCGCCGGCGCCGAGAACGCCCTCGGCCGAGGCGCCGAACTTGCCGACATAGGCCGGGAAGGCGGTGGCGACGCCGACATAGAAGGCGCCGACGTCGAGGCCGGCGATCTTGGCCTGGTCCGTCAGGCCGAAGGTGTCGGGCGGATAGGAGAAGGCGATGAAGGCGTCCGGATCGGCGTTCTTGGCCTCGCTGATGACCGGGGCGAGATCCTGGGTGCCGAGCGGATATGAGGAGTCGTAGACGATCTCGAAACCGGCCTTCTCCAGCGCTGGCTTGCCGGCATTGGCGAGCTCGATGCCGAAGGCGTCGGCAACGTTGACCACGGCGACCTTGTTGCCGATGGCGCCGGCGTCCTTGAGCGTGGTCAGGACGTCGGCGACCGACTCGGCGAAGGCCGTCGAGGTGCCCAGCGTCCAGAACGAGTTCGGCCAGCGCGCGGCCGACTCGTCGACCTTGTCGGACACCGCGGTGACGGCGATCTGCGGGTAGCCGTACTTGGCGAACAGCGGCGCGGTGGCGAGGTTCAGGCCGGTGCCGTAGGGCGCGACGATGAAGTCGGCCTTGTCGACGGTGGCGAGGCGCTGGATGTTCTTCACCGCCTCCTCCCCCGAGGTGCGGTCGTCATACTCGATCAGCTCGACCTTCATCTGCTTGTCGCCGACCTTTATGCCGCCCTTTTCGTTGACGTTGTGCACCCAGAGCTGAAGCGCCGGCCAATGGGTGACCGCGGCGCCGCCGGCCAGCGGGCCGGTCTTGGGGGCGCTGGCGCCGATCTTGATGGTGTCCTGGGCGGCGGCGGTCCCCGCCGTCAGGCTGCCGGCCACCAGCGCGGCGGCGCCGATCTTGAGGATGTCTCTGCGTTTCATGGTGTCCTCCCTGGTCGTAAGCGGTTTTCCGTTCTCGTTGCCCGATCCGACCGTTCAGATCGGGTAGTGCTGCGGTTCGGTCTGGATGGTGATCCAGCGCAGTTCCGTGAACTCGTCGATGCCGGCCTTGCCGCCGAAGCGGCCGTAGCCGGACGCCTTGATGCCGCCGAACGGCATCTGCGCCTCGTCGTGGATGGTCGGCGCGTTGATGTGGCAGATGCCGGACTCGATCGCCTGCGCCACCTTGAGCGCGCGGGCGATGTCGCGGCCGAAGACGGCGGCGGCGAGCCCGTATTCGGTGTCGTTGGCGACGGAGACGGCCTCCGCCGCGTCGGCGACGCGGATGACCGAGGCGACGGGGCCGAAGGATTCCTCGTAGTAGATGCGCATGGTCGGGATCACGTCGGCGAGGATCGTCGGATCGACGAAGACGCCGTGCTGGCTGCCGCCGGCGACCAGCCGGGCGCCCTTGCGCACCGCGTCGTCGATCAGCCCCTTGACGCGGATCGCGGCCTGTTCGGTGATCATCGAACCGAGCTGGCAGGCGGGATCGGACGGATCGCCGGCGCGGATGGCCAGGGCGCGCGCCTTGAAACGGGTCAGGAACGCCTCGGCGACCGTCTCGTCGACGATGATGCGCTCCGTCGACATGCAGATCTGGCCCTGGTGGAAGAACGCGCCGAACACGGCGGCGTCGACGGCCTCGTCGAGATCGGCGTCGTCGAGAACGATCAGCGGCGCCTTGCCGGAAAGCTCCAGCAGGCAGCGTTTCAGGTGGCGGGCGCAGGTCTCGGCGATGATGCGGCCGACGCGGGTCGAGCCGGTGAAATTGACGCGGCGGACGGCGGGATGGGCGATGAGTGCCTCGACGATGCGGTCGGCGTCGTCGGGCGCGTTGCTGACGACGTTGAGGGCGCCGGCCGGCAGGCCCGCCTCCTGGAACACCTCGCCGATCAGGCCGTGGGTGCGCGGGCACAGCTCCGAGGCCTTGAGAATGACGGTGTTGCCGCAGGCCAGCGGCCAGGCGGCGGCGCGCACGCCGAGCACGATCGGCGCGTTCCAGGGCGCCAGCGACAGCACGACGCCACAGGGCTGGCGAACCGCCATGGAGAACGAGCCGGATTTGTCGGCGGGGATCACCTCGCCGGCGAGCTGGGTGGTCATGGCGGCGGCTTCGCGCACGATCGACGCCGCCAGGCGGCAGTTGTATTCGCCCCAGCCGCGCGTCGCGCCGGTCTCGGCCGTCATCGCCCCGGCGAAATCGTCGATGCGGGTGAGGATCAGGTCGGCGACGCGGTTCAGCGTCTCGCGGCGCGCGTTCGGGCCGAGGCCGGACCAGACGGGAAAGGCGGAGGCCGCGACATTGGCGGCGTGGACGGCGTCCTCGACGCTGGCGGCGGCGGCGCGGGTCGCGACCGCGCCGGTGATCGGATTGACGCGTTCGAAGGTCGCGGCGTCCGAGGCCGCGACGCTTTCGTTGCGGATGAGGAGTGCTGCGTCGAGCATCTCCCGTCTGTCCTCCCGGTCACCCGGTCCCGGCCGTCGCGGTCATGTCGTCGTATTGGCCGGGGCAGGCGTTGTTAGTGATCTTTTCAGCAGTGCGGTCTCGGGCCGCTTGTGCCGGTGTCGCCTAGTCTTCAACCATAGAAGGCATTAGCTGGTTTAAAATGCAGATATGTCGGTTTCTCTTGCGAATATCTGGCTATTTGCGCCGGGCAGATCTATAAAAAACACTCCTAAACTTGCAAAATGAGCCGAGCATGGCGCTGCAAGCCGCATCAGCCTCCGTCCCGATCCGGGCCGAACGCATCGAAAGCGGCCTGCAGGCGCGGCACTGGTCGCTGAACCGCGAGGCCGCGGCGGCGGCCCGGCAGATCATCCTGCTGGCCGACGGCGAGGGGGAGGCCGAGACGGACGGCATCGCCTATCCGGTCTCCGCGCCCGCGATCCTGTGGCTCGGCAGCGCCCGGCCGGTGCGGCTGCGGACCGGGGCCGGCGCCACCGGCTTCCTGGGTGGCATCGGCAACGCGGTGCTGGTCGATGCGATCGGCGACGAACCGGAGTCGGTCAGCCTGCGCTACATGGTCGACCGCACCTTCCAGCTTTCGCTGGCCGGCCAGCGCGTGCTCTCCGCCGATATCGTGCGTGCCTTCGAGGCGATCCTGCGCGAGCTGCGCCAGCCGCAGAGCGGGTCGCCGATGCTGATCGCGGCCCATGTGCGGATCGTGCTGGTCTCGATGTTGCGGATTTCCGGGGTCGAGGAGCCGGCGATGCGTGGGCGCGGGGAGAAATCGCAGGTGCTGCAGCGGTTCCGGCAGCTCGTCGAGATGCACTTCCGCGACCACTGGGCCGTCGCCCGCTATGCCGGGACGCTGGGCATCTCGCGCGACCGGCTGCACGCCATGTGCACCGCGTCGCTCGGCAAGGGGCCGAAGGCGCTGATCGCGGAGCGGCTGGCGCGCGAGGCGGGCCTGCGGCTCGAGCGCTCGACGCTGACCATCGAGCAGCTCAGCCATTCGCTCGGGTTTCGCGATCCGGCGCACTTCTCGCACTTCTTCAAGCGCACCACTGGCCTGACGCCCGGCCAATACCGCAGGATGATGGCTTCGTCCGATCCGGAGACGATCGCCGGATCGCCGGCGAGCTTCGCCGACTGGCCGTAGCGGGCGCTACCGGCCCGAGATCGTCGCCTGCTCGGCGTCGCCGGTCGTTTTGTCGGGCGTACCGGCGACATCGGCCGCGTCGCCGTCTATCTGCAGGCTGTCGCTGACGGACTGGCCGAAATGGTTGACGCGGTCGTCGTAGGTTTCCCGCGTTCTCTGGTCGAAGACGGCGACGGGGGCGGTGACCAGCAGGCCGGCGGCGGCGCCGATGTTTGCGCCGGTCGTCGTCGCGAACTGCCCGATGTGGTCGCCAACTCCGGGCTCGTAGGTGTTGAGATCCTGCCCGGCGGCGAGCTGCCGGCCGATCAGATGCACCGCCTGCGGGCTCTCGGCGAAGGTCGCGTGGTTCATCCGGTCGCTGGTTTTCTCGTTGGTGAGGTCGACGACGGCGATGCGTTCGCGGGCCAGTTCGTCGCGATAGCGCGGGTCGTTCGGATCGATGGCGCCGAGCCGGTCGGTGCTGCCCCACAGGCGGCGCGAGAATTTCAGCGCCTGGTCCTTCTGCGAGACGAACAGGGTGAAGCGCGGGCGCGGCTCGCCGAACGCGGCGACCTGGGTGCGGAACACGTCGACGTCGACGTCCGGCGCGGCCAGCATGACGTCGCCGATCTTGGTGGCGATGTGGCCGTTGCGGATCGCCATCTGGCGCAGGGATTCGAGCGTCAGCCAGTTGCCCATCGAATGGGCGAGGATCGAGATGTCGGACACCGACTTGTCGCGGGCGAGCCGGGCCAGAAACTCCTCCAGCGCGTCGCGCGAATAGTTCGTGCTCTCCCGGTCGTAGGTGTAGGAGAGCAGGTTGCCGCGCGAGGGCCAGGTGAACAGCACCGGCACCACGTCGGCGTCGGAATCGTGGACGATCTGCGCGAAGCGGTAGACCGCGTCCTCGAAACGGTTGTTGTAGCCGTGGACGAAGACAAGAACGTGCCGGCCGGGCGTTCGCGCGATCTTGTCCTTGAATCGGGCGATCGCCGCGTCCTGGTCCATGTATTCCGACCTGACCGTGACGAAATCGCGCTCCGGATCGCCCGGCAGACGTCGCGGCCACTGAACCTCGCCGACCGTGCGGTTGTCTTCGGGCGGGATCGAGATCGCGAGGTCGGCATAGGCCATCCGGCTGCCGCGGTCGCCGGAGAACATCAGCGCGGGTTGCGTGTCGTCCGGGCTGCGGGTGGTGGCGACCAGGATTTCGACCTGCTCGGTGCCGTAGACCGGCCCGGGAAACGGCTCCAGAACGCCGGTCGCGCGCGTCGAGCAGCCGGCGGCCAGCCCCGCCAGCGCCAGCAGCGCCGCGATGCGGCCGAGGGGCCGTGCGAACGGTGCTTTCTGCGAACTCGAACCGAAAATCATGCAAACGCGATCCCGCCGCCGGAGCCTGGTTAATTTAGTCGGCGCGCGAGCTTCTATATCGGGTTTTGGCGCCGCTGTCGCCATTCTCGAATCGGAATGGTCACCGGCCCGCGCCGGATCGGGGACGGCTCGCCGCGCCGCGCCGCCGGTGCTATCGGTAGTCCCAGAAGACAAATGGGGGGAGAAACCGATGAGCCTCGATACGTCAACGATATTCGCCCTGCCGGATGATGCCGACAGCGCCGTGCTGGTGGGGCGCGTCTGGCGGCCCGATGTCGGCGGACCATCGGTGGTGGCGGTTCGCGACGGGACGGTCGTGGATATTTCGGCGGCCGTGGCGACGATGCGCGACCTCTGCGAGCACGCCGACCCGGCGGCGGTCGCGAAGGCGACCCAAGGTGAACGCGTGGGCGACCTAGCCGACGTGCTAGCCAACGCGCCGCGCGAGCGACGCGATCCCGCCAAGCCGTGGCTGATCGCCCCGATCGACCTGCAGGCGGTGAAGGCGGCCGGCGTCACCTTCGCCGTCAGCATGCTGGAACGGGTGATCGAGGAGCAGGCCGCCGGCAAGCCCGAACGCGCCGCCGAGATCCGCGCCATGATCACCGAGACGATCGGCCAGGATCTGTCGACACTGCAGCCAGGCTCCGAGCAGGCGATGGCGCTGAAGGCCTATCTGATCGAGAAACAGGCCTGGTCGCAGTATCTGGAAGTCGGAATCGGCCCGGACGCCGAGGTTTTTTCCAAGGCGCAGCCGATGTCGGCGGTCGGCCATCTGGCCGAGATCGGCATCCATCCGCGCTCCACCTGGAACAATCCCGAGCCGGAGGTGGTGCTGGCGGTCTCCAGCCGGGGCAGGATCGTCGGCGCCTGCCTCGGCAACGACGTCAACCTGCGCGATTTCGAGGGCCGCTCGGCGCTGCTGCTGTCGAAGGCCAAGGACAACAACGCCAGCGCCTCGCTCGGACCCTTCATCCGCCTGTTCGACGCCTCCTTCGGCCTCGATGACGTTCGCTCGGCGACTATTTCGCTGGAGGTGGTCGGCAAGGACGGATTCCGGCTCGAGGGGATGAGCGACATGGGCCGGATCAGCCGCGACCCGGCCGATATCGTCGGCCAGACGGTCGGCGAGAACCACCAGTATCCGGACGGTTTCGTGCTCTATCTCGGCACCATGTTCGCGCCGATCGAGGACCGCGACCACCCTGGCCAGGGCTTCACCCACAAGATCGGCGACGTGGTCACGATCGGCGCGGCGCGGCTCGGGCGGCTGTCGAACCGGGTGGTGCACTGCGCCGACGCCGAGCCGTGGACATTCGGAACGGCCGCGCTGATGCGCAACCTGGCGAAGCGGGGGCTGCTCTAGGACCGTTTGCCCGGCGGCGACCGTGGTGCAGTCGGCTTCACCGTACGCGGGTCTGGGCGCCCGTATCCTGACCGACGTGGTCGCGCAGGGCGTCGATCACCCGCATCATCATGGCGAGAAACCGATCGCGCTCGTCCGCCGACAGGCAGCCCAGTGCCGCCTCGTTGGCGTCGATGGCGCCCATGATCGCCGGCTCGAGTACGGCCTTCGCCTTGTCCGTCAGGTGCAGCGTCTGGGCGCGGCCGTCCGTCTCGTGCGGGCGGCGGAGGATGAGGCCGTCCCGCTCCATGCGCGACAGGGTGTTCGTCATGGTCCCCTGTTCGACGCCGAGGCGCTCGACCAGCAGGCGCTGGGTGACGCCGGGATCGCGCCAGATCTCCACCATGGTGGTGAACTGGGCCGGGGCGAGGCCATAGGGCTCGACGGCCTTCTGGAGCGCCTTGGTGAACAGGCGCCCCATCAGGTTGGCGAGATAGCCGGCGGATTCGCTGCGTTCGAATTTCATCGGCGCAGTTTAGCAAAGGCGCATGCTTTGCAAAGTGTATTGTATGCTTTGTAAATTTGCTTGCCCGGAGAGGCCCGCGACTGCGATAGTTGGGTTATCCTACTAGCGCGCTCGTCCGGCCGGGTATGGCCAGCGACGACTGCGACCGCGAATGAAGACGATCAGACGACGGGAACGCCCATGGCAACCGAACCCTGTTTCGACGTCGCCCATCTCGGCCATGTCGAGCTCTTCACGAACAAGCCCGAGCAAAGCCTCGATTTCTTCGTCAATGTCTATGGTCTGACCGAAAGCGGCCGCGACGGCGATTCCGTCTATCTGCGCGCCTGGGACGACTACGAGTTCCACACGCTCAAGCTTACCGCCTCGAAGGCCACGGGCATGGGCCACGTGGCCTACCGCACGTCCTCGCCGCAGGCGCTGGAGCGGCGCGTCAAGGTGATCGAGGACATGGGCTGCGGTATCGGCTGGATCGACGGCGATCTCGGCCATGGCAGGGCCTTTCGCTTCAACGATCCGGACGGCCATGTCTTCGAGCTCTACTACGATACCAACGACTACCTGCCGCCGGAGGCCGAGAAGCCGGCGCTGAAGAATATCGCCCAGCGCTACCATGGACGTGGCGTGGCCGTGCGCCGGCTCGATCACCTCAATCTTCTGGCGACCGACGTCTCCAAGATCCGCGACTTCATGGTCACGTCGCTCGGCAGCCGGGTCACGGAAATGATCCAGCTCGACAACGGCCGGCTCGGCGGCTGCTGGTTCACCGTCAACAACAAGTCCTATGACGTGGCCTTCACCGAGGATCACACCGGCATCCCGGCGCGTTTCCATCACATCACCTATGCCGTCGACCAGCGCGAGGACGTGCTGCGGGCCGCCGACATCTTCCTGGAAAACGGCGTCTTCATCGAGACCGGCCCGCACAAGCACGCGATCCAGGGCACCTTCTTCCTCTATGTCTACGAGCCCGCCGGCAATCGCGTGGAGGTCGCCAATGCCGGCGCGCGGCTGATCCTGCGTCCCGACTGGAAGCCGGTTGTGTGGACGGAAGCCGAACGCAGGAAGGGCCAGGCCTGGGGCCTGAAGACCATCGAGTCCTTCCACACGCACGGCACACCGCCGGCGGAATCGGTCGAGTAGGGCAGGCGCGGGACATGGCCCTGATCGTCAGGCGGGAAAAGGTGTCCGTCTTTTGCAAACTGATCGTGCGAGCGAAGATATCGGCGTAGTCGACACCGGGAGCCATGGATGGCCAGCAAGACCGCCCTCGTCATTTCCGCCCATTCCGCCGATTTCGTCTGGCGCTGCGGCGGTGCGATCGCCCTGCACCAGCAGCGCGGCTACGACGTCACCATCGTCTGCCTGTCATTCGGCGAGCGCGGCGAGAGCGCCAAGCTGTGGAAGCAGGACGGCGCGACGCTGGAGCATGTGAAGGCCGCGCGCCGCAAGGAGGCGGAAGCCGCCGCCCGGGCGCTGGAGGCCCATGACATCGCGTTCTTCGATCTCGGCGACTATCCGCTGGAGATGGACCGCGAGGCGAAGTATCGGCTCGTCGACGTCATCCGCAAGGTGCAGCCGGCGTTCATGCTGTCGCACTCCATGGACGATCCCTACAACACCGATCACCCGTACGCGACGAAGATGGCGCTGGAGTGCCGGATGATCGCGCAGGCCTGGGGGCACAATCCGGGCGAGACGGTCCTCGGCGCGCCGCAGCTCTACCTGTTCGAGCCGCACCAGACCGAGCAGTGCGGCTGGAAGCCCGACACGATCCTCGACATCACTCCGGTCTGGGACCGGAAGCGCCGGGCCATCGAGTGCATGGAAGGCCAGCAGCATCTCTGGGACTACTACACCAACGTGGCCCAGAACCGCGCCAACCAGTTTCGTCGCAATTCCGGCGGACAGTCGGGCGGGCGCGAGGCGAAATACGCCGAAGCCTTCCAGTCGATATTCCCGCGAACCGTGGATGAACTGTGATGTCCGGTATCGTCGTCCAGACCATCGAGCGCGCCGACACGGCCCAGCTCGCCGAACTCGCCGATTGCGGCGTCGCCACCGTTCACGAGGCGATCGGGCGGACCGGCATGCTGGCGTCCTACATGCGGCCGATCTATGCCGGCGCGCGGATCGCCGGCTCCGCGGTGACCGTGTCGATCCCGCCCGGCGACAACTGGATGATTCATGTCGCCGTCGAGCAGTGCCGGGCGGGAGACATCCTCGTCGTCGCGCCGACGAGCCCCTGCGACAACGGCTATTTCGGCGAATTGCTGGCCCGTTCGCTGATGGCGCGCGGGGTGCAGGGGCTGATTATAGACGCGGGCTGCCGCGACGTGCGCGATCTCACCGAGATCGGCTTTCCGGTCTGGTCTAAGGCGGTTTCGGCGCAGGGCACCGTCAAGGAGACGCTGGGCTCGGTGAACGTGCCGGTCGTCTGCGCGGGGGCGCTGATCAATGCCGGCGACGCGATCGTCGCCGATGATGACGGCGTCTGCGTCGTGACGCGCGAGGCGGTGCCCGACGCCGTCGCCCGGTCGCGGGCGCGCGAAGCGAAAGAGGCGGAGACGCGCAAGCGCCTGATGGCGGGCGAGCTCGGCCTCGACATCTACGGCTTCCGCGATCGCCTGAAGGCCAAGGGCCTGAGATATGTCTGAGCTGGCCCATGTCTGAGGGCATCCGCTGCATGTGGATGCGCGGCGGCACCTCTAAGGGCGGGTATTTCCTCGCCGCCGACCTGCCTTCCGACCCGGACGAGCGGGACGCCCTCCTGTTGGGTGTCATGGGCTCGCCGGATGCCCGCCAGATCGACGGGATGGGCGGCGCCGATCCACTGACGTCCAAGGTTGCGGTGGTGAAGCCGTCCGAGCGACCGGACATCGACGTCGACTATCTGTTCCTGCAGGTCTTCGTCGACCGGCCGATCGTCACGGACGCGCAGAACTGCGGCAATATCCTGGCCGCCGTCGGTCCCTTCGCCATCGAACGGGGACTGGTGACGGCGCAGACAACGCGGACCGACGTGCGCATCTTCATGGAAAACACCGGCCAGGTCGCGGTCGCGACCGTCGAGACGCCGGATGGCCATGTGCGCTACGACGGCGGAGCCCGCATCGACGGGGTGCCCGGCACGGCGGCGCCGATCCCCATCGCGTTCGAGGATACGGCCGGCTCCTCCTGCGGTGCGCTGCTGCCGACCGGCAATGCCGCCGATGTGATCGAAGGCGTCGCGGCGACCCTGATCGACAACGGCATGCCGACCGTGGTGATGCGTGCCCGCGACCTCGGTATCACCGGCCAGGAGACGCCGGCGCGGTTGGAAGAAAACGCCGACTTGCGGGCACGGCTCGAGGCGATCCGCCTGAAGGCCGGGCCGATGATGGCTCTCGGCGACGTCGCCGAGACGTCGGTACCGAAGCTGACGATGGTCTCGCCGCCGAAGGCGGGCGGGGCGGTCTCGACGCGGACCTTCATTCCCCACCGCTGCCATTCCTCCATCGGCGTGCTCGGCGCCGTCAGCGTGGCGACCGCTTGCCTGCTGCCGGGAAGTCCGGCAGCGGAGCTTGCCGCGATCCCCGAAGGCCGCGAGAAGACGCTGTCGATCGAGCATCCGACCGGCGAGATGACCGTGGTGGTGACGCTCGACGATGCCGGCGCGGTGCAGCGCGCGGCAATCCTCAGGACCGCGCGCAAACTGTTCGACGGGGTGGTGTTCGCCGATTAGGCCCTAGCGCTTCGCCCCGGGCTTCAGTGCTGCCAGCAGCGCATCGATATCCGCCGCGGTGTTCTTGCCTTTCGGCAGGATGCCGAGCGCGCCGATCCGGGTTTGCGCGGCGGCGATGGCCGCGGCGATGTCGCCGTTGAGGCCGAGTTCGCGCAGCGTGACGGCGGATTCCTCCATCTCCGCGCCGCGGCGAATGCCATGCCGAGCGACCCGCTCCAGTTCGTAATCGGCGAATTTCTCCCAGCCGAGGCCGGGGAAACTTGCCGCGAGCGAGGCGACGACACGGTCGAGACAGCCCGAAGCGCGGGCGGCGAGCAGCATTTCGACGGTGATCGCCTCGAGACCCTTCACGAACAGGCTGCGCACCATCTTGATCGCCGTCGCCTCGCCGATATCGTCGCTGACGATCTCGTATTCGAAGCCCAGACGGCCGAGATCCCGTTCGATCGACCGGGCGGCGGGACCAGCGAGCAGCACCGGCGTGGCGTGGCCGCGCGGGTGCACGGGCCCCATCACGGCCATGTCGACATAGGCGGCGCGGCTGCTTGTGAGGAGTTGAGACGAGACGCGCTTGCGGCCCGGCGAGACGGAGTTGATGTCGATGAAGACGTGGCGATCCTCGAGGCAGGTCGCGCATTCGCGGGCCGCGTCGAGGCTGGAGGCGGCGGTGACGGCGGAGATCACCCAGTCGGACTCGGCGGCGACGTCGGAGGGGTGCGCCAGCGGATGGACGTTGCGTTGGCGGGCGATATTCGCGGTCGGCCCGTCCATGCCTTCGGCGTCGAACAGGATGTCGTAGGTCGCGAAGTGCTCGACGCCCTTGTCTGCCAGCGTGTCGGCGAAGGCCCGGCCCGCCTCGCCGAAACCGATGAACCCGATACGCATCGACCTGGCTCCTTCTGCCAACACGATCCTACATCGCACCCGCCGGGCGTGTCACAAATAGGGCGCGGCCAGCAATTGGCGCGCTCAGCAGCAGGTTTGCGCTCAGCAATTTGTTGCGCTCAGCGCCGGGGCCGTTGCGCCCGCTGGGCGAGCACGATCGCGACACCGCCGAGCGTGGCAGCCGAGGCGACGAGAAGGCGCAGCGTCGGCTGCTCGGAGATCAGGAGAACACCACCGACGGCCGCGATGACCGGAACCGAGAGCTGCACCGTCGCGGCGCGGGTCGCGGTGAGGCCCGGCAGCGCGGCGTACCAGATGACGTAGCCGCAGGCCGAGGCGAGGGCGCCGGAGAGGACGGCGAGCGCGAACCCGTGTCCGCTCACGCTGTACTGGCTCATGAAGCCGAGGCTGGCGATCACGGTCAGCGGCACGGCGTAGATGAAGTTGCCCGCCGTCGCGGCCAGCGGGTCCCGTGCGCCGCGGCCGATCAGGGAATAGACGCCCCAGGAGATGCCGGCGACCGACATCGCCGCCGCGCCCAGAGGATCGGGCGCGGTGACCCCCGGCGAGACGAGATAGACGAGCCCCAGGATCGCTAACGCCAGCCCCGCCCAGGACAGACGCGAGAAGTGCTCGCCCGACCGCAGCGCGACGATGAACATCGTGAGCTGCACGGCGCCGAACAGGATCAGCGCGCCGGTTCCCGCGCTCAGCGACAGATAGGCGAAGGAAAAGAAGATCATGTAGGCGAACAGCGCGGCCACCGACCGCCAGTTCGCCTCCGGGCGGCCCTTTGTCCCGTGCCGCAGGAGCAGGATCAGCGCCAGCGTTGCCGCGCCGGAAATCAGGCGGACGCTGGTGAAACTCGCCGCATCGATCAGCTTCGGCGCCAGGGCGAGCCGGCAGAGCAGCGAGTTGGCGGCGAAGGCCAGCATCGCCGTCCCCGTCAGGAGCGCGGTGCGCGTCGTGATGTGACCGGTCGTTGCCGTGGTCATGGCGGCCCTCGTCGGCGCGACAAACCGTCATCCCTACGAGAGCCTCGCCGAGGGGCCGGGTCAACCGGTGATTTCGGTGCCGGCCCGCATGAGCCCTGTCGAGACAGGATTTTAGCCTGTGTCCGGGGGACTCGAAACTGTCGTGCCGGGCAAGCAACGGTCGAGCCGTCCGCGCACGTCGGCGGTCCCTCCTATTCCGCTGGCTGGCGAACCGCCTCGCGGATGTGGCGTTCCACGACACCTTGCAGCAGCCGGGCGGCGGCTTCCGGTTCTCTGTCGTTTACGATCTCAACCAGTTCCACGCCATCGGGGATGGTGATGGGAACCGGCGTCAACCGCTCCTCGATATCGGCGCCGGTCTCGCGGCCGCGTCCTTCGAGCCGTGCGCGCAGGATATCGGGGGACGCGGTGACGTTGACCACGGTCACGGTACTGTAGCGGTCCGCCACCGTGGGGATCGCCTTGCGCGACAGGTTGGCGATGACGACGGCGCCGGCCGCGATCCAGTCGTCGACGATCAGCGGGATCGCGTATCCAAGCCCGTGGGCGCGCCAATGCAGGGCGACATCGTCTGCCCCGACCATCCGGGCGAACGCCGCCTCGCTCAGGCTGTCGTGGTCTTCCGTGGCGCTATCGGCGGGCCGGGTGACGAGACGGCGGGCGAAGCGGACGCCGGAATGATCGGCGAACGCGTCGGCGACAAGACGGATCAGGGTATCCTTGCCCGCCCCCGAGGGGCCGACGACGGGCACGAACGTGCCCGGTCCGATCCGCTGACTGCCGCTCATGCGACCCGCTTTCCCTTGCGCCAGACCGCGCGCACCACCGGCACATCGTCCTCGAAGCAGACACGGACCAGATCGGCCGACAGCCCTTCCGCGATCTCGCCGCGATCGTCGAGACCGACGGATCTGGCCGGGTTGGCGGTGACGAGGCGGATCGCCTCTGGCAGCGTGATCGAGGCGACGCGCCGCGGCAGCACGAAGGCGGCATGCAGCAGGCTGAAAGGGATGTAGTCCGAGGACAGCACGTCGAGGAGGCCTTGTTCGGCAAGGTCTATGGCGGACACGTTACCCGAATGCGAGCCGCCGCGCACGACGTTGGGGGCGCCCATCAGAACCGCCAGACCGGCGCGATGTGCCGCGCCGGCGGCTTCGACCGTGGTCGGGAACTCCGACAGCACGACGCCGGCCTCGATCGCCTCGACGACATGGGCTTCGGTCGCGTCGTCGTGGCTGGCCAGGACGATCTCGGAATTCCGGCACTGGTGGTAGAGCGAGGCGCGGTTCGGCGCGGCGTGGCGGTCGTGCAGGGCGTGGCGTTCGGCGATGAAGGCGTCCAGCTCGGCATCCGACATGCCGACCTTGCCCTTGTAGTACTCGCGGAACTTGTCGAGGCTGACGAACTGGCGCTGGCCCGGCGTGTGGTCCATCACCGAGACGAGCTTGAGGGCCGGGTGGTCGAGAAACGCTTCGGCCTCCGACACCACGTTCGGCGAGGCGATCTCGCAGCGTAGGTGCAGAAAATGTTCGGCCCGCAGCCGGCCCGCCTTGCCGGCCGCCGTGATCGCGTCGGCGAGCGTGCGCATATGGTTCGCCACGTCGGTCTTGTCGTTGTCCGAGCCGACACGCAGCGCGTCGAGCACCGTGGTGATGCCGGAGGCGGCGATCTGCGCGTCGTGCGACTGCACGGCGGCGATCGGGTTCCAGGCGACGCCCGGACGCGGCGAGAAATGGCTTTCCAGATGGTCGGTATGCAACTCGACCAGACCGGGGATCAGGTAGTCGCCCTCGAGGTCCTCGGCGGCGGCGACGGACGTGGTGCCGGGATCGACGGCCCGGATCGTCCCGTCAACGATGGACAGGCTGCCGGCGACGACCTCGGCGGGAAGGACGAGGCGGGCGTTGGTCAGGATCGTGTCGTGCATGACGGCCTCAGATCACCAGCTTTCTGAGGCGCTGCGACACGATGTCGATGATCGACACGGTGATCACCACGATGATCAGGATCGCCGCGGTCTCGGCGTAGTAGAAGCCGCGGATCGACTCGAACATGATCTGGCCGATGCCGCCGGCGCCGACGATGCCGAGCACCGTGGCGGAGCGCACGTTGGTCTCGAAACGGTAGAGCGAAAAGGAGATCCAGAGCGGCAGCACCTGCGGCAGGACGCCGTAGATGATCTCCTGCAGCCGGGTCGCGCCGGTCGCGCGGATACCTTCCACGGGGCGCGGGTCGATCGCCTCGACGGCCTCGGAAAAGAGCTTGGAGACGACGCCCATGTTGTGGATGAACAGCGCCATGACACCGGCGAACGGGCCGAGGCCGACGGCGACGACGAACAGCACCGCGAAGACGATCTCGTTGATCGCCCGGCAGGCGTCCATCAGCCGGCGCACCGGCTGGACCACCCAGGCCGGGGCGATGTTGTTGGACGACAGGAGCGCGAAGGGAATGCCGAAGACGATCGCCAGCACCGTGCCCCATATGGCGATCTGCACGGTCAGGATCATCTCGGTGACGTAGTATTCCCAGTCGCGGAAATTCGGCGACAGGAAGCCCGAGGCGTAGTCCGCCATGTTGCTGGCGTCGGTGAACAGGTTCACCAGCCGGGACATCTCGGCCGGGCCCCAGCTCCAGGCGAGCACCAGGGCGAGACCGCCCCAGATCAGCAGCCGGTAAAGCATGTCGCCGAAGGACGTGCGCGGCAGTTCGACCGGGCGGGGGGCGGCGGGTGTTGCTGGTGTCATCGGGCCAGGTGTTATCGGGGAGACTGATGTCATCGGGCGTCTCGCGAGCGGTCTTTCCACGAAAAGAGGCGACGCCGGTCAGGTTGCCGGCGCCGCCTTGTGAGGGGGCGGCCGATCAGGCCTGCGGGACCTTGGCCATCAGGCCTTCGTACTTGGTCTTCTCCGCCTTCAGCTCTTCGAGCGCCTTGGCCTTCTCGTCGGCGGCCATCTTGTCGTCCGCCTGGACCTGGAACTCCTGCTTGGTGATCTCCATGATCCGGATCGGATAGAGCTGGGCGTCGGAGGACGGCTTGAACGGCGCCCACTTCAGGCCGGCGAGCACATCGCGCGCCTTGGCGACCTCGTCGGGGGCCCCGAGACGGCCGTAGGACATCATGAAGGTGTAGATCTTGTCCTTGGCGGCCTGATCCAGGTCCTTGCGCCAGACCAGCGGATCGGACGGGATCAGCGGCGACTTCCAGACGACCTTGATCTTCTTGAACGCCTCGGGATTGTTCTCCTCGATGCGGGCAAGGTTCTCGGTGTTGTTGGTGGCGACGTCGACCTGGTTGTTGGCCACCGCCATCGCATTGGTCTCGTGATTGGCGTTACGGACCGTCTTGAAGCATTTCTTCGGGTCGACGCCGTTCTTGGCGAAGATGAAGGTGGTGGGGACGAGGAAGCCCGAGGTCGAGTTCGGGTCGCCGATGCCGAAGTTCAGCGAGGCGTCGCACTTCAGCACGTCTTCCAGCGAATTGATCGGTGAGTCGACCGGCGCCAGCAGCAGCGACCAGTAGCCCGGATTGCCGGATACATCGACGGACTGGGCGAAGACCTCGCCGTCGGAGCGGTCGACCGCTTCCATGGCCGACTTGTTGCCGTACCAGGCGACGTGGACCTTGCCGAAGCGCATGCCCTCGATGATGCCGGCATAATCCGAGGCGAAGAACGGCTTCACCTTGAGGCCGGTCTGGGCCTCCATGGCGGCGAGGAACGGTTCCCACTGGGTCTTCAGGTTCTGGGTGGATTCGGTCGAGATGATGCCGAAGTTGATCTCGGTCGTCTCGGCGTGGGCGGCGCCCAGCAGCGAGACGGAAATCGCCGCGGCGGCAAGGCCCTTAGCGACAGCGTTCATGGTGTCCTCCATAGGAACTGGGGGTTGGGACCGTCTGGACTGATCAGGCGGTCACGCGCCGGCGAAGGCGACGGCCGGCTGCAGTGCGATCTGCGGCCGGGGCGCCCTTTCCGGGACGTCTGGGAGCACGAGTTCCTCGCTGGCATCGCCATAGAGTTCGCGCAGAAAATCATGCGTGAGGGCCTCGCTCGGCCCGTCAAAGGCGACCTCGCCGTCGCGCAGCGCGATGGTGCGCGGGCAGTAGCGGCGGGCGTATTCGACCTGGTGCAGCGATACGATGACGGTAATCCCGTCGTTGCGGTTGATTTCCGACAGCGCCTCCATGACGCGCTTGGCGGACGCCGGATCGAGCGAGGCGATCGGCTCGTCGGCAAGCACGATCTGCGCGCCCTGCACCATGGCGCGGGCGATCGCGGCGCGCTGCTGCTGTCCGCCGGACAGGGTCGAGGCACGCTGACGGGCGGTCTCGGCGATACCGACGCGCGCCAGCGCCTGCATGGCGACGATCTTCTCGTCGCGGCTGAACAGGCCGAGGGTGCCGCGGATGGCCGGTATGCGACCGAGCACGCCGGTCAGCACATTGGTCAGCACCGAAAGCCGGTTGACGAGATTGAACTGCTGGAAGATGACGCCGATGTCGCGGCGGATGTCGCGCGCGTCGGCCGTCAATCGGCCGCCGGTCTGCACGAACCGGTCTCCGACCATGACCTTGCAGCCGTCGTTCCGGTCCGCCTGGACGAGGCCGGCGACATGGCGGATGAGCGTCGACTTGCCGGATCCGGATGCGCCGATCAGGGCGACCATCTCGCCACGATCGACCGAAACGGAAACGTTCTTCAGCGCGCGTTTGCCGCCGCGAAATGTCTTCGAAAGCCCTTCGACCACGACTGTTGTCATGGCGATTACCCCGCTGGTTTAGCAATGATCCCGACTGTGAACTCGGGATGAGGCTTAGCGGGGCTACATGACGGCTGTTTTGCGCTTGCTTGTCGGTTCGATGACAATCCCCGGGCCCCGCAACGCAAGGGATTCATGGGGGTTTTCGCCGTGGTTCCCTGTGCAAAATGCGCTTGACGTGACGGTCTTTCGGGTCGCATCAGACTGACGGTCGCCGAATTGATCGGGAGAGCGGGTTTTGGCGCAGCACATCTATCATCCGGCGGCCTTCGATCCGTCCCGACCCGTCGGCAGCTACTGGGATGCGACCGCCGAACCGCTGACGGTCGACACGCCTGCACTGTCGGGGGACGAAACCTGCGAGGTTGCCGTCATCGGGGCCGGATACACGGGCCTGTCGGCGGCGCTGCATCTGGCCCGCGACCATGGCGTCGATGTGCGCGTTCTGGAAAAGGCACATCCGGGTTGGGGCGCGTCGGGACGAAACGGCGGTTTCTGCTGTCTGGGCGGAACCAAGGTGTCGCATTCGACGCTGGTGAAGCGCCATGGCGACGCCGAGGCGCGACGGTTCTCCGCCGCCCAGCGCGAGGCGATCGCGCTCGTTCGGGACCTGTCCGAAAGCGAAGGCTTCGACGTCGAGGCGAGCGGCGACGGCGACATCGAAGTCGCCCATGACAAGGGCGCGGTGCGGGATCTGGAGGCCACCGTCGCGCACATCCGCGACGTGCACGGCGTCGACTGCACGCTCTATCGCAAGGCCGAGCTCAGGCGGGCCGGTATGGTGATGGAGGGGGCGGAAGCAGCGCTGCACCTTCCGCTCGGTTTCGGCCTACATCCGATGAAATACGCCCGCGGCCTTGCCGCCGCGACGGTGAATCGTGGCGCCGGGGTGCACGGCCAAAGCCCGGTCGAGGCGTGGCAGAAGACGGACGGCTGGCATGTGCTGTCGACGCCGGGCGGGCGTTTGCGGGCGAAGACGGTGATCGTGGCGACCAACGGCTACACGGCGGAGGATCTGCATCCCGGCTTGACCGGCCGTGTGCTGCCCGCCCTGTCGAACGTCATCACCACGCGGCCGTTGACCGAGGCCGAGCGCGAGGCGCAGGGCTGGACGACCCATGCGATGGCGTATGACAGCCGCAATCTGCTGCACTATTTCCGTTTGCTGCCGGACGGGCGTTTCCTGCTCGGCGCGCGCGGCGGCGTGTCTGCGGCTCCCGACGGAACGGAGCGGATGCAGGACGACATGCGCAAGCGGCTCGCGCGCATGTTTCCCGCCTGGGCCGATGTCGAAATCAGCCATTTCTGGCGCGGCTTCGTGTGCATGACGGCCGATCTCGTGCCCCACGTCGCCCGGTTGCCCGACGACGGCAGCGTCATCCACGCGCTGGGTTATCACGGCAATGGCGTCGCGATGGGAACCTGGTCGGGCCGGGCCGCGGCGCGGCTCGCGGTTCGCGACAAGCCCGACCACGAGATCGTGCCGGCGGCGGCCGGCCAGCCCCTGCCACGCTTTCCGCTGCCGGGCCTGAGGCCGCTTTATCTGCGTGGGGCCTACGTCGCCTATTGGCTGATGGACGAAGTTCTCTAGGCTGCGGCCGATTTTCTCAACGACGAGCGGAACCGGGTACCATGTACGACGCATATATCCTCTGCGGCACGCCGCGAACGGGAAGCACGCTGCTGTGCGGCCTGCTCGCGTCGACACAGGCGGCGGGGGATCCGGACTCGTTCTACAGCCGCCGGTTCATGCCGGCGTGGGCGGAGGAGTGGGGTCTGCCGAGCCCGGATTCGATGGCCGAGAGGGACTACGACATCACCTATCTCGCAGCGGCGATCGAAGTCGGGAAGGGTGGAACGGCCATCTTCGGGCTTCGGCTGATGCGCGAGAACCTCGACGACCTGTCGGCGATCCTCGACCGGATCCATCCCGGCCTGCCGTCCGACGCGGCGCGGTTCGAGCGGGCCTTCGGCAAGACGCTCTACATCCATCTGTCGCGCGAGAACAAGCTCGCCCAGGCGGTCTCCCTGGTGAAGGCGCAGCAGACCGGTCTCTGGCATATCGCGCCCGATGGAAGCGAGTTGGAGCGGCTCGCTCCGCCGCAGGACCCTGTCTACGATTTCGAACGGATCAGACAGGAACTCGCCGAGCTCGAAAGCCACGATACGGCGTGGAACACGTGGTTCGCGGCGCAGGGCATCACCCCGGTGCGGATCGGCTACGAGCGCCTGTCGGCCGATCCCGCTGCGGCGCTGGTGCGCCTCTGTGAAGCGCTCGGGATCGCGGCGCCGCATATCGCGGACGTCAAGCCCGGCGTGGCGAAACTCTCCGACGAGACGAGCCTTGAATGGATGCGCCGCTACCGCGCAGATCTCGCGGCTGTCGCCCGGTCCTAGGCGCTTTGCGCGGCCTCGACTTCGTAGCGGTCGAGGAAGGCTTCGGCGTCGAGCGTTCGGAAGTCCTCGAGCGCGGTGCGCAGCCGCGCGTGCGGCCAGTCCCACCAGGCGAGCCGGTCCATGCGGTTGCCGATCTCCTCGGGGAACCGCCAGCGGATGAACTTCGCCGGCACGCCGCCGACGATCGCATAGGCCGGCACGCCCTTCGAAACCACCGCGCCGGCGCCGATCACCGCGCCGTTGCCGATCGAGACGCCCGGCAGGATGGTCACGCCGTGTCCCAGCCAGACATCGTGGCCGATGGTCACCGCGTTGTCGCGGCGCCAGTCGAAGAACGCGGTCTCGGTGCCGGCATCGTCGAAATAGTCGGCGGCGCGATAGGTGAAGTGATGCAGGGTGGCGCGCCACACCGGATGGTTGGTGGCGTTGATGCGGGCGTGGCTGGCGATATTGACGAACTTGCCGATCCGCGCCGCCCAGATCTCGCACTCGCGCATCATGTAGGAATAGTCGCCGACCGTGCTTTCGCTCACATGGCAGCGCTCGGCGATCTCGGTATAGCGGCCGAGGGCGGAGTCGGTGACGATGGCGCTCTCGTGGACCAGCGCCTTTTCGGAGAGGCGGGGCATCGCCATGTCCTCACGTGAAGGCCTGAACGTCGACGCAGTGGTCGGCGACCGCGTCGCGGACGATTGCATCGTGGAAGATACCGAGAACCGCGGTGCCGGCCTTCTTTCGCTCGTCGATCAGTTCGACCACGATGTCGCGATTGGTGGCGTCGAGCGAGGCGGTCGGCTCGTCGAGGATCAGAATCGGCCGCTGGGCGACGAGGCCGCGGGCGATATTGACGCGCTGCTGCTCGCCGCCGGAGAAGGTTGCCGGCGGCAACGACCACAGGCGTTCGGGCAGGTTGAGCCGGGCAAGCAGCGTCGCCGCGCGGTCCCGCGCCTCGGCGGGCGAGGTGCCGAGCGAACGAAGCGGCTCGGCGACCACGTCGATGGCGGGCACGCGCGGCACCGCCCGCAGGAACTGGCTGACATAGCTGATGGTGCGGAGCCTCAGGTCGATCACCCGGCGTGGCGGGGCCGAGGCCATGTCGAAGATGCGCGCGCCGTCGACCACCAGGATCTGGCCCTCATCGGCGACGTAGTTGCCGTAGATCATCCGCAGGATCGTGCTCTTGCCGGTGCCGGAGGGGCCGGTGAGGGCGACACATTCGCCCTCCTTCACCGCGAGCTCGACGCCGCGCAGGACGGGGATTTCGATGCCGTCCTGCAGGTGCATGACGAAGGTCTTGCCGACGCCGGAGAGACACAAACGCATGGTCATGGGGTTTTCCTCACGGCTGCAGGACGGACGCGACCAGAAGCTGGGCGTACGGGGTGCGGGGGTCGTCGAGAACCTGATCGGTGAGGCCGCTCTCGATGACCGTGCCGCGGCGCATCACCATCAGCCGGTGCGAGATCATGCGCGCGACCGCCAGATCGTGGGTGACGACGATCGCCGCGAGGCCCAGGTCGGCGACGAGGCCGCGCAGCAGGTCGAGCAGGCGCGCCTGCACCGAGACGTCCAGGCCGCTGGTCGGCTCGTCCATGAAGACGAGGCGCGGGCCGGTGACCAGGTTGCGGGCGATCTGCAGGCGCTGGCGCATGCCGCCGGAAAAGGCGTCGGGGCGGTCGTCGATTCGGTCGGCGGCGATCTCGACCCTTCCCAGCCAGTCGAGCGCCTCCGCGCGGATGGCGCCGTAGTTGCGCGCGCCCACCGCCATCAGCCGCTCGCCGACATTGCCGCCGGCCGAGACCGTCATGCGCAGGCCGTCGCGGGCGTCCTGATGGACGAAACCCCAGTCGGTGCGGGCCAGAAAGCGCCGCTCCGCCTCGCTCATGGCGAAGATATTGCGCGCCTGGCCGTCGCGCATCCGGTACTCGACGACGCCGGCCGTCGGCGTCAGGCGCCCCGACAGGCAGTTCATCAAGGTGGTCTTGCCGGATCCGGATTCGCCGACGATCGCCAGCACCTCGCCGGGCCACAGTTCGAAGGACACGTCGTGACAGCCGATCCGGCTGCCATAGAAATGCGAGACGCCACTGGCGCGCAACAGCGGCAGGTCGTCGTCGATATCGCCTGGGTGAGTCATGTCAGGTCTCCGCGGGGATTTCGGCCCGCCGCTCCTCGCAATGGTCGGAATCGGAACAGACGAACATGCGCCCGCCGGCGTCGTCGGTGACGATCTCGTCGAGGTAGACGCCGATCGAACCGCACAGCGCGCAGGGCTCGGAGAAGGTCTGGACCGCGAAGGGATGGTCCTCGAAGTCGAGGCTGTGCACGTCGGTGTGCGGGGGAAGTGCGTAGATGCGCTGCTCGCGGCCGGCGCCGAACAGCATCAGCGCGTCGGACCGGTTCATCTTCGGATTGTCGAACTTGGGGATCGGCGAGGGGTCCATCACGTAGCGGCCGTCGACCAGCGCCGGATAGGCATAGGTCGTGGCGATGTGGCCGTGGCGGGCGATGTCCTCGTACAGCTTGACGTGCATGATCCCGTATTCCTCGAGCGCGTGCATCTTGCGGGTCTCGGTCTCGCGCGGTTCGAGGAAGCGCAGCGGCTCCGGGATCGGCACCTGGAAGACGAGGATCTGGTCTTCGCCCAGGGGCCGCTCGGGGATGCGGTGGCGGGTCTGGATGACGGTCGCATCGGCCGTGCGCGTCGTCGTCCTCACCCCGGCGGTGCGGGCGAAGAAGCCGCGGATCGCCACCGCGTTGGTGGTGTCGTCGGAGCCCTGGTCGATCACCTTCAGCGTGTCGTCGGGACCCAGGATCGCGGCGGTGACCTGCACGCCGCCGGTGCCCCAGCCGTAGGGCATCGGCATCTCGCGGCTGGCGAACGGAACCTGATAGCCGGGTATGGCGATGCCCTTCAGGATCGCCCGGCGGATCATACGCTTCGTCTGCTCGTCGAGATAGGCGAAGTTGTAGGCGGTATCGGTCGTGGCGGCGTGCGCGTTCATTCCGCGGCCTCCTGGTGTTCGGCGCCGATGTCCTCGCCGGTTTCGTCCGAATATGCCGCCGCTTCGCGGTGCATTCGGCGGACGAGCTCCAGCTCGGCCTGGAAATCGACGTAATGGGGCAGTTTCAGGTGCTCGACGAAGCCGGTGGCGCGGATGTTATCGGCGTGCGACAGCACGAATTCCTCGTCCTGTGCCGGCGCGGTCGGCTCCTCGCCGAGCTCGTTCCAGCGCAGCGCCCGGTCGACGAGCGCCATCGACATGGCCTTGCGCTCCGACTGGCCGAAGACGAGGCCGTACCCGCGGGTGAACTGCGGCGGCGCCTTGGCCGAGCCCTTGAACTGGTTGACCATCTGGCACTCGGTGACGGTGATGCGGCCGATCGTGACCGGAAAGCCGAGCTCTTCGGGGATGACCTCGATTTCCACCTCGCCGATGCGGATCTCGCCGACGAAGGGATGCGACCGGGCGTAGCCACGCTGGGTCGAATAGCCGAGGGCGAGCAGGAACCCCTCGTCACCGCGGGCGAGCCCCTGCAGGCGCAGGGAACGGTCGGCGGGGAATTCCAGCGGCTCGCGGGTCAGATCGCGCACCGGCGTATCCGGATCGGCCTCCGGATCCGGCTCGATCAGGCCTTCGCCGCCGAGCAGGTCGGTGACGCGGGGGATCGGGGCGTCGCTGGCGGCGGCGGTTTCCGGGGGCGGCGGCGCGGTGTCCTCGGCCAGCGCGGGCTCGAGCAGCCGGTGGGTGTAGTCGAAGGTGGGGCCGAGCAGCTGTCCGCCGGGCAGGTCCTTGTAGGTCGCGGAGATGCGGCGGCGAATGCGCATCCGGGCGGTGTCGACCGGTTCGGACGCGCCGAAGCGGGGCAGGGTGGTGCGATAGGCGCGGATCAGGAAAATCGCCTCGATCAGATCGCCGCGGGCCTGTTTCACCGCCAGCGCGGCGAGATCGCGGTCGTAGAGCGAGCCTTCCGCCATCACCCGGTCGACGGCGAGGGCGAGCTGGCCGGCGATCTGATCGAGCGTGACATCCGGCACCGAGCGGTCGCCGCGCCGTTCGTCGGCGAGCAGCCGGTGGGCGTTGCGGATCGCCGATTCCCCACCCTTTACAGCGACATACATGAGTCAGGCTCCTTCTGTGCGGGTCGAGCGGGGCAGGGCGGAGAGGGTGTCGCCGCAGACGAAGACGAGGTCGACGCCGCGGGGAAACTGCGCGTGGTTGGCGCGAAGCTGATCGGCGAAGCCGACGGGAAGCGGGCCGGGCGCCAGCGTCGCCGTGGTCGCGATGCCGGGGCCGCGCAGGGTTATAAGGTTTTGATCTTTCAGGGTTTCGACGGCGACGATCAGCGTCGTCGAGCGGTCCGGATAGTCCGCCGTGCCCTGGCCGAAGGCCGACAGGGCGGGCATGCGGGCCGGGTCGGAGACGAGCGCGAAGGCGGCCTCGTCGGGCACCTGTGTGATCGGCGCGCCGGTATGGAAGCGCAGCCAGTCCGATACCGCTTGCGCGGCGGCGAGGTCGCGGTCGAGCCAGACCGGCGTTTCGTGGTCGAACAGGGTGAGCGCGAGCGCGCCGGCGGCCCGTGACAAGGGCGGTGGCGGGGCGGTTTTCGCTGTCAGTTCAACGACTTTCCCTGGACTCGCCATGGCGCTCATCACCCTGCGGAACACGGCCTGGGAGTCGAAGACCGGGTGTGCGAAACCGCCCGAGAGGGTTTCCGTCATTGCCGCGTGAGCCGTCATGACTCGTCCTCGCCGCGCACCATGGTGAGAAAGTCGACGCGGGTCGCCGCCGTGCGCTCGGCAACCGTGCTGTCCTCGGTCTCGCGGGCCCGGATCGCCGGTTCGACGACCGTTCTTTCCACCTCGGCGCGCCGGTCGCGGCGCTGCCACAGGGCGTCGAAAAGCGCGGCGAACCGGGCCTTTTCGGCGTCCCGGCCCATGATCCAGGCGAACCCGGCCTCGCCGCTGTCGAGCGAAACCGCGCAGCGGGTGACGGTGACCTCGCCGAGGTTGAACGGGGCACCGCCGCCGCCGATGCGGCCGCGGACCATGACGAGCCCGGCTTCGGGCTTGCGCAGCCAGCCCCAGTCAGGGCGGGACTCGAGGCGGTTCCAGGCGGCTTCGAGGACGGCGCGGTCGGCGGACGCGACGGCGTCCATCGCCCTGCGCCGGGCCTCCTCGGATGGTCTGTTCTCGGTCGTCTCGGCCGTCGTCATGGTCGTTCTCAAGTCGCCTCGCGTCGTCTTCGGGCCCGCTCGCGGGCCCTCCGTCGTTTCGGCTGGACCCAGGATGCAAAGTTGTCTATTAATCTAGACAATTGCATTGCCTTATAGCGACGGCAGGTGACGTCTCGATGACGGATGCGACGACGGCTGAAACGACCGGTTCGGGGACCAGTGCGGGGAGCGGCATCGACCCCGGGGCCGGCATCGGGGCGGCGCTGCGCGGCGAAGGCATCGCGCTGTGGCGCCGGATCGCCGACGTGCTGCGTCGCGAGATCGCCGCCGGCGCCCATCCGCCCGGGCAACGCATTCCCTCGGAGGCCGTCTTGGCCGAACGCTTCGGGGTCAACCGCCACACCGTGCGCCAGGCGATCGCGGCGCTGGCGCAGGACGGGCTGGTGAAGGCCGAGCGCGGGCGCGGCACCATCGTCACCAGCCGGCCCATCGACTACCCCATCGGCGCGCGGACGCGGTTTTCGGAAATCGTCTCGGGGCAGGCGCGGGCGCCCTCGGGGCGGCTGGTCTCGGCGAGCGAGACCGAAGCCGATGTGGAGGTCGCCGCCGCGCTGGCGCTGCCACGCGGCGCGCGGGTGCTCCGACTCGATACCCTGAGCGCCGCCGACGGGGTGCCGCTCAACGTGGCGACGAGCTGGTTCCCCGCCGACCGGCTGCCGGGCTTCGTCGCGCACTACGCCGAAACCGGGTCGATCACCAAGGCGCTGCGGCGTTGCGGCATTTCCGACTACCGGCGCCGTGAGACGCGGGTGACGGCGCGGATCGCCGATCCGGAGGACGCGCTGGCGCTGCACCTGCCGCCGGGCAGCGCGCTGCTCGCCACCGAAAGCGTCAACACCGATCCGGACGGCAAGCCGATCCAGTTTTCGCTGGCCCGCTTCGCCGCCGACCGGGTGCAGATCGTGGTCGAGAGCTGAGGGGCGCCTAGTCGCGCGGCATCATCGCGCGGATGGCCTGCATGGGTCCCGGATCACGTCCGGGACACGCGGCTTTTCGGGGGGCACGGCGGTGCCAAACAGTACGGCGGCGTGCTCCGGACTTGATCCGGAGCCCAGGGGGCGAAGCTAGCCACCCGGTGCTCAAGCACTACGGCCATGGCCGTATCGTCGTGCCCCTCCATTCACGTCATGCCCGGGCGCGACCCGGGCATCTCGTGCCACACGCCCGGGATTGCCGGGTCAGGCCCGGCAATGACGTAGGTGGGTCGGGAGGCCGCTCGGGCGTTTGCCGGACCCGGATCGCAATACCCGCCGCGGCAGCCCCGCGCGGGCTGGCCAAATCCGCCGGTCCCGGTGCCCCCCGTTCCGGACGCAAGGCGGGTGGCGCCTAGCCCCAGCGCCGTGTCGTCATCGCGGCCTCGACGCGGCGGCGGGCGAGGTTGAGGGCGGCGGCGCGCGGGGTGATGGCGTCGTCGCGCATCTCCTCCATGACGAGGCGCGTGTTGTTGCGGATGCGGATGTCGATCACGTCGAAGGCGGAGCGCTCGTTGCCGCCGTGATACTCGACCGAGGCGCAGATGACGCCGCCGGCATTGGCGACGAAATCCGGGATCACGACGACGCCGCGCTCGTGCAGGATCGACTCGGCCTCCTTCGTGAACGGGATGTTGGCGCCCTGCGGCACCAGCTTGCAGTTCAGCCGGCCGACATTGTCGGCGCGCACCACGTCGGGCCGCGCGGCGGGGATCCAGATGTCGCAGGGCACGTCGAGCACCGCGTCGGTGTCGCCCTTTTCGCCCGCGCAGAAGTCGGTGAGATGCCCGCCGGACTGCTTCAGCGCGATCAGCGCTTCGATGTCCAGTCCGTCGGGGTCGGACACGGTGCCGCGGCTGTCGCTGGCGGCCACCAGGATCGCGCCCTTCTCGGCCAGGAACCGGGCCGAATGCGTGCCGACGGCGCCGAAGCCCTGCACCACGACGCGGGCGCCGTCCAGTTGCACGCCGGCGAACGGGGCGGCGACCTCGGTGGCCGCGGCGACGCCGAACCCGGTCGCGCCGATCTCGTCGAGCGGGATGCCGCCGATCACGGCGGGCAGTCCGACCGCGCGGCCGATCTCGTCCCTGACCCAGCCCATGCACTGCTCGTTGGTGCCCATGTCGGGCCCGGCGATGTAGTCGGTGACCTCGCCGATGGCGACGGCGAAGGCGCGGATGAGGTTTTCCTTCGCGGCCTCGTCCATGTGCGGGTCGGCGAAGATCACGGACTTGCCGCCGCCATGCGGCAGGCCGGCGGCGGCGTTCTTCCAGGTCATGGCGCGGGCCAGCCGGAAGCATTCCTCGACGGAGACGTCGGGGGCCATGCGCACCCCGCCAATCGACGGGCCGGCGGCGACGTTGTCGACGACGAGGATCGCCTTGAGGCCGAGCTTCGGCCGGTAGATGTGGATGATCTTGGCCGGGCCGTAGGCATCGGCGAAGCGGAACATGTCCTGCATCGGGTTTCCTGGTCTTCTGGGTCTGCGGTGTCGCCCATGCTTCGAGACGCGCTCCGAAGAGCGCTCCTCAGCATGAGGCGCATGGCGCACCAATTCCAGACCTCATCCCGAGGCGGGGCGCAGGCCCCGTCTCGGAGGATGGGCCAGGAACGTTGGCATTCCATATCGACGCCCTCACGTCGGTTTCTCGAGGTCGTCCATGACGGCGCGCAGGAAGCGGGCCGCCTCGCCACCGGTGACGGCGCGGTGGTCGAAGGACAGCGACAGGGGCAGGGCGCGGACCGGCCGCGTGACCATGCGGCCGACGCCGAGGATCGCGACCTGCGGCGGCATGACGATCAGCGCGGCGTGGTGGCCGGCGATGGTGCCGAAATTCGACAGCGTGATGGTCGGGTCGCGGAAGGCGTCCGGCGGCAGCGTGCGCCGGGCCACGCCGTCCTTGAAGGCTTCGATTTTCTCGCGGATATCGGCGGTGCTCAGGCGCGCCGCGTCGCGCAGAACCGGAACGAACAGGCCGTCCGGGCTGTCGATGGCGATGCCGATGTCGACCGTCTCCATCGGCTGGAGGCTCGGGCCGCGCGGATCGAACCGGGAATTCAGCGACGGCTCCGCCCGGCACGCGGTCGCCAGCGCGCGGATCATGCGGCCGGTGACGTCGGGTGTGGCCGGCCACGGATCGATATCGACGGCGTCTTGGATCGTCGCGTGGGCGACCTCGGCCCAGGCCCTGGCCATGTTGAGCGCCATCGCGCGGCGCGCGCCGCGCAGGGGGGCGCCTGTTTGGGAGGGGCCGAGATCGGCGAGCGTGATCGCGCCGTCCGGGCCGGTGCCGGTGAGGGTGGACAGGTCGATGCCGCGCTCGCGTGCCGCCGCCCGCACGGCGGGGGCGGCGCGGACTTGTCCGGGCGGCGCTGCCGGCGGTTTCGCGGCGGGGGGCTTGGGCGTCTCCGGCGCCGCTTCCTCCAGCTCGCCGACCACGGCGCCGGTATCGGCGCGTGGTCCCTCGGCGAAATCGACCAGCGGCGCGCCGACGGCGACGATCGCGCCTTCCTCGGCACGGAGCTTTTCGATGTGGCCGGACCGCGGCGAGGGGATCTCGACCACCGCCTTCTCGGTCTCCACCGACACGAGCGGTTGCTCGGCGACGACATGGTCACCCTCGTGGACGTGCCAGGTGACGATTTCCGCCTCCTGCAGTCCCTCGCCGAGATCGGGCAGGTTGAAGGTCTTCATGTGTAGGCCATCACGCGGTTCGCCGCGGCGACGATGCGTGCCGCCGACGGCATGTAGTGTTCCTCGGTGCGCGGATAGGGCATCACCGTGTCGCAGCCGGCGACGCGCTGGATGGGCGCCAGCAGGCTCGTCAGCGCGCCGGTGGCGACGCGGGCGGCGATCTCGGCGCCGTAGCCGCAGGTGATCGGCGCCTCCTGGACGACGACGACGCGGCCGGTGCGGGCGACGGAGTCCAGGATCGTCTTCTCGTCCAGGGGTTTCAGCGTGGCGACGTCGATCACCTCGGCCGCGATGCCTTGATCGGACAGCAAATCGGCCGCCTCCAGCGTCTCCTTCAGCATGGCGCCCCAGCTTACCAGCGTCAGGTCGCGGCCCTCGCGCAGGACGAAGCAGGTATCGAGCGGCAGGCCCTCGCCGGTATCGGCCACGGCCTCGCGGGCGGCGCGGTAGAGCCGGGTCGGCTCGATGAACACCACCGGATCGGGGTCGCGGATCGCCGACAGCAGCAGGCCGTAGGCGCGCGCGGGCGAGGACGGCATCACCACGCGCAGGCCGGGCATGTGGGCGAAAATCGCTTCCGGGCTTTCGCTGTGGTGCTCGATGGCGCGGATGCCGCCGCCGCCGGGCGAGCGCAGCACCATCGGGCAGGTGAGGCGGCCTTGCGTGCGCGTGCGCAGGCGGCTTGCGTGATTGATCATCTGGTCGACGCAGGGATAGGCGAAGCCGGTGAACTGGATCTCGGCGACCGGCCGGAAGCCCTGGGCGGCGAGGCCGATGGCGACGCCGGCGATCGAGACCTCGGCGAGCGGGGTGTCGAGCACGCGGGTCTCGCCGTAAAGCTGCCAGAGGCCCTCGGTGGCGCGGAACACGCCGCCGTCGATGCCGACATCCTCGCCGAGCACGAGCACCGCCGGGTCGTCGGCCATGGCGCGCTTGAGCGCCAGGTTGACGGCGCCGACGAGACTGATTTCCGCGCCGGTCCCGCTCATTCGTCGCCTCCGGTCAGCGCGGCCTTCTGCGCTTCCAGGTCGGCGGGAAGCTCGGCGAAGGTGTGGGCGAACATCGCGTCGGGCGGCATCGGCGGCGTCGCCAGATAGGTTTCGGCGGCGGCGTCGACCGCGTCGTCGCAGGCGCGCAGCAGCGCCTCCTCGTCCGCCTTGGTCCAGCCGTGCGCCGCGGTCAGGTAGGTGCGCAGGCGGACGAGCGGCTCCTGCTTCCAGTGCGGGCTCACGTCCGTGTCTTCGCGGTAGCGGCTGGCGTCGTCGGCGGTGGTGTGGTCGGACAGCCGGTAGGTAACCGCCTCGATCAGCGTCGGTCCGCCGCCGGAACGGGCGCGCGCCAGCGCGCGGTCGGCGACGTGACGCATGGCGATGACGTCGTTGCCGTCGATCTGCTCGCCGGGAATGCCGGCCCCGATCGCCTTCTGCGCCAGCGTTTCGGCGGCGGTCTGGCGCGCGCGCGGCACCGAGATCGCCCAGCCGTTGTTGTTGACGACGAAGACGGCGGGGGCCTGCCAGACGCCGGCCATGTTGAGGGCTTCCAGCACGTCGCCCTTCGACGTCGCCCCGTCGCCGAAGACGCAGACGGCGGCGCGCGGCTCTTGCCTGAGCTTCATCGCCAGCGCGACGCCGACGGCATGGGGGGCGTGGGTGCCGACCGGGACGCAGGTGGGGAAATCCTCGCGCGGGCCGGCGAAGTCGTTGCCGCGCTCGTCGCCGCCCCAGAACAGGAACAGCTCTTCCAGCGTGACGCCGCGCCAGAGCTGGGCGCCGTGCTCGCGGAAGCTCGGCACCAGCACGTCGTCGGGCCGCATCGCGGCGGCGAGGCCGACCGGCACCGCCTCCTGGCCGAGCGAGGAGGCGTAGGTGCCGAGCCTGCCGGTGCGCTGCAGGGCGATGGCCTTGGCGTCGAAGGCGCGCGTCAGCACCATCGCGCGGTAGAGCGCGACGAGTTCGTCCCTGTCGCTGGCAAAATCCGGAAGGTCGCCGACAACCGCTCCCGACGGATCGAGGATGCGGGTCGAGCCGATGCTGAACTCGGCGATTGTCGTCATGCCGATGCTCCTGCGGATTTGATTTCCTATACCACGGGAACGGGGTCGATGGCGCTGCGACACAGTATTATCGCGATGTCGCGGTAGGACGGCTTGTCGCGGGCCGTCGGCGCCTATCGACGGGGCCGGGCGGCTTTGCCAGAATGCGCGCACACCCACCCGAACGGCAGGGATTGGACCTGGAAATGGCAGAAAACGCGCCTGAAACCGGCGAAAACGCGACGCCACTCCCCATAGAGCGGCTCTACAGGGCGGCGGATCTGTCGAAGCTGGACTTCAAGACGACCGCGGACCTGGAGCCGGTCGAAGGGCTGATCGGCCAGAGCCGGGCGCTCGACGCGATCACGGTGGGCACCGGCATCGTCAGGCAGGGCTTCAACCTGTTCGCCATCGGTCCGGCCGGCGCGCTCACCCGCAAGGCGGTGGAACAGGTCCTCAAGGAGGCCGCCGAGGACCGGCCGGCCCCGACCGACTGGGTCTACGTCAACAACTTCAAGGAGCCGCAGAAGCCGATCGCGATCGCCCTGCCGGCGGGCCGCGCGGCGCAGTTCCGCGACGCCATGGGCGAGCTGATCGAGGCCCTGAAGGCGGCGATCCCGGCGGTGTTCCAGAGCGAGGAATACCAGACCCGGCGCGGGTCCATCGACGAGGCGTTCCAGAAGCAGCAGTCCGAAGCCTTCGCCGAGCTGCAGAAGAAGGCGGCGGCGCAGAGCATCGTCATCGTGCGCACGCCGCTGGGCTTCACGCTGATGCCGGCGCGCGAGGGCGAGGTGATCCCGCCCAACGAGTTCAACGCGCTGCCGGAAGACGAGCGCGACAAGATCCAGGCGGTCATCGAGACCCTGGAGAAGGACCTCGAGCACATCATCCACCAGATCCCGCAGTGGGAGAAGGAGCGGCGCGACGAGATCCGCCGGGTCAACACCGAGACCGCGCAGGTCGCCGTCGAGCAGCCGATCGCCGAGGCGGTGCAGAAGGTGGGCGATATCGAGCGCGTCGCCGCGCATCTGGACGCGGTGCAGGCCGACCTGATCGAAAACATCAGTATTTTCGTCGGCCAGGCCGGCGGCGGCGAGCCGGCGGAGTCCGGCGACATGATCGGCGGACCATTCGACCGCTACGAGGTCAACGTGCTGGTCAGCGCGGAGGCCGGCGACGGCCGGGCGCCGGTGATCGAGGAGCTGCATCCCACCCTGCCCAACCTGACCGGCCGCATCGAGCACATCGCCCGGCAGGGCGTGCTGATCACCAATTTCCGGCTGATCAAGCCGGGCGCCCTGCACATGGCCAACGGCGGCTATCTGATGCTGGACGCGCGCAGCCTGCTGACCGAGGCGTTCAGCTACCAGGCGCTGAAGCGCGCGCTCAGGCAGAAGAAGATCGTCATCGAGGACGTGAGCCGGCTGGTCGGGATGAGCAGCACGATCTCGCTGGAGCCCGATCCGATCCCGCTCGACGTCAAGGTGGTGCTGTTCGGCGACCGCGTCCTCTACTACATGCTGTCGTCGATCGATCCGGAGATCGGCGAGCACTTCAAGGTGGTCGCCGACTTCGAGGACGACTTCGAACGCTCGCCGGAGAACGAGGCGATCCTCGCCCGCTTCGTCGCCTCGATCCTGGCCCGCGAAGAGCTGAAGGCGATGGACCGCGACGCCGTGGCGCTGGTGCTGGAGCACGCCTCGCGGCTGGCGGAGAACGCCGGCAAGCTGACGCTGATGGTCGACGAGATCCGCGACATTCTCGCCGAGGCCGACTATTGGGCCGGGGCGGAGACGCGCGAGACCGTCGCGCGCGCGGACGTGCGCAAGGCGCTGGACGAGCGCATCCGCCGGGCCGCGCGCCTGCGCGACCGCAGCCAGGAGATGATCCTGGACAAGGTGGCGCTGATCGACACCGACGGCGCGCGCGTCGGCCAGCTCAACGGCCTCAGCGTGCTGTCGCTCGGCGGCTTCGCCTTCGGGCGGCCGTCGCGGATCACCTGCCAGGTGACGCCGGGCAGCGGCAAGGTCGTCGACATCGAGCGCGAGGTCGAGCTCGGCGGGCCGATCCATTCCAAGGGCGTGCTGATCCTGGCGGGCTTCCTGTCGGGGCGCTTCGCCCTCGACATCCCGATGTCGCTGTCGGCCAGCCTCGTGTTCGAGCAGTCCTATGGCGGGGTGGAGGGCGATTCCGCCTCCTCGGCGGAGCTGTACACGCTGTTGTCGGCGATCGCGGAGATCCCGCTGCGGCAGGACCTGGCGGTGACCGGCTCGGTAAACCAGCACGGCGACGTGCAGGCGATCGGCGGGGCCAACGACAAGATCGAGGGCTTCTTCGACATCTGCAACGCGCGCGGACTGACCGGAAGCCAGGGCGTGCTGATCCCGGAGGCGAACGTGCGCCACCTGATGCTGCGCGACGACGTGGTCGAGGCCTGCAAGGCGGGCCGGTTCGCGGTCTATCCGATCGCCACCATCGACCAGGGCATCGCGCTGCTGACCGGCAGGCCGGCGGGCACCCGCGGCGCCGACGGGCGCTATCCCGACGGCAGCGTCTACCGGGCGGTCGAGGACCGCCTGCAGCGGTTCGCCGAAATCCGCCGCAGCTTCGGGCGCGGCGGCGAGGGCGGTTCGGAGGCGAAGTCATGACCGCGCGCATCGCCTACAAACGGGTGGTGATGGGGCTGCATCAGAGCACCCCGGACCGGACGACCGTGCGGCTTGCCGCGGAATTCGCGGGCCTGTTGCGTCTCGATCTCATGGGCCTGTTCATCGAGGACCCCGGCATGCTCGCGCCGGCGCAGCGGCCGGGCGCGCGTGAATTCCAGCTTCTGGGCCGACGCTGGCGGCCGCTCGAGCCCCAGAGCCTGACGCGCGACATCGAGCTGTGCGCGCTGTCGGCGCGGCGCATGCTGGACGAGACGGCGAAGACGCTCGGCGTGCCGAGCCGTTTCGAGGTGGTGCGGGCGGCGCTTCGCGAGGCGATGAAGGCGGTCTCACAGGCAAGCGACATCGTCATCATCGCCGAGCCGCACAACCCGGCCGAACGCGCCATCGCGCCGTTCCCGCAACTGGTGAAGGCGGCCTTCGAGTCGGCGGCCACCGTTCTGTATCTGCCGCGCCGCATCGCGCGGGCGCGCGGGCCGGTGGTGGCGATCGCGACATCCCCCGACGACCCGAGCCTTGCCACCGCCGAAACGATCGCCGCGGCGGCGCAGGAAAGCCTGATCGTGATCGAGGCCTTCAAGCGCGAGGCGGAGGCGGCGCCGGACAGCGCAGGCGCGGCCGGCATCCCGGTCGCGCGGCTGAGCGTGGCGCGGTCCGCACTCGGCGACATCCGCTCGCTGTCCTCGGCGATCGACGGTCTGCGCGAACGGATGATCGTGGTGACCCGCGGCGCCTTCGGCGAGGGCGACGGCGACAAGCCTGCCGCGCTGGCCGCGCTGCAATCGGTGCCGCTGCTTCTGGTCGAGCCGGCCGGTGCGCCGGCAAGCGAGCCCGCCAACGAACCCGCGAACGAACGCTTGGGGAGGCCGGAGACGGCGTAACCGCCTCCTGTCGCATCGCGTTAAGCCAAATACGGCCCGTCGAAACGCGGCGCTTCCCGCGTGCGCTGACGGTGCGTAAGATAGCGCGGATTCAACCCCTCGGGGCGGTTCGTCCCCTGACAGCGCACATTCGGAGACCTTGATGAAGGCCAGGCTCGCTTTGGCTGGTTTTGCCGTGGCTCTTGCCGCGATTTCGAGTGGTTCGTCTCATGCCCAGCAGGCGCCGGTCGTCGCGGCGGCCGGCGCCGCGACCGGCGACCGTCCGGGCTTCGGCGCGATGATCCCGGGCGCCCAGCCGGCGCGGCCCGACGACGCCGGCATCCTGGCCCAGGCCGTCGGCGACATGGACGGGGACGGCCGGGACGAGCTGGTGGTGGGGCTTGGCCACTATCCGCCGCAGACGAACCGCAGCGAGCGGATCGTGGTGCTCTCGCCCGACGCCAACGGCGTTCTGGTCGAGCGGACGACGGCGCTGGTCTCCAAGCCCCCATCCTTCACCCATCCGCGCGCGATCCAGATGAAGGATCTGAACCGGGACGGGCGCGCCGACGTGTTCATCGCCGGGCACGGCTACGACACGGACCCGTTCCCGGGCGAACGCAACGCGCTGTTGATGTCGAATGCGGGCGGCAAGCACACCAAGGTGACCAGGGGCTTCCCGAAGTTCAAGGACTTCACCCACGGCGCCGCGCTGGGCGACGTCAACGGCGACCGGCGCGGCGACGTCTTCGTCGGCAACGGCTTCGGCAAGTCGCCCAAGTCGCGGCCCTATATGCTGCTCGGCAAGCGCGGCAACGCGGTCGGCGTCTCCCGCAAGCTCGCCGACGACGTGCTCGGCCCGGACACGTACTATTCGTCGGCGGCGCTGGCCGACGTCAACGGCGACGGCCGCGACGACCTGATCCTGGGCTCCAACGGCAATGGCAATCGCGACCGGCTGCAGCGCAACGTGATCTATTTCAACACGGGCCGGAAGACGATCTTCCGGTCCGATACGCCGGACGTCGTCCTGCCGCGCGGGCGCTACGGAGACGGCACCAACACCGTCGACATCCGTACCGCCGACATCAACGGCGACGGGTTCACCGACCTGATCATGGCCCAGCACGGCAACGTGCCGACGTTCCACGGCTACGGCATCCAGGTCCTGATCAATCGCGGCAACGGCCAGTTCCGGGACGAGACCAAGACGCGCTTCGGCGGCCCCATCAAGGACAGCGACGGGCAGTTTCTCAACCACGTGATGCCGGCCGACTTCTTCGGCGACGGCCATCCCGACTTCGTCACCTTCGGCGGCGTCGGCGACGGCGCGCCGCCGGTCTTCTACATCAACGACGGCGCCGGCTTCTTCTCGCGCCACGACGAGAGCCTGTTCATGCCGCCGGAGGACACCTACCTCTATCACGGCATGGCGCTGCCCGGCGACGTCAACGGCGACGGGCTGAGCGACATCATCAACATGTCGTTCGGCGGGGGGGATTTCGGTACCGCCACGTACCTCAACACCGGCCCGGTCGGTGCGCAGACGGTGCCGACGATCGTGCGCCAGCCGGTCAAGGCCACGGTGAAGCGGACGGACAGGAAGACGGTCCGGCTGTCGGTGGCCGCGTCGGGCGGCCGTCCGCTGTCCTACGCCTGGACGCGCGACGGCAAGCCGGTCGCGTCCGACGGCCCGGTGCTGACGATCAAGCGCCCGAAGAAGCGGCATGCCGGCATCTATCGCGTCACCGTCAGCAACGACGCCGGCGCCGTGGCGAGCCGTTCGGTGCGGTTGCGGGTGCGATAGCGATATCCGCGCCGGAGCGTAGGCGCGCGGCCGGCTGTCCGGCTGGTCGGCGGCCGGCTATTCGGCGGCCGGCGTCCTGTCGGTGGTCGGCTGGTCGGCGATCAGCCTGTCGGCGAGGTCGATGGCGGCGGCGAAGTCCGGCGCCAGCCGGACCCCGTCGCCGGGGTGCAGGATACGCATGGCGATCAGCGTGCGCTTGGGCTCGCGCTGCAGGCCCGACAGGATCACCGTGGCATGGTGGCGCCTGGCCCGGTTGAGGAACTCGCGCAGCCGCGACGCCCCGCTGGAATCGATGATCGGCACCTCGCGCATGCGCATGATGTAGACGCGCGGCGGCGTGCCGATGCGGTCGACGACGTCGGCGAGGCGGTTGGCGACGCCGAAGAACAGGGGGCCGCGCATCTGCAGCACCTGGATCTCGGGCGGCAGGGTGTCGAGATCGATCAGCCCGCGGCGGTGGGCGTGCACGGTCTCGTCGTCCTCGTCGCGCTCGATGATCGCGGTGCCGGGGCGGCCGATCGCCACGACCTCGCTCATGCGGTGCATGAACAGGACGGCGGCGAACACCACGCCGACCTCGATGGCGACGGTCAGGTCGACCAGCACCGTCAGCCCGAAGGTGACGAGCAGCACCAGCCGGTCGCCGAGCGGGGCCGACATGAGCTGGCGGAAGCGTTCGACCTCGCTCATGTTCCAGGCGACGATGACCAGCACCGCGGCGAGGCTGGCCAGTGGAATGAACGCGGCCAGCGGCGCGGCGACCAGCATGAACAGCAGCAGGAAGGCTGCATGCAGCATGCCGGAGATCGGCGAGCGCGCGCCGGCGCGGATGTTGGTGGCGGTGCGGGCGATGGCGCCGGTCGCCGGCAGGCCGCCGAACAGGGCGGACGCGGTGTTGGCGACGCCCTGCGCCACCAGCTCGCAGTTGGAGCGGTGGCGGCGGCCGGTCATGCCGTCGGCGACCATGGCCGAAAGCAGGGACTCGACGCCGGCGAGGAAGGCGATGGTGAAGGCGCTGGGCAGAAGCTCGGCCATCCGCGCCAGGCCGATCTCCGGCATCCGCGGCATCGGGATTTCGCTGGGAATGCCGCCGAAGCGCGAGCCGATCGTGTCGACCGGCAGGCCGGCCAGCGCGACGACGAGGGAGGCGAGCACCACCGCGATCAGGAAGCCCGGCGCCTTGGGGGCGTAGCGGCGTAGCGCCAGGATCAGCGCCAGCGCGCCGGCGGCGATCGCCACGGTCGCCGGATCGACGGTGTCGCGGGCGACCCACATGGCGTGCCACTTGTCGACGAACTCGGCGGGCACGTCGGCCATCTGCAGGCCGAAGATGTCCTTGATCTGGCTGGAGAAGATGATGACGGCGATGCCGGAGGTGAAGCCGGTCACCACCGCGTCGGGGATGTACTTGATCCAGGTGCCGAAGCGGGCGAGGCCGGCGACGATCAGCATGACGCCGGCCATCAGGGTGGCCAGCAGCAGGCCGTCGTAGCCATACTGGTCGATGACGCCGTAGACGACGACCACGAAGGCGCCGGTCGGCCCGCCGATCTGGAAGCGGCTGCCGCCGAGGGCGGAAATCAGGAAGCCGGCGACGACCGCGGTGATCAGCCCCTGCGCCGGCGAGGCGCCGGAGGCGATCGCCAGCGCCATGGCGAGCGGCAGGGCGACGATGGCGACCGTCAGTCCGGCGATGGCGTCGTGGCGGAAGGCGGTGAGGTCGTAGCCCTCGCGCAGGGTCGTCACGAGCTTCGGTACGAACAGGCGCCAGTCGATATGGCGTAGTCCACGGGCAGCGTTGTCGATCATGGCAGAATGGTTGGTTGCGGGCGTCAGCCGGCCTCCGGGTGCTTCGGCTTGAGGCGGACGCCGCGGCCACCGGCCAGGCTCTGGGCGTTCTCGCCGATCAACTCGATCCCCGACTCCTCCAGCGCCGCGACCACCTTGGTCAGGGTGTCGACGACGCCGCGCACGACATCGCCGCTCGTCTCCATGCGCTGGATGGTGGCGAGCGAGATGCCGGCGCGCTCGGCCAGCGTCTTCTGGTCGATGCCCAGAAGCGCCCTGGCGGCGCGCAACTGGCCGGAGGAGATCATGCGGTCGATCCGGAGATGGGTTTTTCGATGCTGCCTTAAATCATAGAATTCCGGTTCTGTCTAGCGATAGTGACGTTTTATACGTCATTTGTGCCTTTTCAACCTGCCGGGTACGTAGAACTACGATCCGTATTAGTTTCAATTGAAACTTGTTTCGCCGGCTGAGACAGTGACTTCGAGGCGGCAGACGCTCCGGTTGCGAGCGGGGCGGCGCCGCGAAACGGAGGACGCCATGTTCGAACGTCTGATCAGGAACCAGGACCGTCACGCCAAGCTGATGGGCGAGATGATGCGCCGCTTCGGTGCGCTGGAGGGCGACGCCCTGGGCATGAACGACGCGCTCGCCCTGGAAGGGGCGGCACGGCGCTGCATGGGATGCCGGTCGCTCGAGGAGTGCGAGCACTGGATGGCGACGACCACGGGCACGGAGGGCGCCGAGGCGTTCTGCCCCAATGTCCGCCTGTTCGCCGACATGGCCGCCTGAGCGCACGACGGATCACCACCGACCAGACGCAGCGGGCGGCCGCATTCCGCCCGCCGACCTGCCGGCCGTGCACGCAATCGTGACCGGCCGGATCTCGTCCGCCGTCTTGCCTGCCGCGTAGGCTACAAGCAGATAACGGCAGGGCATGCCGCAAGAGAGCATGCCGACCGACTGCCGCCGAAACGCCGGACGATCCGATGGCTGACGCCCTGCACGCCTTCTACGACCGCATTCCGCTCATCGACCGGTTCGAGACCGTCGGCGACACGGCGCGCTACGTGTCGCTGCCCGACGGCTGGCATGTCGGCGTCGCCGACGTGGAGGACTCGACCCGGGCGATCGCGGCGGGGCAGTACAAGGCGGTCAACATGGTCGGCGCCGCGGTGATCGCGGCGACGATGAACGCATTGAAGACCCGGAATTACCCCTTCGCCTTCGGTGGCGACGGCGCGGCGATCGCGGTGCCGCCGGACGCGGCGGCGGCGGCGGCGGACGCGCTCGCCCGCGTGCGCCGGTTCGCCGCGACGGCGCTCGACCTGGAGCTGCGGGTCGGGCTCGTGCCGGTCGAGGATATCCGCGCGGCCGGGCACGACGTGCGCGTCGCCCGGTTCGGCGTGTCGCCGAAGCTCTCGTTCGCGCTGTTTTCCGGCGGTGGCGTGCATTGGGCTGAGCAGGCGCTGAAGGCCGGCCGGATCGCGCTGCCGGAGGCGCCGCAGGACGCCTGGCCGGATCTGGCGGGCCTGTCGTGCCGCTGGGAGCCGTTCGCCTCGCGCAACGGCCGCATCGTGTCACTGATCGCGGTGCCGGCGCCCGGCGCGGACGAGGCCGATTTCGCCGCCCTGGTGACGCGGATTTCGGAAATCGCCGACGCGGCGCCGGACCGGGCGGTGCCGGTGTCGGCGGAGAGCATGGTGCCGACGGTGTTTTCGTCGGGCCTGGCGATCGAGGCGCGGGCCGCCAGGGGCGCGGTCGGCCGGACGCTCACCTATCTCAAGCTGGTGGCGGTCTCCGTTTTCGGCTGGGTGCTGTTCCGCAACCACTGGCGCTTCGGCGGGTTCGATCCCGACGCCTACCGGGCCATGAGCGTCCTGAACTCGGATTTCCGCAAGTTCGACGACGGCCTGCGCATGACGCTCGACTGCAATGCCGAGGTGGAAGCCGGGATCCGCCGGGCGCTGGAGGCGGCGCAGGCCGACGGGATCGCCGACTACGGCATCCATACCCAGGACGCCGCGCTTATGACCTGCCTGGTGCCCTCGGTGATGAGTGACGACCACATGCATTTCATCGACGGCGCCGCTGGCGGCTACGCGCAGGCGGCCGTCGCGCTCAAGGGGCGGATCGCCGCGCGCGCCGCGGCCGCGTAGCGCCGAGGGGGCCGGCGCGCGGCCGGCTCACGTCGGCACTCAGGGGCTCACAGGGGCTTCTTCACCCATTTCTGAATGACGCCGACGATGCCTTCGCGGAACAGCATCACGGCGATGACGAAGATCGTGCCCTGGATGATCGTGACCCAGGCGCCGAACGTCGCCAGATAGTTCTGCATGGTGACGATCACGGCCGCGCCCGCGATCGGCCCGAAGACGGTGCCCATGCCGCCGAGCAGCGTCATCAGCACCACCTCGCCCGACATCGTCCAGTGCACGTCGGTCAGCGAGGCGAGCTGGAAGACGAAGGCCTTGGTGGCGCCCGCCAGCCCGGCGAGAGTGGCCGACAGCACGAAGACGGTCAGCTTGTAGCGGTTGACGCGATAGCCGAGCGAGATCGCGCGCGGCTCGTTCTCGCGGATCGCCTTTAGGACCTGGCCGAAGGGCGAATGGACGACGCGGTAGATGAACAGGATGCCCGCGAAGAAGATCACCAGCACCATCCAGTAGGTGGCGAGGTGGTCGTCGATCGGCACGAAGCCGAACAGGTCGTTGCGCGGCACGCCCTGGATGCCGTCCTCGCCGCCGGTGAACGGCGCCTGCAGCGAGAAGAAGAAGATCATCTGCGCGAAGGCGAGCGTGACCATGGCGAAGTAGATGCCCTGCCGGCGGATCGCCAGCGACCCGAAGGCGAGCCCCAGCACGGCGGCGGTCGCCGTCCCGGCCAGGATCGACAGCTCGGGCGACAGGCCCCACGTCTTGGCGGCGTAGGCGGAGACGTAGCTCGCCGAGCCGAAATAGGCGGCATGGCCGAAGGACAGCAGGCCGCCGAAGCCCAGCAGAAGGTTGAAGGCGCAGGCGAACAGCGCGAAGCACAGGACCTTCATCACGAAGACGGGGTAGAGCAGGAAGGGCGCGGCGATGCCGGCGACCAGGAGCAGGGCGAAGATCACCATGTGGTAGGCGGGCATGCCCATCACCTTGGCCGCGCCGCCGGCACCGGCCGGTGTGGGCTGATTGTCGGTGACGGAAACCATCAGGCGGTCCTCCCGAACAGGCCGGCCGGCTTGATCATCAGCACGATGGCCATGATGACGAAGATGACGACGGCGGAGCCCTCCGGGTAGAAGACCCGCGTCAGGCCCTCGATCAGCCCGAGGCCGAACCCGGTGAGGATCGAGCCCATGATCGAGCCCATGCCGCCGATCACCACCACGGCGAAGACGACGATGATGAGGTCGGCGCCCATGTTGGGATTGACCGCGTAGATGGGGGCGGCCAGCACGCCGGCGAAGCCGGCCAGCGCGACGCCGAAGCCGTAGGTCAGCGTGATCATCAGCGGCACGTTGATGCCGAAGGCGCCGACCAGGGTCGGGTTCTCGGTGGCGGCGCGCAGATAGGCGCCGAGCCGCGTCTTCTCGATGACGAACCAGGTGCCGAGGCACACGACGAGCGAGGCGACGATGATCCAGCCGCGATAGTTCGGCAGGAACATGAAACCGAGGTTCTGGCCGCCGGACAGCGCCGACGGCATGCCGTAGGGCAGGCCGGATATGCCGTATTCGTTGCGCAGCACGCCCTGCAGGATCAGCGCCAGGCCGAAGGTCAGGAGCAGGCCGTAGAGATGGTCGAGGTGATAGAGCCGCGAGATCAGCAGCCGCTCGATGACGATGCCGGTGGCGCCGACGATGAGGGGCGCCAGGAGCAGCGCCCACCAGTAGCCGATGCCGAGAAAGTTGAGCAGCATCCAGGCGACGAACGCGCCCAGCATGTACTGCGCGCCGTGGGTGAAGTTGATGATGTTCAGCAGGCCGAAGATGATGGCCAGGCCCAGGGACAGCATCGCATAGAACGAGCCGTTGATGAGGCCGAGCAGGAGCTGGCCGAAGAGGGCTTGTGGCGGGATGCCTAGGAGCTCGAACATGACGTGTCTTCCCGGTCGCGAACGCCTGGTTGCAGCCGGGGCGCGGCGGTCCGCCGCGCCCC
>NZ_JALIDZ010000016.1 GCF_025397915.1 Microbaculum marinisediminis
ATGGCCGAGCTCAGGCCGGCCATCGACTCGTGCGGTGCGAGGTCGATCGGCGGGGCGACGCGCCGGCTCACGTCGGTGCGGGCCTGCGCGGCGTCGATCCAGGCGAGCCCGTCGGCGAGACCGGCCAGGGCGAAGCGGGCCGACGCCGAGCCGCCGCCGTCCGGCTCGTAGAACAGGGTGGCCTCGCGCCCGTCGGACATCAGGCCGAGCAGGCGCTCGGCAAGGCCGGCATTGATCAGGAACAGGTTGTCGGTGGAGCCGTAGGCCAGATAGTCATAGCCGGGATTGAAGGTCAGCTTGGGGCCGCCGTCGACATTCATCGAGAAGGGATGGATGAGGTCGATCGTCGGATGAAGCGGCGTCACCGAGACCTGCCAGGGCGCGTCGGCCTCCGGCCGGCGCCGCAGCGCCAGCACCACGTCCTCGCCGTCCGGGCCTGTCGCCTGGTTGACCAGGACGCAGATGGTCTCGTCGGTACATTCGGCCCGCCAGTCGCCGAACGCGGCGATCTCGGCGGAGACGGGGGCAAGCAGTCCCCAGAGGACGACAAGGAAGGCCGCGAGAGGCAAGGACATCGGCGTGTTCCGGGGCGTGTTCCGGCGTTGGACGGTCGTCCGCCCAAGGATAACGCGAAGACCGGGCGACCGGAAAGACACGATAGACCGGCGACGGGCCAATGCGAAGGCGCGTCGGGACCGTGCTAGGCTTCCGGAAAAGCAGGATTTCGGTCACGCCGATCCGGCGTGCGTCCAGGGCACAACCCCCGGGAGGATACCCCGATGATCATGCGTATCTTTCAAGTCGTGACCAGGCCCGGAAAAGAGGAGGCATTCGGCAGGTTCTTCCATGAAACCGCGATCCCGCTGATGAAGGGAACCGAAGGTATCGTCTCGGTTCTTCCCGGCGCTTCGCGGCCGGACAGCCCGCGGGAGTTCAGCTTCGTGATGGTGTGGAAGGACCTGGATGCGCTGAAGGCCTTCGTCGGGGACGACTACAAGACCCCGCACATCGACCCGGCCGAGGCCGAACTGGTCGAGTCCCGGTCGATCAAGCACTACGATCTGGTCGAGACCTGACCCGGTCGGGCCCAACGAACCGGTCCCCCGTTTCCCCGAGTCAAGCGCGATACAGCTTGGCGGGACGGGCGCACTCGGCGCCCGCCACGCGAAATCCGGAAACGGGGGCGGCCTCAATAGCGCCGCGGAACGTAGACCGCCAGAATGGACGGATTGAGCAGATCGACGCTTTGCGCGTTCTCCATGAGGCAGACGAGGTGGAACGTGTTGGCGCCCTTCCTGACCTGAACCACACGCGTCCGGGAGAACGACGCGTAGGCGTTTTCCGGTGCATTGTCCCCGGAGTGCGAGACGGCGGTCGCGAAATCGTATGTCGTGTCCGGCGACACGCTGCAGGCGGCCTCGTTGGCCGTTCCCTTGAAGGCAAACATGCCTTGGCCGGTGACGTGGGCGAAGCCGCGCGCGGGCGCCTTCAGCGTGACGGACACCACCACCTTCTCGGTCGTCGACAGCGCGACGGAGTCTCCGTTCAGGGCTCCCTCGTCGAGGCCGGCCGGCTTCGCACTGTTGGCGAGGCGTGCCGGGTTGACGGCGCGCTTGCCGATATCGGCCTTGCCGACGCAGCCCCGGCAGACGAGGTTCGTGGCGGTCTGGGAAAAAGCCGGTCCCTGAAACGCGACGACGAGCAGCGCGGCGGCCAGCGAAACGAGGCCACTCAAACGAATTGTCATGCAAAATCCTCCAACAAACAGGCGATGCCGCAACGAATCGTCATTCGATTAACATTGCGCAAACCGCGGGAGCGGTTTTCCGTGTCGGGAAGCCCTGTCGTGGCCCGCGGAAGCCGCGCACGGCCGTGCGGTTGATTCTCCGTTTCCGCCGGACCTCGCGGCGCGGTTCATAGCCCCGTGCGGCGTCGTTAGGGGCTGAATCGTCCCGGCATGGCGTTTTTCCGGCACTGTGACATCCATCGCCTTGACCCGCCGTACCCATCCGCGCATCCTTGCGCCACGATCCGAATTGGAGGCTGGAATGCTGCGTTTCGCTGCCGGTGCGATCTGTGCCGCCCTCGCAATTGGTGCGACGGCGCTTGGCGTTTCCGCGCCTGCGTCGGCGGGGAACTTCACCTTCTATTCCGACGCGAATCGGGACGGCCCCTGGAATGGGCCGGCCTGCGATGATCCGTCGGTGCTGAGCCGCATCCTCGCCCATTTCGATCAGGCGGAAGCGCAATACTGGCATACCGGCCTGAAGATGGCGCAGATCACCGGCGCGCGCGAGACCACCTTCCGCGACTGGGATCCGCCGATCATCGCGACGCGCTTCTGCACCGGCTCGGCCTATCTGACCGACGGGCAGCGCTACGATCTGGTCTACTGGCTGCGCAGCGAGCAGGGCTTTGCCGGCGTCGGCTGGGGCGTTCAGTTCTGCCTGGTCGGACGCGACCGCGAATACGCCTACGCGCCGGCCTGCAAGATGCTGCGTCCGCTCTAAGGATCGCAATGCGGTCGGGCAGCCGACGTCTCCTCCTCGCCAGCCTGTTCTGTCTCGGCCTCGCGACCGGCGGCGCCGAGGCGCAGCGCGTGGGGACGAACGTCGCCGGCGATTTCGACTACTACGTCCTGTCGCTGTCGTGGTCGCCCTCCTATTGCGAGGCGGAAGCCGAAAGGGCCGACCGGTTCCAATGCGCCGGCGGGCGGCCCTATTCCTTCGTCGTGCACGGGCTGTGGCCGCAATACGAACGCGGCTGGCCGGAGTTCTGCCCGGCGGCGACCAGCCGGCCGAGCGAGCAGATCGTTCGGAGCATGCTCGACATCATGCCGAGCCCCGGCCTAGTGCGGTACCAGTGGCAGAAGCACGGCACCTGTGCCGGGCTGTCGGTCGAGGGCTATTTCGACCTGGTGCGCAAGGCGCGCGACCGGGTGGTGATCCCGCCGGCGTTCCGGACCGTCAACCGCTACGTGACGGTCGAGCCGGGGGCTGTCGAAAACGCATTCCGCAGGGCCAATCCGGGGCTGGCCGCCGATGCCATCGCCGTCGATTGCGATCGCAGCCGGCTGCGCGAGGTGCGCATCTGCATGGACAAGGCGCTGAATTTCCGTGGCTGCCGTGAGGTCGACCGGCGCGCCTGCCGCCTGAACAAGGTGGTACTGCCGCCGGTGCGTGGCGGCTGAGGCGGTGGCTCAGGCGGCGGGTTCAATCGCGGCGGCGCCGATGGTAGCATCGTGCGTCACGAGCGTCGGCGGTTCCGCTCGCTGTCTTTGCCGGACCCCTCACGGGTAGCGAACGCGGGGACATGAGGTCTCGGCTACCCGGGGGAAACCTGGAGGAGCCGGACTCGTGACCATGGCCGACCCAATCCCGATCCAGATCCGCGAAACCGTCCGCACCGGTTTGCAGCGCTTCGCGAACGCACGCGCCGCGACGCTGGCGCTGCGGCCCGATACGCCGGTCTACTGTTTCCGCCCGGCGCAGCTGGAGGCGGACGCGCGTGCCTTCCGTGACGCGTTTCCCGGGCGGACGGCCTATGCGGTGAAGACCAATCCGCACCCGCTCGTGCTCGACACGCTGGCGCGTAGCGGCGTCGACGCCTTCGACGTCGCCTCGCCGGCGGAGTTCCGCATGGCGCGCGCGGCCGCCCCGCAGGCAGCGCTGTACTACATGCACCCGGTCAAGGCGGCGACGGCGATCCGGGAGGCGCTGACCTCCTACGACATTCGCCACTTCGCCATCGACCACGAGAACGAGGCGGCCAAGATCCTGCGCGAGGCGCGCGCCGCCGGCGTCGACACGCCCGACCTGACGCTGTTCGTGCGGCTGGCCACGCGATCGCACGCCGTCTACGAGCTGTCGCGCAAGTTCGGCGCGGCGCCGGGCCACGCGGTGGAGCTGCTGCAGCGCGTGCACCGGCTCGGCGCCAGGGCCGGCCTGTGCTTCCATGTCGGCAGTCAGGTCGAGGCGCCGGACGCCTACGCCACGGCGCTGAAAACCGCCCAATGGGTGCGCGCCCGCGCGGGGGTGCCGGTGGCGGCGCTGGATATCGGCGGGGGCTTTCCGGCGCGCTACGGCGTCGACCGGCGCCGCAAGCGGCCGCCGACGCCCACGCCGGGCGAGCTGATCCCGCGCATCCTGCGCGCCGTCGAGAGCACCGGCTTCGCCGACGTGCCGCTGGTGGCCGAACCCGGCCGGGTCGTCGTCGCCCGATCGCTTTCGGTGATCGTGCGGGTGCTGCTGCGCAAGGGGCAGCGGCTCTATATCAACGACGGCATTTGGGCGAGCCTGTCGGACGCCTGGACCGGCAAGCTGACGCTGCCGGTGCACCTGATCCCGGAGCCGGGGCGGTTGAAGCCGAAGGGCGATCCCAAGCGGGTGATCCCGTTCCGGATCATGGGGGCGACTTGCGATTCCGTCGATATCCTGTCGCGGCCGTTCTGGCTGCCGGAAACGGTGGCGACCGGCGACTGGATCGAGGTCGGCCATATCGGCGCCTATTCGCTGTCGCTGCGGACCGATTTCAACGGCCTGTGTCCGGACAGCTTCGTCGAGGTGGACGCGCCGTTCCGGACCTGACGGGCGGTCTCAGCCGGGCCAGAGATACCGGGCCGGGGAGAAGGTGGCGACCGGGCACGGCGTGTTCGAGAACGTCCAGGAGGTGTTGTTGAGGAAGGTCGCGCAGGTCGCGATCCTGCCGCGGATGCAGGCGGTGTCGCCGATGTGGATGTCCCGTCCGCCGAGGCGGCAGGTACAGTTTATCGCGGGGCGGATCGCGCTATCCGGAGATTTCGCTCCGATAGGCGCGCCCAGGGGGGCGCCGGATGCGGTGGGCTCTTCGGCACGACCCTGACCTGTGGCCGCGACAACCGCCGCGACGGTCAGGATGGCGCCGAAGCGCCGAATGTGTCGGCTCGCTATCCCATCGTCGCCAAGACTAACAGGAACTGGTCGAAACCGGTAGGCCGCCGGACCGTGGGGACCGGCGGCGGAAGTGCGGATGGATCAGCTGGCGATCTGCAGGTTGATGGCCTTCGGACCCTTGCCGCGCTTGTCGGGTTCGGTCTCGAAGGTCACGCGCGACCCCTGGTCGATCGGCGGAATGCCGGAGCGCTCGACGTCGGAGATATGGACGAATACGTCCTTACCGCCGTCGTCAGGCGTAATGAATCCGTAGCCCTTAGACTGATTGAAGAATTTTACTGTGCCCGTCTGGCGCATGGAGGTCTCCCTTCCCGAGGAATTCCGACCGTCGACGCGACGGCCGGTCGTTGCCGAGGCAGGCGAGCAGAGATCTTCGGGATAGGCATTCCACGCGACATATCAGGCGCGACTTACGTCCATTCCGGCAGTCCGATCAGCCGCCTCGCCAATCGTGATGACGCAAGCATAGCGCATACGCAAGCAAAATTCGCGTCATAATTTGGGTGAGGGGCGCTAAAAATCAGTTCTGCCTAGAATTACGGCAATTTGATCACATATTGCTTACGCGTTGTCTCTTTCACTTCCCAAATTCCGTTGAATCCGGGCCGAAGTATAAAACTGTCGCCCGCTCTGACGGTTGTTGCAGTGCCGTCATCCCCGGTAATGACCGACACGCCGGAGATGATCGTGCAGTATTCCCACTCGTCATAGGCGATGCGCCACTTGCCCGGCGTAGACTCCCAGACACCGGCGAACAGCGTACCGTTCTCGGCCTCTTCCAGGTTCCATGTAGTGAAGCGCGGGTCTCCGGCGATGACCTTCTCGGGTGACGGAGCGTCATGCTCGGGCTGGACGGACGAGAGGTCGAAGGACAGGAACGTGGACGACATGGAGATCTCCTCGAGGCGGTCGACAAGGGGGCGGGTCTTCCGCCTCTCCCCTACATCGGTTAGTCAGGGATTACGACCATCCCGGCAGTCCCCGGCAAGCAAGGAAACGACGCTCATGACCACGCTGCGCGCCGCCATCATCCCGGTCACGCCGTTCCAGCAGAACTGCACGATCGTGTTCGACGAGGAGACGAAGCATGGCGTGGTGATCGATCCCGGCGGCGACCTCGACCAGATCGGCGCGGCGATCGAGGAACTCGGCCTGACGATCGACACGATCCTGCTGACCCACGGCCATATCGACCATGCCGCCGGCGCCGATCAGCTGCGCGAGGGGCTTGGTGTCGAGATCGTCGGGCCGCACGAGGCCGACAAGCCACTTCTCGACAACCTTGAGACACAGGGGGCGGCCTACGGGATCGCGGGCGCGCGCAACGTCACGCCGGATCGCTGGCTGAACGAAGGCGACAGCGTCGAAATCGCCGGGCACGCCTTCGAGGTCATGCATTGTCCCGGCCACAGCCCCGGCTCGGTGGTGTTCGTCAACAAGCCGGCGAAGTTCGCCATCGTCGGCGACGTGCTCTTCCGCGGCTCGATCGGCCGCACCGATCTGTTCGGCGGCGATTTCGACACGCTTGCCAAGTCGATCCGGGAAAAGCTGTTTCCCCTCGGCGACGACGTCAGCTTCCTGTGCGGGCACGGGCCGGGCGGATCCATCGGCGAGGAACGCCGCACCAATCCCTTCGTCGGCGAGAACGCCCAGGGCATCGCCTGAGCGTCCGGGGCACCGCCCGAGCGTATTGCCTCAGCAGCTCTTGGCGCTGGTCTCGCTGCCAACCACGGTGACGCGGACGGGCGCGGTGCCGGCCGAGATGAAGCCGAGCTTGGCGGCGGCGGCCTTGGTGACGTCGACGATGCGGCCGCGCACGAACGGGCCGCGGTCGTTGACCCGGACCTCGACGACACGGCCGTTGCGCAGGTTCTCCACGCGGATGCGGGTGCCGAACGGCAACGTGCGGTGCGCGGCGTAGAAGCCGGTCGGGTCGGCGCGCATTCCCGAGGCGGTGCGGCCGGTCAGCGCGTACCAGGACGCACGGCCGCACTCTGTGGCTTCGGCGGTTTCCGCCGTAACCGCGACCGAGGACATCAACGCGAGGGAAAGCGCGGCGGCGCGCGATAGATTAAGGGGCATCGTGCCTTGTCTCCGACATGATCCCCCCTGAGGTGAGGAAAAGCCGGAAAAAGGCGGCGGAAACATGGCCGCAGGTATTGCCGGGGCTGCATGCAATCGTTGTCGCGGTCCTGCGGCAGGCAATGCGGGGGGCGCTGCGGGGCCTCCGCTGCCGGGCCTCAGCCACCGACGCCCATCATCCGCAGACCGAGCGCCACGGCGAGCCAGCATGCTGCCCAGGCGGTCGCGCCCACCAGGGCGCCGCCGACCGCTGCGGAGATCCGCCAGCCGGGAAACAGGGCGGTTCCGAGCAGGCCGCCGGCCATCAGGCCGGGCCAGCCGAACCAGAGCGCGAGCTTAAGCCCGTAGGCGGCCAGAATGTCGAGGGCGATGGTGAGCACGCTGGCCTCCGTGATCCCGGCCGCAAGCATTTCCCTTCGAGGCGCCGGCTCAGTCGGCGCAGGTTACGGCGATGGCGGAGTGCCAGTCGTTCGTAGCGAGCTCGATCTGGGCAACCTGATCGTCGCGGGCGAAACCGCTGAGGCAGGTCGCGTAGACGTCGCGTGCGCTGCTCAGGGCGGCAACATGGGCGCGATAGGCCTCGCAGCGTTCGGCGCGGCCGGCTTCGGCGGCGCCCGACAGGCTGGCAAGGGTCGCGGAGAAGCCGCGCGCCGCCTCGGCAACACGGGCCGGGCATTCGGCTGACGCGGTATCGATTCCGTCTTCGGTGGGGCCGGCCGCTGCATCGGTCGGCATCGGGGTCATCAATGCGGCGGTTCCGGCCGCGCCCAGAACGAGCGTCAGCACGATGGCGGCAAGCAGAAAGGGGCGGGGCAGGCGTTTCATGGCGTCGTCTGTCGAACTCTCAGTGTCCCACGATGTTTCCGTCCCGGCGATGTCGCGCGCCGGTCCCCCCGGCGCGCTTCATGCCGTATTCAATCGATTCGCGCAGCTTCCGCTTCGACGCTGCGCGGCGCGCAGCGGGCGTCGATGCGGTTGGCGGTCTCCTCGATCGACGTGTCCATTTCGGCCACTGTCTCGTAACGCTCCTGGCCGTCGATGCAGCGCCGATAGATGTTGCGGACTTCCAGCATCGCGCGAACCTGCCCGTGCATAGCCGCGCACTCGGCCGCGAGGTCTTTCTGGATGGCGTCTTCGAGCCGTTGCCGCGCGTGACCGAGTGTCGTGTCGATTTTCTGCAGGTGGACGCGGCAGACCGGGGTGTCGACCTTCGCCGCCTTCGCGGCGTCGCGGCCGGCGCCGGGCAGCGGCGCGATCACCAGAGCCAGCGCCAGCGACAGGGCGGCGCGGCGCAGATCGGCACGGCGTATCGGGAAGGGCGCGATCGATCGAGGAGGCATCGGCATTTTCGTGATCCGGACGTCTGTCCCAGTCGGCCGGCGACCTCTTCGCCGGTCCGTTGCGAAGCCTTTATGGCGCGTCCGGATTTCATCCGTATTGCACCGCGTGTTTCCTTTGTTTCGCCGGTATCGTTAACGAAGGGTTTCCCGCTCGCCGCTCTCACAAGGTGCACGGATTCCTATGGGCTCATGGGCGGGAACGCTTACGAGCCCGCGCAGGCAAAAAAAGACCCGGCACGCGGCGTGCCGGGTCTTCGCTTTTCAGGTCTTGTTGCTGAACGTCAGCAGGAGGCGGCGTTCTGGGTGCAGGTCGCCATCATCAGAGCGCCGATGTTGCCGGGGCCCCAGCCGCCATAGTCGGCGTCCGGATACTCGACGTTCTGTCCGAAAAACGACGAGCCCTGATAGTTGACGTTCGTCGGGGTTTCGACGCCGTAGCTGGTCACGCCCACGACGACGTTCGGCGTGCTTGCGAAGCCCAGAGAGGCGTCGGTGGTATCGACGCTCGGCCGCGTGCCGAAATTGACGAGCCACGGGCCGCCGCTGGAGCCGCCGGTCTGGGCCGACCCGATCAGCGTGTTGATCAGGTTGCCGTCGTCGACGCGAACGCCGATCGAATCGGTGCGCTGCATCTGCAGGCCCTTGTCCAGGGCGACGGGGTAGCCGAGCTGCGTGATCTGCGCGGCGGAAGCACCACCGAGTTCCGCCGGCAACGTGGTGTAGGAGTAGCCGTTGGTGCCGAACCGATAGGTGCCGACCAGTTGTCCCGGGAACTTCTTGCGTACCTTCTTCTTGCCGCGGAAGGTCCGGTACCGCACCTTTTCCTTCCGGAGCGCGATCGTGGCGACGTCGTTGTTGCAGACGATGCCGTTGACGGTGCAGGTATCGCTGCCGTCGAAATAGGGCTCGGGCACGAAGATGTTGATGGCGCGGAAGCGGCCGTACGGTCGGCCCTTTTTGCCGCCGCTGACCATGGCTGGGTACCACACCACCGCATCGGCGAAACCGCCCGGTCCATCGCCGAATTCGCTGATGCAATGGGCGGCGGTCACCAGGACGCCCTTTCGCAGCAGCGACGCGGTGCAGACAAAGACCGAGCCGTCAAACTTCATGTAGAGCTTGCCGGTGGTGCTGTAGGGCCGGCTCGTGATCGGGACCATCTTCTTGTTGTTGGCGAAGCCCGGCCGGGTGACGGCGGCGCGAACGGTCGTATAGGGAATGCCTTCCGTTCCGTAGGCCATCGGCGCGACGTCTAAGGACTCGGCGCCTCCGTTCTGTCTGGAAACGGCTGGCGTGCCAGTGGGCGCGCCCGCCGGTTTGAGCGAGTCCAGGACGCTCTGGCCGACGACCGGCATGCGCGTCCTGAAAGGCCCCATCAGATCGGCCTCGCTGAATCCCTCGCGGGCATCCATGGACTCGAGCGGATGGGAGACGATGCCCGCCGACTGTGCCGACGCGGAGACCGCGCCGGCCAGACAGGCGGCGGCGACCATCGTGGATGCCAGCGAAGCCGGCCGGAGATATCTGATCATTTCAGCCCCTTTCGGGTGGATTGCATGCGCGCGCATGGGTGCAGGGGTCGGTTTTCAGCGACCGGACCGCCGAATACCGGGCTTTGGGGCATGTTTTGGTGGCAATGATTAACAGATCGTTTTTCGTGCCGTTTTGGCGTGAAAACGTGGAGATCTGATCGAAAACGCCGTTAATCGAGGTTAAAGCAGGCGGCTAAACATTGAGTCGACTGCAATTCAGCCGATTGGCAAAACCCCTTTCCCTTGGGGCAGTCGCGGCGAAACAATTGAAACGATCTCGAAATACGCGTGATATGCGCCTGCGAAATAGATGCGGCTGTTCGTGTTTCCGTAAAGGAGAGTAGCCGTGTCTGCGCGTGTGTCCGGCCGAACCGTCTACAAGGAGGCGGGACTGGCCCTTGTCCTGATCGCGACTGGTTGGTTCACGGTCGCAGGCGGTGCGCCGGCGGCGGGCGCGGCCACGGGTGATCCCGACGGGACACCGCATTCCAGCTTCTTCTACATGTCCTGCGAGGGGACGCCGTGCCAGCGGCAGATGTATCGCGTGCCGGATGGCCGGCGGCTCAAGGTATTCGCGCTGTCCTGCGCCGCCCAGGTGACGACGCCCGGGCACGTTTCGCATATCGGCGTGCGCCGTGAGATGATCGACGGTGGCGAAGTGGTCGTGGATCTCGCGTCCAATCGCGTGGGCGTACAGGGCAATACGCAGTATTTCGCCTTTCGCGCCGATACCGACACGGTCGTCGACGGTGGCGTTACGGTGAATGCCTTCGTCGACTCCACCGGCGATGTCGATGCCTTCTACTGCTTCCTGGCGGGGGATCTGATCGCCGCCCACTGAATGTGGATGTGGCGCGACCTTTCGGCCGCGCCACGCTTTGTTCTGTCTGGGCTTTGTTCCGTCTGGCAGGGGCGCGACGGTACGGCGCCGCCGCGCGTGATACGGATCAGCAGGCCCAGGAATGGGACCGGCAGGTATCGTACATGATCTTGCCGATATTGCCCGCGCCGTAGCCGCCATAATCCCTGCCGGAGAACTGCTTGTTCTGTCCGAAGTAGGACGCGCCCTGGCGGTTGATGTTCTTGTCGATCCAGCCATAGCTGGTGACGCCGACGACCGCCTGGGCCGATTTGCGACCGAAACTCGCCTCCGAGGTATCGATCGAGGCTTTCACGCCGAGATTGACCAGCCATGGGCCGCCGCTCGATCCGCCGGTCTGGGCGGAGCCGATCTGCGTGTTCTTCAGGTTGCCGTCCTTCAGGTACCAGCCGACCGCGTCGGTTCGCTGCATCTGGTAGCCGCCGTCGAAGGCCTGGGGATAGCCGAGTTGGGTGATGTGTACGACGGTCTTGGAGCCGAGGATCTTGGAGGGCGTGTAGGAGTAGCCGTTCCAGCCGTAAGCGTACCAGCCGACGATATCGCCGGCGTAGTCAGAGGAAGCGTTCGCGTTCAGGACGACCGTCGCCAGGTCGTTGTTGCAGACGACGCCGCGCTGGGAGCAGGTGTCCCGTCCCCTGTAATAGGGCGTCGGTACGCGCAGATCGCGGGCGGTGAACGACCCATACGGGCCGGTGTCAGAGTTGTAGTTGGCCGGAATGAACCGCACTTCGTCGGCCCAGCCGTTGGACTTCCTGCCGTACTCGAAGATGCAGTGGGCGGCGGTGATCAGCACGCTCGGCTTGACCAGCGATGCGGTGCACACGAACCAGCTGTCGCCCCAGCGTGCCCAGAGCTTGCCGGTGGGCCGGAACGGATAGCTGGTGACGGGGGTCATCGCCGCCGTCGTGGATGTGCCGAGGGACCGGACGGCAACGCGGACGGTGGTGTAGGGCACCCGCGCCTTGCCGAAGGCTTCCGCACCTTCGGTCGCCAATTCCTGGGACGCCATGCTCTCCGAGGACAACGACACGCCGGAGGCGCCCCGGATGCGCGGGCTCCTGACCTGTGCGTCGGGCACGAACGCCTCCATGCTCGCCAGCGGCATCTTGTTCTGCGGATTTGCGGGGAGCGCCACCTCTCCGGCGGAAGAAGAAGATTTCAACTCCCCCGAGGAGACGGTTCCGGCCGCCAGCGATGTGGTCGCGCCGACGCCGATCAAACACGTCGCCGCGACCACCGCGCGCGCGGTGGATTTAAAAGCGTGATTCATTCCAGCCCTCATTTGCGGAATAATTTCAAAGATTTAGAAGCCGAAAGGCCGTGCCGACAGGCCACGGGTGGCTCCGTAGCACGATAGCCATCGCGGATGGTTCCGACAAACGGTTTAGCGGGGCGCGTGATTGCGGCGCGGAGCGTACCGCGATGCTGTTGCGGTTGTGGTTAGCAGAACACTAACGGCCGCGACGGGGAGCGTCGCGGCCGCTCGTGATCGCGGAATGGCGGCGCGGATCAGCGGCAGAAATGATGGCGCCCGTCATAGCCGAGGAAATAGCCGGTGTTCGGGTTGAAGCTGCGATACTTCGCCGAGCAGTAGCGGTACCAGGCCGGGCTCCACGGCGCCGGCTTGGCATAGTAGACCGGGGAGGGATCGTAGTAAGGCCGCGGGGCGTAGTAGGGGCGCGGGGCGTAGTAAGGGCGCGGGGCGTAGTAGCGGGGCGTGCTCAGCGTCGAGCCGACGACCGCGCCGGCGGCGAAGCCGAACAGGCCTGCCGCGGCGGCGGCGCCGTGGTTGTGGCGATAGCCGCCGGCGTTGGCGGCGGCGGGCAGGGCGGCCGCCCCCAGCGCGAGGACGAGGCCGGCGGCGGCGGTGGTTTTCAGATACCGGTTCATGACATGTCTCCTGTCACATCCGAGATGTCGGATCTCGGGGCGGGGCGCCGGCCTTCCGCGTCGTGCGGCGGGCCTCGAAACGCATCCGTTCCGTTGCAGGAGGTTTGACAGGCCGCGCCTGAACCGCACCTGAACGCGCGAGCAGGGGTATCGTTCAGGAAAACACGGGGACGACCGCGATGGACCCGTCGGGCGGTGTCTAGTGGCCCTTCTTGCGGAACGTCCGGGTGCCCGGTTTCCCGCCGGACGAGCGGCCCTTTGCGCTCGTGCCAAGGGGAGCTGGCGCCTGTTTCGGCGTCCAACCCTCCGGCGTCAGCGGCTCGGGGAGGTCCTTCATGCCCATCTCGTCCAGCGTGTGCTTGCGCACGCGCTCTGACGGCGCGAGTGCTGATTCTTGCTTCCCTGTCAGGCCTTCGGCCTTCCCCGCCTCTTGTCGCGTCCCGGTCGCGCCTTCGCCGCTCTTCGCCGCTTGTCGCTTCCCGGTCGCGCCGGAGCCTGAGCTGGCGGCTCTCCGCGCCTCTTGTGCCTTCTTCGTCTTCTTGCCCTTTGGCGAGGCGTCGGCGTCGGGATAGGCCATCGGATCCTCCGCCGCGGCCAGTTCCGCCTGTTCCAGCCGCTTGATCTCGTCGCGCAGGCGGGCGGCCTCCTCGAATTCGAGGTCGGCGGCGGCCTCGCGCATCTTCTTCGACAGGTCCTCGATAACGGCGCGCAGGTTGTGGCCATAGGTGGCGCCGGCCTCGGCGAGGCCGGAATCGACGGTGACGTGGTCCTGCTCGTAGACCGAGCCGAGGATGTCGGCGATGTTCTTCTTCACCGATTCCGGCGTGATGCCGTTCTCGGTGTTCCACGCCACCTGCTTCTCGCGGCGGCGCGTGGTCTCGGCCATCGCCCGCTCCATCGAGCCGGTGATCCTGTCGGCGTAGAGGATCACCTTGCCGTCGACGTTGCGCGCGGCGCGGCCGATGGTCTGGACCAGCGAGGTCTCCGAGCGCAGGAAGCCTTCCTTGTCGGCGTCGAGGATCGCGACGAAGGCGCATTCGGGGATGTCGAGACCCTCGCGCAGCAGGTTGATGCCGATGAGCACGTCGAAGGTGCCGAGGCGCAGGTCGCGGATGATCTCGATGCGCTCCAGCGTGTCGATGTCGGAGTGCATGTAGCGCACGCGCACGCCCTGCTCGTGCAGATACTCGGTCAGGTCCTCCGCCATGCGCTTGGTGAGCACCGTCACCAGCGAACGGTAGCCTCTCGCGGCGACCTGCTTGACCTCGTCGAGCAGGTCGTCGACCTGCGAGGTCGCCGGACGCACCTCGACGGGCGGATCGACCAGGCCGGTCGGGCGGATGACCTGCTCGGCGAAGACGCCGCCGGTCTGGTTCATTTCCCAGCCGCCCGGCGTCGCCGAGACGCAGACGGTCTGCGGGCGCATGGCGTCCCATTCCTCGAACCGGAGCGGCCGGTTGTCCATGCAGGAGGGCAGGCGGAAGCCGTATTCGGCGAGCGTCGCCTTGCGCCGGAAGTCGCCGCGATACATGCCGCCGATCTGCGGGACGGTGACGTGGCTCTCGTCGACGAAGACCAGGGCGTCGTCGGGCAGGTACTCGAACAGGGTCGGGGGCGGTTCCCCCGGGGCGCGGCCGGTCAGATAGCGGGAATAGTTCTCGATGCCGGCGCAGGAGCCGGTCGCCTCCAGCATCTCCAGATCGAACACCGTGCGCTGTTCCAGGCGCTGCGCCTCGAGCAGGCGCCCCGCGCGATTCAGCTCGTCGAGACGGAGCTTCAGCTCCGCCTTGATGCCCTTGATCGCCTGCTGCAGCGTCGGCCGCGGCGTCACGTAGTGCGAGTTGGCGTAGAGCTTGATCGACTTGAAGGCGTCGGTCTTCTGGCCCGTCAGCGGGTCGAACTCGGTCAGTTCCTCGACCTCGTCGCCGAACAGGGAGATGCGCCAGGCCCGGTCCTCCAGATGCGCCGGCCAGACCTCGACCGTGTCGCCGCGGACGCGGAAGGCGCCGCGCTGGAAGCCATGATCGTTGCGGCGGTAGTGCAGGGCGACGAGATCGGCGAGGAGCTGGCGCTGGTCGATGCGCTCGCCGAGCTTCAGCATGAAGGTCATCGCCGTGTAGGTCTCGACCGAGCCGATACCGTAGATGCACGACACCGAGGCGATGATCACCACATCGTCGCGCTCCAGCAGGGCGCGCGTGGCGGCGTGGCGCATGCGGTCGATCTGTTCGTTGATCGACGATTCCTTCTCGATATAGGTGTCGGAGCGCGGAACGTAGGCCTCCGGCTGGTAGTAGTCGTAGTAGGAGACGAAATACTCGACCGCGTTGTCCGGGAAGAAGCTCCTGAACTCGCCGTAGAGCTGCGCCGCCAGGGTCTTGTTCGGCGCCAGGATCAGCGCCGGGCGCTGGGTGCGCTCGATCACGTGCGCCATGGTGAAGGTCTTGCCCGAACCGGTGACGCCGAGCAGCACCTGGGTGTCCTCGTGCGCCTTTACGCCCTCGACAAGCTCGGCGATCGCGGTCGGCTGGTCGCCGCGCGGCTCGTAGTCCGAGACGATCTTAAGGGCGACGCCGCCTTCCGACTTCTCCGGCCGTGGCGGGCGGTGCGGCACCCAGTCCGGCGCGTTGTCGGGCACGTAGAATGGCCGGCCGCGCTCCAGGAGCGCCGTCAGGTTGTCGCGCGCCTCGCGCGCGGCCATCGAGACTTCCAGGTCGTCCGTCACCGGCGCCTGCGACGCCGGCGCGATGCCGGAGCCCGGCTCCATCAGGTCGATGCCCTCGGTGCCCTCGATGCGCGGCGCACGGGCGGGGCGGGAGGCCTTGGAATTCGGAGTCCTGGGGGGCTTCTGTTGTTTCCCGGTCCGGCCTTCGGCCGTCCTCGCCTCTTGCTGCGTCCCGGTCAGGGCTTCGGCATGCCACGGTACTTGGGAGTCGAAGGACGCCTGCGGCGCTTCGTCGAAGCCCGCCCGGTCGGATGTCTTGCGCTTGGCCATGGCCGCAATATGGGCCGAGTCAGCCGCAAAGGCGAGGGGGGCGCGGGTGTCCGTGGGTAGTCTGCTGACAGCAGGGTGTCAGGTAGCCGCCCATATCGGTCCGCGTCGCCGGTCGGCGATGCGCTGCGTCAGGGGGAATGTAAAGGGGGAAAGAAAAAGGGACCGTCCGGGGGTACCGGACGGCCCAAGTCTAGGGAGGAAACGCCCAAGGAGGGCTGCAGCACCGGAATCCGATGCTGCGATGCAACATATAGGGTGGGGGGGAGCCGGCCACAAGCCCATTTAATCGCCATTTGGTGCCGGACGTTTCATCGGCTGTGGAAATTTCGACGGCAGTGGCGGCTTTTTCCGGTATCAGCCCTCTGACACGCGGGTGGCGAACAGGGCGATGGCGCGCTGGTAGTTCTGCGATTTGTTCCATTGCCGCAGCACCGCGAAGTTGGCGCTGCCTTCGGTCCACGGCTGACCGCGCCGCCAGCCATAGGCTTTCAGATAGTTGGCGGTCGAGGCGAGCACATCCGGCACGCTGCGGATGAGGTCGCGGCGGCCGTTGCCGTCGAAGTCGACGGCGAAGCGGACATAGTTGGAGGCAAGAAACTGGGTCTGGCCGAGTTCCCCGGCCCAGGCGCCGCGCATCTGGTCGGACGTCATGTCGCCGCGATCGATGATGCGCAGGGCCGACAGGAGCTCGTTTTGGAACATCTCGGTGCGGCGGCAGTCGTGGGCGAGCGTCGCCAGCGATCGCACCGAGGACATGTTGCCGAGCACGGCGCCGTAATCGGTCTCCATGCCCCATATGGCGACGATCACCGGACCCGGTACGCCATAGCGCTGTTCGACCGCCGCGAACAGATTGGCGTATTTCCTGAGCATCGCCTTGCCCTTGTTCACGCGACCGGCGGTGACGCGCTTGCGGGCGAATTCCTCGAAACTGACCCTGAAGTGTTGCTGGTTGCGGTCGAGCGACAGGACGCGCTTGTCCTCGGTAACGCCGTCCAGGGCGGCGAGCGCCCGCGGGGAAACGCCAAGCCGCGCGGCCTCACCCTTGAACTGGGCGATGAAGCCGCTGAAGCCGTTCGGCGGCTGGCACTGTGCCGCCCGGGCGGGAGCAGCGGCCAGGAGCGAGAGGGCGGCGGGTATTGCGGCCAGCGTGACGAAAAGGCGTCGCATGCTCGGGCTCTCCGATCCACGTTCTCCTGTCGACTTTGTAGCATCGCGGGGCGACGAGACCAACGGGCTGCGGTCCGTCGGCAGGGGCCTGCCAGGGGCGACTCTCGGAGAGACTCAGGGCTTCGCCGTCACGGGGCGCCCGGACCCGTGCGAGGGGGCTGGGGCGATCCGTTAACGCCGGAATCGGACGTTTTACCCATGGTTAACTGTTGCCTGTTCGCAACTGCGAATACGAATCGACGCGGTCGGCACCAGATTCACCTCCGATTCACCAGGGCTGCCCCAATTTCGCCCGCGTGTGGGCACAGTTGAAGTGCTCTTCACGGAAACCAAAGCGTTTCCCGCCCGTTGTGAGCCGAGTGGGTTCCTTTGAGAGCGAAATGAAAAGGACATGAGTGAAATGTTGAACCAGCGTGCTCTTTCTTTTGTTGGTGCGGTTTCGCTGGCTGCGCTGGCGCCGATGGCCGCCCAGGCCGCCGACATGCCGCAGTACACCCCGCCGCCGGTCGTCACGGCGGTGCCGACCTGGGACTGGACCGGCTTCTATGCGGGTCTGAACGCCGGCTACGGCTGGAGCTCGGGCGATGACGTCAACGTCAGCGTGGTCGATCCGGGCGGCGCCTTCTTCGGTCCCTGCCTCACGGCCGGCGCGTGCCCGAATGGCATGAGCTACAGCCGCGACGGCTTCGTCGGCGGTGCGCAGGCCGGCTACAACTGGCAGATCGACCAGTTCGTCGTCGGTTTCGAAGCCGATATCGAGTATTCCGACATGAACGGTGGCGGCACGGTCACCACCGCGGTGGCGCCGTTCGCGAACGGTCGCTTCACCTCGACGTCCGACATCAACTGGCTCGCCACCCTGCGCGGCCGCGCCGGTCTGGCGATCGACCGGACGCTGCTCTACGTCACGGGCGGTCTGGCCGTTGGTGGCGTCGAGGACTCGTTCCGTTGGGGCTTCCCGGGCGTTCCGCAGGTCTATAACGGCAGCAACAGCGACACCGAGTGGGGCTGGACCGTCGGCGGTGGTCTCGACTACGCCATCACGGACAATATCGTCCTGGGTGCCGAAGTGCTGTACTTCGACCTGGGCAGCACGACCGTGACCGGTGTCGCGGCCGCGCCGTTCGTGCCGCCGGCCGGTACGTCGATGGCGGTCGACTACGACCACAACGGCGTCATCGCCCGGGCTCGCCTGAGCTACAAGTTCTAAGGGCTTTAGGCGGACATCCGCCGACCTTCGAATTGGACAACGGCGGCTCCTCGCGGAGCCGCCGTTTTCTTTTGCATGACTGCGCGAAACGCGCATGAAAAACGGCGGCCCGGAAGGGGCCGCCGCGCAATTTCACAAGTCGATGTTTCGACGCGGTGCCGTCAGCGCGCGCTGAGCGGCCGGCTCGGTCCGCTGCCCCTGCCGCCGCGCGGCGCGCCGAAGCTGCCGCCGTATCCCCGCCAGGACGGCGTCACGCCGCCCCTCGGCGGCACCCGGTAGCGATAGCCGGGATATCCCGGATAGCGGTAGCGCGGATAGGCATAGCCACCGCGATAGTACGGATAGCCGTAGCCGTAGTAGTAGCCCGAGGAATCGGCGATCGCCGCGCCGAGGATCGCGATGCCGAGCATCGCCCCGATCGCCGGCAGCGGGCTCGGCTCGGCATAGCCGGGCGCAACCGCCTGGAGATAGCGGCCGGACACCCAGCCGCGATAGCGGCCCCACTGGGTATCGCACCAGCCGTAGCCGCCGGTGCAGCCGTAGATGGTGACGGGCGCGCCGACGGGGACCGTGGCTATGCGGGGGCACTTGGTGCTGCCGCAGGTGCGCATGTTGACGTTGCCGACGGCATAGGCGCTGACGGCGGCGTTCGCTGCGCCGGGCAGCGATACCAGCGCTGTCAGTCCGGCCGTGGCGACCAGAGTGCGGGAAATCCAGTTCATCCGACCCTCCTTCCATTGGGATCGATTGTGAGAGACATCATAGGGCCGCTCGGTACCACAAAGTTTGGCCGGCATCATGGCCGGGCAATAGACCGGGCAGCCTGACTCCCCTCCATTGGAGCGCCGGGAGTCTGAACCTTACATGAACATGCGAACGGTCGCGCTTTCGTTCAAGGCGTCGGCCAAGGCGTCGGCTCATTCCGCCGCCTGCGAGGCGGCGCCCCCGTTTCCGTCCTCTCTGTCTTCGTTCTCTCGGCCTTCGTCTTCTCTGTCTTCGTTGTCTCGGCGGCCGAGGAAGCCGCCCGACTGGCGCCGCCAGAGGCGGGCATAGTGGCCGTCGAGCGCCAGCAACTCCTCATGCGTGCCGCTTTCGACGATGCGGCCGCGGTCGAGCACCACCAGCCGGTCCATGCGGTGGATGGTCGACAGGCGGTGCGCGATGGCGATCACGGTCTTGTCCGTCATCAACGTGTCGAGGCTGGACTGGATCGCTGCCTCGATCTCGGAATCCAGGGCCGAGGTTGCTTCGTCGAGCACCAGGATCGGCGCGTCGCGCAGGATCACCCGGGCGATGGCGATGCGCTGGCGCTGGCCGCCGGACAGCTTCACGCCGCGCTCGCCGACATGGGCGTCGTAGCCCCGACGTCCCTTCCAGTCGACGAGGTCCTTGATGAACCCGTCGGCATGGGCGAGCCGGGCCGCCGCGCGGATCTCGTCGTCGCTCGCCTCCGGCCGGCCATAGCCGATGTTGTCGCGGACGGACCGGTGCAGCAGCGAGGTGTCCTGGGTCACCACCGATATGGCGGCGCGCAGCGATTCCTGGGTCACGGCGGAGATGTCCTGGTCGTCGATGCGGATGCGGCCCTGTTCCACGTCAAAGAACCGCAGCAGGAGGTTGACTAGCGTCGACTTGCCGGCGCCGGAGCGGCCGACCAGACCGATCTTCTCGCCGGGGCGCACATGCAGCGACAGGTTCTCGATGACGCCGCTGTCGCGGCCATAGCCGAAACTCACGTCGTCGAAACGGATGTCTCCGTCGGTGACGACGAGGTCGGTCGCGTCGAGCCGGTCTGTCAGCTCGATCGGCCGGGCGATCGTCTGCATGCCTTCCTGTACGACGCCGATCTGTTCGAAGATCGACGTGACCTGGAAGGCGATCCAGCGCGACATGTTGGTGAGCTGGAAGGTCAGCGGCAGCGCCATCGCGATGGCGCCGACCTCGATCGCGCCGGCGGTCCACAGCCAGAGCGACAGCCCGCCGGCGCCGGCGATCAGTGCGGCGTTCAACAGCGCCAGCATGGCGGCGAAGATGGTGATTAGGCGCAGTTGATCGGCGACGCGGTCGGTATGGTGGTCGACGCCTTCGCGCACGAACGCGTCCTCGTCGTGCGGGCGCGCGAACAGCTTGACCGTGAGGATGTTGGTGTAGCTGTCGACGATGCGCCCCATCAGGGCGGAGCGGGCTTCCGACATGCGCCGCGAGCGCAGGCGCAGGCGCGGCACGAAGAGCACCAGCAGCGCGACATAGCCGATGCACCACAGGATCACCGGCAGCGCGAGCCAGAGGTCGGCGGCGGCGAGCATCGCGATCGCGGTGATGCCGTAGACGACGATATACCAGACCGCGGTTATCGCCTGGGTCAGGCTCTCGCGCAGCGCGAAACCGGTCTGCATCACCCGGTTGGAGATGCGTCCGGCGAAGTCGTTCTGGAAAAAGCCCCAGCTCTGCCGCGCCACGTGCCAATGGCTCTGCCAGCGCACCAGGCTGGAGAACGGTCCGTTGAGTGCCTGATTGGCGATGATCGAGCGTGCGAAGGTGGTGGCCGGGCGCGCGATCAGGATGGCGCCGAAGACAAGCAGCATCGACCACGACTCGGCGAGAAACCGGTCCGCGGGAATGGTGGTCACCAGGCCGACGAGTTGTCCGATGATCCACGGGACGGCCGCATCGGAGAGCGCAAGCGCGATTTCGGCGAGGAGCAGGAGGGCGAGCAAGCCTTTCGCCTGGCGGGCGAAATGCCAGTAGAACCCCAAGAGCCCGGCCGGCGGCTCGGGGCGTTCGGGCACGTCCGTCGGCTTCAACCGCGATTCGAAATAGCGAAACATCCGTTCAGGCTCGCACGACCTTGCCGTCGCGGCCAATCCGTGCCGGGACCGGTGGTCATATAGGGCGCTCGGACGGCGAGGGCCGGGAAACGGCGAACCCGCCGTCGGGACTCCTTGTCAGGTCACGGAAATTTCGTTTGGGTCACCACCGAACCGCCATATTGCGGCGGCACCGTCGTGTCGGCTTGGAACGACGCGGCGACGCGCAAACCGGAGAGGTCCCGGTGCTCATGCCCGGTCGAGAGATCGTGATCTTTATCTTCCTGCTGGTCGCGGCGGCGGCGGCCTATGCCGCCCTGGCGGGCGGCGCCGGTCCCTAGCAACCATACCTAGCCAGGCTCAGTGATACGGGCTCAGCGATAGCTCGCGACGCCCTTCCTGGTCTCGTTCATCCGACGGGCGGCATCGGCGGCGTTGCTCTGACCGGCCGCGATCCCCATGGTGTCGCCGTTGTAGGTCCGCGTCGGCGAGCTGAACATCGGTACACGCGTGCAACTCTTGCCGCGGGCGCTGCATTCGGTGTGATAGGCCATGACCGACATGATCTCGGCGCCGACGTTGGTGTAGCCGAAATTGTAGTCGGAACTCGGCGGATTCGGCCGGTCTTCCCCGTTGACGAGCTGATAGCGGTCGTGCTCCAGGCCGCTGTTGTGGCCGATCTCATGGGTGACCGAATGGTTGGTCACGCAACCGTGCGCGGTCACCGTGAAACCGCGATTCGCGGTCGATTTCGACGGCGTCTCGATGTACCAGCCGAGGCCGCAGTAGCGCTTGCTGTCCTTGCGCAGCAGTGCGACCAGATCGGCCTTCTTGCGATTCCGCAGCTTTCTGATTCTGGCGAACGGTCCCTTGCCGCCGGTCAACTTTTTGAGATCTTTCAAGAAGCCCCGTTCCTGATAGCGCCTCACCAACGCGGTCGCGGCTAGCCGGTAGCTGATCTTAACCCCGGCGTTGTCGGCGGCGAGATTGGCGTTGGCGATTGCCAGCTTCGCATCCTGAACGATGTGGCCGGATTGCGCCCGGGCGTTCTTGGTATAGGGGATGAGCACCCGGATCCGTGTCTTCGCTTCCTCGTTGCCGCTCGATTCCGGGGCGGCGGAGGGTTGTCTCGGTGCCGGTGCGGGAATGGATTCTTCCGGCGGGAAGCTGCCCGGATCGATCTCGCTGACGCGGTGCACCGCACCGGAAACCGGCGAGATCCTGAACACCCGCGTTCCGATCTGGACCTGGCCGGTGATCTGATCGTCGGAGACGATCAGCAACGCGTAGCCGCTGTCGCCGCGGATCGTGCCGGTCCAGACGAAACCGCCAAGATCGGCCTTCTTCAGGGAAATCCGGTCGAGCGTCACGGACAGATCGGGAAATAACGCGATATCGACGCTGGCCTCGGCGGGGGCGAGGGCGATGCGATTGCGGGCCCTGTCGACGCCCCGTGGCGCGACGTTGCTCTCCATGTAACCGTAGTCGAGCCGCACGAGCCGGTCGCGCGATGCAAACGGGGAGGGCGGCGGCCCTTTCACCGAAGCCGCTTCGGTCGCGGGCACGGCCTCCACGAGGCCCGCCGCGACGGCGCCACCGGAGCCCAGCGCGACGGTAGCGGTGGCGATAGCGACGATCGCCAGTCGGCGGACCCGCATGCGGGTGGCGGTGTTTGCCATCGGGTAGCCCCTCAGTCTTGGCCTGACCATGGGCGCGAACTCCCGGGGCCGGCGAGTCGAATCGATCTGCTTCGGTCTATCGAAACGGTATTAACGGACGTTGGCGCTACGCCACTCAAACTTTAGACGTAGCCGGGCGGACGTCGGGGATGGCCTGCCGAACGGCGATAGGAAAGGCGCCCGACACGCGGTGCCGGGCGCCCGGAAAGTCGTTTCGCTCACGCGAGCGCGCCGGTCACTGCACGAAGGTCAGTTCGATCGACGACATGCCCGCGGCGATGTTGAGGCCCTCCTGCGCCTGCACCGACAGCGGCTGCAGTACGATCGCCTTGTTCGAGCCGCCGATCAGGGCGTTGGCGCCCACACCGACGCCGACGGTGGCTTCGGCGGAGAGGCCGCCATAGCCGCCGGCCAGCGCGCCGGGAGCAACGCCGGAGGCCGGGCCAAGCACGCCCCAGACGATCACCGTCTCGCCGGTGGTGCCGATATCGAGGCCGAACTTGCGGACGACGCCGCTATAGGTCTCGACACCGCCACCGGCCCGCTCGAACTGGCAGGTCAGGTTCTTGGTCGAGCCGACGATGAAGCCGGTCCCGCCGGCAACGTCGCATTTCAGGACGCCGGCCTCGACGCGGTCCTGGGCGGCGGCGGGGCCGGTCAGAACGGCGGTGAGGGCCGCGGCGGCGGCGACTGCTGCAACTCGGCGCATGGTGATCTCCTTGTTCATTTTCATACGGGGGACTTCGCTGTCCCCCGCCCACAACGCCGGACTATGGGCATCGGTTCCGGCAATTCCGTGACAATAACGCGTGCAATCCTCACGGCCTTCCTTGCGATCGGTCAACGAATTGCCTGGATCGCAGGCCGCGCACCGGTTCGGTCAATCCTGTTGCCAGTCCGGCAGCGTCCGTTCGGCTTCGGCCGCGATCGGGGCGCCGGAATCGCGTTCGCGCACGGCCTGCTTGAAACCGACATCCTCCGCGCGGCGCTTCCACCAAACCCCTTCCGGCGAGTGGCGGGTGATGCCGTCGAACAGGGTCGCCATCTGCTGGGTGGTGCTAAGGCCCTGATTGTCGAGGGCGGAATTGATCATCAGCTTCGACATCATCAACTGGTTCTTCGGGACGCCGGCCATGCGGTTGGCCAGGGCGTCGACGGCCTCGTCCAGCCCCGCGTCCGGCACCGTATCGATGGCCAGGCCGTACTCGACTGCGGTGTGGCCGTCGATCAGATCACCGGTAAACAGCAGGCGCTTGGCGCGCTGGGCGCCGATGCGGAAAACCCAGAGACCGACTGACGGGCAGCCCCATACGCGGGCCGGCGGATAGCCGATCCTGGCTTCCTCGGCCATCACGATCAGGTCGCAGCAGGTGGCGATGTCGGAGCCGCCGGCGACCGCGTGGCCGCGGATCTTGGCGATCGTCGGCTTGTAGGAGCGGTGCAGGCTCATGAACGCCTGGGTGTTGGCGTACATGAACTTGAAGTCGAGCATCGGGTCCCAGGGCATGTCCTGGATGCCGGGATTGGTGCCGCCGGCCTCGGCAAAGTCCTGCAGGTCGTAGCCGGCGCAGAACGCGCGACCGGCGCCCTCGACGACGATCACGTGAACCGTGTCGTCGTCGTTCGCCCTCTTCACCGCGGCTTCGATCTCCTGCGGCATGTACCGGTCGATGGCATTCAGCCGCTCCGGACGGTCGAGCGTGATGGTCGCGACCCGTCCATTGGTCGCGTAGCGGATGGAACGATAGTCTGACATCAAAAGCCTCCCAGCCGGTATGCGCCCCCGAATGTTAGGCGGATATTCGCGTAAGGGTTGTAGATTGTATTCGCGTTAACGGGAAGTCTACAAATCACGCGAGAGCGCGCCTTTTTGTCCCACCGCGCGGGCCACTTCCCACCCCAAGCCCGAATGTCGTCCCGCCCGCTGGAGCATTCCGCACGGAATACGATGCGGCGGGCGGCTATGCTTCCTCGAGCCCGAACGCGTCCGCCAGAAGCGCGTAGGACCGCTTGCGCAGGGCATGGTCGAAGATGTTGGACGTCACCATCAGCTCGTCGACCTGGCAATGCGCCGCCAGCTCTTCCAGCCGCGCCTTCACGGTCGCGGGCGAGCCGACGGCGTGGCGGCCGCGATCGCGGCGCATCTGCTCGCGTTCGGTCGCGGTCAGGTCGAGGGCCAGCGCGTTCTCGGGGCTCGCCAGTGGCGCCCGCTCGCCGCGCATGATGCGGAACCAGGCGAGGTCCGCGGTGGCGGCGAGGAAATCGGCTTCCTCGTCGCTCGGCGCGCAGACCGCCGAGACGCCGAGGATCGCGTGCGGCCGGTCGAGCCAGACCGAGGGCTGGAACTTGTCGCGGTAGATCTTCATCGCCTGGTCGGCCGGATAGGAGGCGAAGTGATGGGCGAAGGCATAGCCCAGGCCCATGGCCGCGGCGAGATGGGCGCCGTAGTTCGACGAGCCGAGGATGGTGATCGGCGGCAACGTCACGTCGTCGGGCATCGCGCTCACCCGCCGGAACGGATGGCCTTCGGGAAAGCCGTCGGTGCCGAAGGCGATCAGCTCATGCAGGCGCTCGAGGAAATCGTCGGCCTCCGCGCCCTCCATGCGGCGCCTCAGCGCGGCCATGGTGAGCTGGTCGGTGCCCGGCGCCCGGCCGAGCCCCAGATCGATGCGGCCCGGAAACAGTGCCTCGAGCGTGCGGAAATTCTCGGCGACGGTGAGCGGGGCGTGGTTCGGCAGCATGATGCCGCCGGAGCCGACGCGGATGCGCGCCGTGGCGGCCGCCACCTGGCCAATCATGATCGCCGGCGACGTGGTCGCCACGTTGGCGAGGTTGTGATGCTCGGCGAGCCAGTAGCGGGCATAACCGAGACGATCGACGTGACGGGCCAGGTCGATCGAATTGCGCAGCGACTGCGACGGCGGGGCCGCAGTCGTCACCGGCGAGAGATCGAGGACCGAGAGGGCGAGGGGCATCATGGGCTTCCAGCGGACATTGCCCTTCGAAAACTGCGCAATCGGATGGCCGGGTCAAGCCCGGTAATGGCGGACTGTCGGTCAGCGCATTTGACGCAGCTCAAGGACTGCATGCTTTCTATATTCTAGCGTAACGACAGGTTGTAGCCGCGGTGCGGTGCGTTTGTCGCCGCCGGCGCGGTTTCGCGAGACCGAAACGGTGGAGGACGCCGATGAACAACACGTTGCTTGGAACCATCGCCGGGGCCTGGCGCCTCGCGGTCGATTACGTGCGGGATAAGCGGCAGGCCGCGCGGACGATGCGGGAGTTCAACGCGCTCGATCCGCACGAGGCCTCGCGCATCCTGGCGGAGACGGGCATGGATGCGTCGGATCTGAGGGATGCCGTGTCGCGCCCGTTCGCCTTCGAGGATCTGATGGCCAAAGGCATGGTATCGGTCGGCATCGATCCCGACGCGTTCGCCGCGCAGGACAGCGACTGGTTCCGCGACCTTCAGCGCAACTGCGCGATGTGCCGGCAGCGCGGACATTGCCGGCAGGTGATCGCGCATTCGGCGTTCGCCGAGCGGTTCCACGATTTCTGCCCGAATAGCGGAGATTTCGACCTGATCCTCGAGGCAGGTGCGCGTGGCTCGGCGGCGACGGAGCGTCCGGTCTATCTCAACTGAGCTTTCCGCGCCGCGAACCGATCATTGCCGGGTCAAGCCCGGCAATGACGAGTTTAAACGGCGTTCGCCTACCGCAGGCCGCCGCAGAAGCGCTGGATGCGGGTGCAGGCCTCCTCCAGCGCCTCCGTCGAGGTGGCGTAGGAGATGCGGAAGAACGGAGCGAGGCCGAAGGCCGTGCCCTGAACGACCGCGACGCCTTCCTCTTCCAGAAGCGCGGTGACGAAGTCCTCGTCGGTCTCGAGCCTGGTGCCGCCGGTCGAGGTCTTGCCGATGGTGCCGGCGCAGCTCGGATAGACGTAGAAGGCGCCTTCGGGCGTGGGGCAGGTGATGCCGCTCGCCTGGTTCAGCATCGAGACGACCAGATCGCGCCGGCCCTTGAAGACCTCGTTGTTGCGCGCGATGAAGTCCTGCGTGCCGTTCAGCGCTTCCACCGAGGCGTACTGCGAGATCGAGCAGGGGTTCGAGGTCGACTGCGACTGGATCGTGCCCATCGCCTTGATGAGGCTCGTCGGGCCCGCGCCGTAGCCGATGCGCCAGCCGGTCATCGCATAGGCCTTCGAGACACCGTTCACCGTAAGCGTGCGCTCGTAGAGGCCGGGCTCGACCTGGGCGATCGTGGTGAACTCGAAGTCGTCGTAGACCAGGTGCTCGTACATGTCGTCGGTCATCACCCAGACGTGCGGGTGCTTCATCAGCACGTCGGTGAGGGCCTTGAGCTCGGCGCGGGTGTAGGCGGCGCCCGACGGGTTCGACGGCGAGTTGAAGATCAGCCACTTGGTCTTTGGCGTGATCGCAGCCTCGAGCGTCTCCGGACTGATCTTGTAGCCGGTCATCGCCGGCCCCTCGATCGCGACGGGAACGCCGCCGAACAGGGCGACCATGTCCGGATAGCTCACCCAGTAGGGCGCCGGGATGATGACCTCGTCGCCCGGGTTCAGCGTCGCCATCAGCGCGTTGAACAGCACCTGCTTGCCGCCGGTGCCGACCGTGACCTGGTTGGTGGCGTAGTCGAGGCCGTTCTCGCGCTTGAACTTGGCGACGATCGCTTCCTTCAGCTCGGGGATGCCGTCGACGGCGGTGTATTTGGTCTTGCCCTCGCGGATCGCCTTGATCGCCGCTTCCTTGATGTTCTCCGGCGTGTCGAAGTCCGGCTCACCGGCGCCGAGGCCGATGACGTCGCGGCCGGCGGCTTTCAGCTCGCGGGCCTTGTTGGTGACGGCGATGGTTGCGGACGGCTTGATGCGGCCGAGTGTGTCGGCAAGGAAGGCCATGCCTGGTTCTCCCGGGATTTGCGTGGGGCAAAGGAAACGGCGCGGACCGTAGTTGCGCGATGGCACCGAGGCAAGGGACAAGTTGGTGCCACGGGTCGGTATCACGGTGCGCATCGCATCTGAATTCCGGCGGCCCCGCCGAATTCCGGCCGCCCCGTATGCTGCGGTGCATATTGCACGCGGTCCGTGATCTCGGCATTCTGAATTCGGAATTCCGAATTCGATAGGCTTCCGAGTAAGGATCAGGGCGTGCAGCAACTGTCGGCCGTGCCGAACCTCATCGATCAGGTTCACGAGAGCCTGGTGGACGCCATCGCCGCCGGCGCGCTGAAGCCCGGCGAACGGATCCGGCAGGAAGACCTCGCCGCGCGCCTCGGGGTCTCCCGTCAGCCCGTCAGCCACGCGCTGCAGCTGTTGAAACGGCAGGGACTGGTGAGCGAACAGGGGCGGCGCGGCCTGGCCATCGCGCCCGTCGAGCCGCAGCGCATCGCGGACCTTTACGAGGTGCGTGCCGCCCTCGACGAGTTATCGGCGCGGCGCGCGGCGAAGGTCGTTGCCGATGGCCTGGCCGATATCTCGACGCTGCAGGAGGCGCGAACGGCGCTGGAGAGCGGGCAGGCCCTGACCGACGAGGACGGGCGCGGGCGCTGGATCAACGCGGACGTGGCCTACCATTCGGCCCTTCACCGCCTGTCCGGCAACCAGGCTGCCCTCGACATCATTTCCGATCAGTGGCCGCACTTCAAACGGTGCATGGGGGCGGTTCTGAACGCGCCGGAGATCAGGCATCGGGTCTGGACCGAGCACGCCGGGATCCTCGCGGCGATCGAAGCCGGCGCGGTGGACGAGGCGGGACGCCTTGCACGGCGCCACACGGAGGCGGCCGGCGCCGATCTGGTGAACCGCCTCGAAATCGATTCGGACGCCGCCTGACCCGCAGCCGCGGGCGTCCCGGTCATTAAATCAACAAGGCTGCGCAGGAGGAGCAACGCCATGAAACTGACCGACCAGCAACTGCGCGACTTCGACGAAAGCGGATACCTGTTCCTGCCCGATTGTTTCTCCGAAGCGGAAGTCGCCGTACTGCGCGAGGAGGCCGAGAAGATCTACGCTCAGGACCGCGAAGAGGTCTGGCGCGAGACCACCGGGGCGCCGCGCACAGCCTTCGCGGCGCATACGTATAACGAAGCCTTCCGCCGCCTGGGCGCGCATCCGCGGCTGGTCGAGCCGGTGTCGCAGCTGTTCGGCGAACCGGTCTACATGCACCAGTTCAAGATCAATGCGAAGGCGCCGTTCGATGGCGAAGTCTGGCAGTGGCACCAGGACTACGGCACCTGGGCCCGCGACGACGGAATGCCGGAGCCGCGCGCCATGAACATCGCCGTTTTCCTCGACGAGGTGATGGCGATCAACGGGCCGCTCATGTTCATCCCGAAGAGCCACAAGGCGGGCGTGCTCGAAGCGGGACATGACCTCAAGACCACGTCCTATCCGCTCTGGACGCTGGACAATGAGACGGTGACGCGGCTCGCCGCGGAGGGCGGCATCGTCGCGCCGACCGGCAAGCCGGGCACCGTGCTGATGTTCCATGGCAATCTCGTTCACGCCAGTCCGCCGAACATCACGCCGTATCCGCGCAAGATCGTTTACCTGACGCTGTGCGCGGTCTCCAACCACATCACCAAGTTCACGCGGGCTCCGTGGATCGCCCATCGCGATTTCGCGCCGATCGAACCCCTGTCCGACGACTGTCTGCTGGAGTTGGCCCGCACGGGCATGGAGGCGGCCGAGTAGGCCGGCGGCGACCCGACCAGCGACGCGGCTCGGGCGCGACCGGGCCGCGTATCGCTGTTTGCACGTCCGACGTCGCGGCAACCCGACCTTTGCGCTGGGCCACCGGCCCGGCGCGCGCGGGGCATGTCTCGCTGCCCGCTATCCCCCGCCGGCTATGCGTCGTCTGCTCTGTGCCGCGGAATCGCCCCGAAATGGTCATGCAACCGAATCCGACCGGCAGGCGTTTGATCCTTATCGGCAGACCTGCGGAACGCCCATCGATCGCGCGGCTGGACTTCCCGCCGCCGCCAGCGTCCGCATCGCGCCAAAGGAGGTCGCAATGCCAGTTCTCACACCAGTACTTGCCGCAGGCGTCGCCCTGATGCTGTTCGCCGTTCCGTCGACCGCATCGGCGGAATCGCTCGAACATCGCCGCGGCTGGAACGGTCCCGCAAAGGCGTATCCCTATGCCGGTCGCCCCTATCACGGCGGCTATCGCAATCCCCGCGGCTATGGCCACTATCGGCCGTACTATTCACACGGGCGCTATCGGTACAACGACGGCGCGGCCGTGGCCGCGGGCGTTGCCGGCCTGGCGGTCGGCGCCATCCTTGGCGGGGCATTGGCGGCTCCTTCGCAGCCGGCCTACGTCTATGCCAATCCTGCCCCGTGGACACCGGCCTGGTACCGCTACTGCGAGAGCCGCTACCGCTCGTTCGATCCGCGGTCGGGTACTTTTCTCGGCTACGACGGCCGCCGGCATTTCTGCCGCTGATCGCGCCGGCACCTTGCCCGGGCACCGTCGCGGGGCGGCGGGTCGGGGCGCCGGATGCGCCGTGCCTCAGCGGACCTGTATGGGGCCTACCGTGCCCCGATGCGATAAGGAGTTGATCCGATGAAACGCAAGACGATCTACGCAGCAGCGATTGCGATGGGGCTCGGTCTGCCCGTACTCGCGCACGCGGAATCCTTCCAGGCCGATACCGAGGACACCGGTACGAGTTGGCGGGCGCTGAACAACCAAGTCTACACCCAGTACCGTTCCGGCTATCTCTATCCCGGCGGGGAAATCCCGAGCCTGGCCTATGACGGGCCCGGACAGGTTCCTGGCGGTGGTCCGGTCGTTGGCTACAGGCCCTATGTTGCGGCACCGGCCTATGGTCCGGGGCCCCGGGTCTACTACGCGCCCTATCCGCCGGGTTACTGACTGGACGCGGAGGCGCCGGCCCTTCGGCGCCGCATGAGTACGCCGATCAGCGGGGAGAGCCAGATCAGGACCGTCACGATCCCCAGGCCCGCGGCGATCGGGCGCTCGAAGAAGCCGAGGAACGAGCCGTCCGACTTGATCATGGAGGTGACGAAGGTCTCCTCCAGCATCGGCCCGATGACGATGCCGAGGATGCACGGCGCGATCGGGATGCGGTTCTCCTCCATGACGAAACCGAGGATGCCGAAGGCGAGCATCACGATGATGCCGTAGCTGGAATTGCTGGAGGCGAAGGCGCCGACAATGCAGAACGCGAGGATCACCGGCATCATGATGTTGCGCGGCACGAGCAGCAGCCGCTTGGCCAGCTTGATCGTGACCCAGCCGAGCGGAATCATCACCAGGTTGGCGAGCACGAAGATGATGAACACCGCGTAGATCGACTGCGGATTGAACAGGAACAGCGTCGGCCCGGGGTTGAGGCCCTTCACGTAGAGGACGCCGATCACGATCGCGGTGATGGTGTCGCCCGGAATGCCGAAGACGAGGGCGGGGATCCAGGCCGAGGCCAGCGCCGCGTTGTTCGCCGATGTGCTCTCGACGATGCCCTCGACGTGGCCCGTGCCGAACTTCTCGGGCGTGCGCGACATCTTGCGGCTCACCGCATAGGCCACCCAGGCGGCGATGTCGGCGCCGGCGCCGGGAAGCGCACCGATGGCGATGCCCAGCGCGTTGCCCCTGAGCTGCTGGCGCCAGTAGGTCCTGACCATCCCGCCCCAGTGCTTGAAGATGTTGCCGGTCGCCGTCTGCAGCCTGCCGATCGAGGGCACGCCGCTGGCGATGGACCGCAGCACCTCGGAGACGGCGAACAGGCCGATCATCGCCGGAATGAAATCGATGCCGGCGAGAAGGTCGGTGGAGCCGAAGGTGAAGCGCGGAACGCCGGCCGGGTTGTTCAGGCCGATCGTCGCGATCGCCAGGCCGATGAACAGGCTGATGAAGGCGCGCAGCGGCTGGGCGGAGCCGATGAACACGGCGCAGGTGAGGCCCAGAAGCGCCATCCAGAAATACTCGAAGGACGAGAACTTGAGCGCGACCTCGGCCAGCGCCGGCGCGGCGAAGATCAGAACGGCGGTGCCGGCAAGCCCGCCGAGCGCCGAGAACAGCAGGTTCGCGCCGAGCGCGGCCTCCGCCTCCCCGTTGCGCGTCATCGCGTAGGCTTCGTCGGTGTAGGCGGCGGACGCCGGGGTGCCGGGAATGCGCAGCAGCGTGCCGGGAATGTCGCCGGCGAAGATCGCCATCGCCGCGCAGGCGATGATCGCGCCGACCGCCGGCACCGGGTCCATGAAGAAGGTGAGGGGAACAAGCAGCGCGGTCGCCATCGTGGCCGTGAGGCCGGGAATGGCCCCGACCGTCAGGCCGAACAGGGCAGCGAGCAGCACCGTGGTGAACACCTGCCACTGAAGGACAAGCTCGAAGGCAGCGCCGATCGCGTTCACGAAGTCACGTCCTCACCAGGGAATGCGGGGAAACAGGCCGTTGGGCAGCGGCACGAGCAGCAGGCCGGCGAACACGCCGTGAATGACGATGGTGACGACGACCGCGAGCACGACCGCCGCCGGCCAGCGAACCCTCAGAAACAGGAGCAGGCCGAGCAGCATCGCCGCCATGACCGGGATGAACCCGATTATCGGGGCAAGCCAGATGTATCCGGTGATTGCGAGCACGGTCAGCGCGACGCCGACCACCGCGCGGAGGTCCAGCATCCACTCGGCCGCCTCGAGGTGTCGGCCGCTGGAGCGCAGCCCTTGCATCACGAGAAGCCCCCCGCAGCCGGCGAACCCTATGGCGATGGCGGTCGGAAAGATCGCCGCGCCATAGGTCTGGCCTGGTATGGCGGGAAACGTCTGGGAATACCCGGCGAGGGCTGCCCCGAAGGCAATCAGCACCCCGCCGAGCATCGTGTCGCTGATCCGCATGGGATCTCGCCTCAGGCGAAGGCGGTCACTTGGCGATGCCGACCGCCTTCATCACCGCGCCGAGGCTCGCGTCAGACTGTTTCATGAAAGCCTCGAAGTCGGCGCCGGACGCCCAACGGACGCCGAAGCCGCGATCTTTCATGAAGGTCTGGTAGTCATCCGAGTTGTAGACCTTCTCCAGCGCCGCGGAGAGCGTCTGCGTCACGTCGTCGGGCAGGCCCTTCGGGCCGACGATGCCGCGCCAGGCGCCGATCGTCCAATCCGACCCGATCGCCTCCTTCAGCGTCGGCACGTCGGGGAACAGCGCGGCGCGCTTGTCGGACATGATCGCCAGCGACTTCACGCGGCCGGCCTCGATCAGGGACCGCGCCTCGGGAAGCGAGCAGGGCACGATCGCGACGCCGCCGGCGACGAGATCCTGAAGGCCCGGGGCCGCACCCTGGCTCGGCACCCACGGCACCGAAGCGGGATCGATGTCGGCGCTGTTCAGCATGCCGGCGATCGCGAGATGCCAGATGCCGCCCTGGCCGGTGCCCGACGCCTTCAGGCTGCCCGGTTCGGCCTTGATCGCCGCGATCAGATCCTCGGCGGTGGCGTAGGGCGAATCCGCCGCCACCTGCAGGCCGGCCGGATCCTCGTTGACGAGCGCGATCGGCGTATAGGACTCGTAGGTCAGGTCGGTCAGTCCCTGCCAGTGCATCATGTTGATCTCGACGGTCGCGACGCCGATCGTGTAGCCGTCCGGCGCGGCCTCGGCGATTGCCGAATGGCCGACGACGCCGGACCCGCCCGTGCGGTTGACGACATTCACCGGCTGGCCGAGTTCCTTTTCGAGAATGGAGGCGATGATGCGACCGGTGGCATCGGTGCCGCCGCCCGCGCCCCACGGCACGATCAGAGTCAGAGGCCGATCCGGATATTGGGCGTTTGCGGGTCCCGCTACGGCAGTCAGGATCGAAATCGCAAACAACACCAACGCGCTACGAAGAGCCCGTCCAAGCATGTATTCCTCCCGAAGTTATTCTGTGTATACGTTTCGAAGTGTGCACGGAAAGGTGCGACCCGCGCAACCGGGATTGTGCGGTGGGAGGTAGTCCTGGTTCGCATACCGCGGGGGTGAGCGATCGCAGGCGGTCCGAAAAAAGGGGAAATCAATGAACCTGATGGCATTGCTCGCGGCGCGCGCGGACGGCGGACGGCAGGTGAAGGCGGGGCTGATCGGCGCCGGCAAGTTCGGCTCGATGTTCCTGTCCCAGGTGCCGACCATCCCCGGCCTCGAGGTCGCGGCCATCGCCGACCTCGATGTCGACCGGGCGAGAGCGGCCTGCCGCACGGTCGGCTGGGACGAGGACCGGATCGCGGCGACGACCTTCGTGGACGACGGGGCCGCGCTCTGCGCGCGCGACGATGTCGAGGTGGTGATCGAGGCGACCGGCAATCCGAAGGCCGGCATCGCCCACGCGCTCGCCGCCTTCGAGGCGGGCAAGCACATCGTCATGGTCAACGTGGAGGCCGACGTGCTGGCCGGTCCGGCCCTGGCGGCGCGGGCGCGCTCGGCGGGGGTCGTCTACTCGATGGCCTATGGCGATCAGCCGGCGCTCGTCTGCGAGATGGTCGACTGGGCGCGTGCCTGCGGCTTCAAGGTGGCGGCGGCCGGAAAGGGCACGAAGTACCTGCCGGGCTTCCATCACGTGACGCCGGACGACGTCTGGTCCCATTACGGCCTCAGCGACGAGCAGGCCGCGGCGGCCGGCATGAACGCGCAGATGTTCAACTCGTTCCTGGACGGCACCAAATCGGCGATCGAGATGGCGGCGATCGCCAACGCGACGGGATTGGACGTCCCCTCGGACGGCCTGCTGTTTCCGCCCTGCGGCGTCGACGATCTCGCCCACATCCTGCGGCCCAGATCGGCCGGCGGCGTGCTCGAGGGCGGCGGCATGGTCGAGGTGATCTCGAGCCTCGAGCGCGACTCGCGGCCGGTCTACCGGGACCTGCGCTGGGGCGTCTACGTGGTTCTCGAAGCGCCGAACGACTACGCCGCCGACTGCTTCCGCCAATACGGCCTGAAGACCGATGCGAGCGGCCGGTACGCGGCGATGTACAAGCCGTTCCATCTGATCGGCCTCGAGCTGTCGGTGTCGGTGCTCAGTGCTGCCCTGCGCGGCGAGCCCACGGGCACGACACGACGCTTCCGGGGCGACGCGGTGGCGGTGGCCAAGCGCGACCTGAAGGTCGGCGACCGGCTCGACGGCGAGGGCGGCTACACGGTCTGGGGCAAGCTTCTGCCCGCGCAGACGAGCCTGTCGGTCGGCGCCCTGCCGATCGGGCTCGCACATGGCGTGACGCTCACATCAGCGGTGGCGGCCGGCGACGTCGTGCGGTTCGCCGACATCGAGCCTGCCGACAACCTCGCCGTCACGATCCGGCGGGAAGCCGAGGCAATGACTTGATTTTTCGCGCACCGGCCGGCGGGTCGATACCGTTCTGAAACACAAGGTTACGAACTGGTAACGGAAAAGCCTCAAAACCGCCGCGGTTTCTGTCCGTCGTCGCCAAAGTCCGGACCAACCGCCGCCGGATTGGTCCTGTCTCTTTCGATCCGGAGAGTTCGAAATCAACCGAACCAGAGGGTCTAAAAATGACACACACCAAAGTCGCGACCGATCGCAAGAGGGGTGGCCGTTGGGCGTTTGCCGCGATCGTTGCCGCCGCGCTGCTCGCGACGCCGGTCGCGGTGCCCCATGCGGTCGGCGCAACCAGCGACGGCTTCACCGGACCCGTCTCGATGGAGTCAGCCCAATCGGCGACCCGATCGGATACACAGTCGGCGGCGCCCTCGCGGCGGGCCGGACTGATCGGCGTCGCCGTGCCGTCCCTGACGCCCGGATTGCCGCCGCCGCATTTGTCGTCCCTGTCCGACCGGCGCATCGTCGCCGGCGTGATCCTGGTGCTGTTCGCGGGGCTCGGGACCCTGACGGTTTCGATGTGGCGGGAACTCGGTCGGCGGGCGGGCCTGTAATGGCCGCCGCCGGACGCCGCTCGCCCGGCGCCTGGTTCAAACGCGCCGGTACGCCCTTGCGGGTGATCGCCGTCTGCCTGACGGCGATCCTGCTGGTCGGGCTGGCGCTGATCGCCGACGGTTTGATGATGAAGGTCGAAAACGACCACGACGAACCGCGTCGGACGTCGACGCTGTTGTCGAACCATGACGCGGCGCGATACGGCGCGCCCATCCGTCACCAGTGACCTCGCCACAATGACGCCTTGGAATCTGCCCGACTGCGTCATCAAGCCAGCAAACCCACGCCGGAAACATCACGTCATTGTTGGGGGTCGGCAAGTTCCGCATCCCACAGGACGGAGAGCAAGATGTTTCCGTTGCTTGCCGGCGGGCATGGCATCGCGTATCGCCACCCGTCCGGTTTATTCCAGACACTGATTGCCAGTTTACGCCGTTCGCTCCTGGGCGTGACGGTCTTCCTTGTCGCCCTGCAGGCGCTGCTGTGCCTCGGCGCGTCCTGCGCCCTGGCGGACAGCGGTGCCGCCGGCACGACAGCAGGATCGGCGGGCGCATCGTCAGGGTCGGGCGTGATCATGGCCGGCACCATCACACCGAACGCCGTCCGCGTTCCCGGTGCCAACCCGCATTGGACGTTGCGCGAGCCGGTCGCCGCGGTCCAACCGGCCAATACAAGCGACAGGAAAGTCCAGCGGATCGTCGGCCCGCATGCGCAGGTGTCCATGTTCTCCTGGCGCGAAATCCTGTTCTACGCGATGGTCGTGGTGGTCGTCATCGGCGGCTATCTGGTCTTTACCGGCGGCCACGATCGGCCCTCGCGACACCCCTGATCCCTACCGACGTTCGTCGTGCGCGCGTCGAGGCCATAGAACCGGGCCGCCAGCGCATCGCTTGCCCGCGCGGCGATGCGGCAACGCTTCACACGAATCCGCATTCGCCCAAAAAAACGCCGCCTCGACGGGCGGCGCAAGATTGAATTGGAGCGAATTTCAGAACCTCGAGGCCCGGCGTCGCGGAACCCAAAAACTCGTGAATTCCCGTACACGCTAACCGAATGTGTAAACAAAGGGAAACCATTCAGCGGTTTAAGGTTAAGTTCTGTCCCAAAACGGTTAATCGGGTCGATCGGGTTTACCCGGCGCTATCCTTCGTCTCCTCGACGAGCGCCTTCAGATTGGCCAGGCCCGTCTCGTAGTCGTTGCCGACCCAGCGATCGAACATCAGACCGAACCAGCGGGCGACCGGGTTCGTGCCGAGATCGGTCGTGAATCCCCAGGTCACCTCGGTTCCGCCCTCGCTCGGAATCAGGACGATGGTCGTCTCTGCGGTGCCCATCTGGCCGAAATCCAGGCGCATCTCCACCGCGCGGCCGGGATCGTACGAGACGACCGTCAGCGTGCCGGAGCCGACATTGGGATGGTCGCTGGACCAGCGCATGGTCTGGCCGATGCCGGTTTCGGGCCCTTCGAAGACATAGGTCGTGCCGTCCGGATCGTAGCCGGCCCAGGGCGACCAGTCGTTGAAGCGGCGCAGGTCGGACACGAACGGCCAGACCCCTGCCGGCGGCGCGTCGATGATGGCGTAGCGGCTGACCGCAACGGTGCGCGGCAGGATGGCGAGGCCGATGGCGGCAAGCGCGAGCGCGATGACGATCAGAACGACGACGATGCGGATCAGCCAGCGCATTGTTTCGGTCGGGCTCCATCGCGGCTGTGCACACGATACCCGTAGCGGTGCGGTTTGGCGAATAGGCCCGTGTGGCATCCGGGAGCGGTTTTCGTGGGGCCGATCCGCGCTAGATGCCCCTGATGACCGGAGGATGGCGATGATCAAGGCGACAGCGGTATTTCTGGGGTTCGGGCTCGCGGCAGCCGCCGTGCCGGCGCTCGCCGAGCAGGCGTTCGATACGTCGGCGGGCCGCGTCCGTCTGGAAACGGTCGCCGCCGGCCTGGACCATCCCTGGTCGCTGGCCTTTCTTCCAGACGGTGCCATGCTGGTCACGGAGCGGCCCGGAACCGTGCGGATCGTCGGTCCGGACGGAAGCCTCTCGGCGCCGCTGCCCGGTGCACCGGCGACGCAGGACTGGGGGCAGGGCGGCATGCTGGATATCGTGCTCGACCCGAACTTCGCCGCCAACGGCATGATCTACCTGTCGTTCGCCGAGATCGAGGGCGGCAAGGCAGGGACCGCGGTCGCGCGGGCCCGGCTCGTGCGCGAGGGCGGCCCGCCCCGGCTTGAGGACACGCAGGTGATCTTCCGCATGACCGGCAAGACGGGCTCGACCCGGCACTTCGGCTCGCGGTTCGTCTTCGCGCCGGATGGCATGCTGTTCGTCACCCTGGGCGACCGTGGCGACATGGAACGGGCACAGGATACGGCCGACCACGCCGGCTCGGTGATCCGCATCGCACCGGACGGCACGGTGCCCGCCGACAATCCCTTCGTCGACGGCGGCGGCCTGCCGGAGATCTGGTCGATCGGCCATCGCAATCTCCAGGGGGCCGCGATCAATCCGGCGACCGGCGTGCTGTGGACCGTCGAGCACGGGGCGCGCGGCGGCGACGAGATCAATATCCCCAGGGCCGGGCGCAACTACGGCTGGCCGGTCATTTCCTACGGCCGGCACTATTCCGGCGGAAAGATCGGCATCGGCACGGCGAAGGAGGGGATGGAACAGCCGGTCCACTACTGGGATCCGTCGATCGCCCCGTCCGGCATGGCGTTCTATACCGGCGACAGGTTTCCGGCGTGGACGGGCGATGTCTTCGTGGGGGCGTTGCGCGGCGCCCACGTTGCCCGCCTCGCTCTCGACGGCGACAGTGTCGCCGCCGAGGAAACGCTGTTCGATGAACTCGGCGAACGCATCCGCGACATTCGCCAGGGACCGGACGGGTATCTCTACCTCGTCACCGATTCCGGGGATGGCCGGATCCTGCGGGTCGTGCCGGCGGAGTGATGCGTACCGGTTACTGATCCGATCACATCGGGGGGATGCGCAGCACCTGGCCGGGATAGATCTTGTCGGGGTGCGTCAGCATGGGCTTGTTGGCCTCGAAGATGCGATTGTACTCGCCGCCCTTGCCCTTGCCGTAATGCGACTCGGCGATCGCCCACAGGGTGTCGCCTTTCGCGACTTCGTAGAAGACCGCATCGGGCTCCTTTTCCTCGACCGCGATCTCCTCGTCGACCTGGGCCACACCGGTCACGTTGCCGAGCGCCAGGATGATCTTCTCGCGAATCGAGCTCGACGGGGCGGTGCCGGCGACCTTGACGGTATCGCCATCGACCTTGATCTGCAGGTTCTCCGCGGTCAGGCCGAGATCCTTGACCGACTTCTGCAACGTATCGGCCGGCGGGGCCTCCTCGGCCGAGCCGATACCCAGTTTCTCACCGACGTCCCTCAGAAACGAAAAAATTCCCATGGCCACCTCCTCTCCATGACGAAACACCTGCCGCGGAGGTTAGGCGCTTCGGCCTCGATGGCAAAGGGCGGATTGCGCCGATCAGGCGGGAACCGCTCTCGCGGGCGTGCGGGTGCGGCCCAGGATCATCAGCATGATGGCGATATTGAGCAGGTTCCATGCGATCCCGTTCAGGAACGCGGCGCGATAGCTGCCGGTCAGGTCGTAGATCCAGCCCGACAGCCAGCCGCCGAGCGCCATGCCGACGATCGTCGCCATGATGACGAGGCCGACACGCTGCCCGGCTTCCTTCGCCGGCAGGTACTCGCGCACGATCAGTGCGTAGCTGGGAACGATGCCGCCCTGCGAGAGGCCGAAAATGAGCGAGACGACATAGAGCGACGTCAGTCCGTCGAAGGGCATGTAGAGAATCAGCGCCAGGCACTGGCCCAGCGAGCCGATCAGCAGCGTCTTCACGCCGCCGATGTAATCGGCGAGGAAACCGGACGCCAGCCGGCTGACGACCCCGCCGACCAGCATCAGCGACAGCATCTCGGCACCCCGCGCCACCCCGTAGCCGAGGTCGGCGCAATAGGCGACGATATGGACCTGCGGCATCGACATGGCGACGCAGCAGCCGAGACCCGCGATGACCAGCAGGGTCTGCAGCGCGCGCGGCGACAGGTCGATGGATTTTGTGTGGAGCGGGGCGGGCGTTCCCGCCGGGAGGGCCGGGTTAATCTCCTCGGGCGGGCGCCGGCGCAGGAAGAAGGCGAGCGGCACCATCGTCACCAGACAGACGACGCCGATGACGACATAGGTCGCGCGCCAGCCTTCCGAGACGAGGATCCCCTGCAACGCCGTCGGCCATATGGCGCCGGCGAGATAGTTGCCGCTGGCGGTCGCCGCCACCGCCACGCCGCGGCGCTGCCGGAACCAGTGCGACACGTCGGCAATCAGCGGTCCGAACGTCGCGGCGGTGCCGAGGCCGATCAGGAAGCCCTGGATCAGGGCGAACTGCCAGAGGTCCGCGGCATAGGCCGCCGCGATGAAGCCGCCGCCGAGCGACAGCGCCGCGAGGATGATCGGAACGACGATGCCGATACGGTCCACGAAGCGGCCGAAGGCGACATTGCCCGCGGCGAAACCGATCATCGTCAGCGTGTAGGGCAGGGAGGCGTCGGACCGGCTGACGCCGAATTCGGCCTGCACCTCGGGCAGAACCACGATGACCGCCCACATGCCGATGCTGCCGATGGTGCCGAGCAGAACCGACACGGCCAGCCGAAACCAGGCGTAGGGACCGTCGATGGCGTCTGCGGCGGTCGCGCCGGCGTAGGGCGGTCTTATCAAGCCTGTCAGCCCCGCATCATCCCGCCGGCGTCGTCGCCTCGAAGGCGGGAACCGTGTTGGCGAAGGCGTCGAGCCAGCCGACCAGTTTGGGATGGCCGTCGCGCCAGTGACCGTCGAAGCGGAGATCGAGATAGCCGAGCGCGCATGCCAGCGCGATATGGCCGACATGCGGCGGCTTGCCCATGATCGGCGGCTCGTTCTCCAGTTCGGCCAGCGCGCGGGTGACCTTGGCGGCCTGGCGGTCGAGCCAGGGCCGATACTGTATCTCTTCGGGGCGGAAGCGCTTCTCGTATATCTGCAGAATGGAGGCATCCATCATGCCGTCCGCGAGCGCCTGCAGACGCAGCGCGGCGAAGCGACCCTCGCCCTTGGGCATGATCTTGCCGCCGCCCGCCAGGTCGTCGAGATACTCCAGGATCACGCGGGAATCGAACAGGGATGAGCCGTCCTCCAGGATCAGCGTCGGAATCTTGCCGAGCGGGTTCTGGTGGAACAATTCCTCGTCGCCGGCATTGGAATCGGCGGGCTTGATCTCGATCCTGTCGTCGAGCTCGAGAATGCCCATCGCGATCTTGACCTTGCGGCCGAAGGGGGACGGTGCGGCGGAACGCAGGATCAGCATCGGTAGAAAGCTCCAGGACTTGGAATCGGCAGGGTCGAGCCTCACCATATCCATCCCGGTTCGGCTTTGCCAATCAGGCGTGCACGGCGACGAATTTCTCCACGAGGCCGTTGCGGTCGCGCGCGGAGAAGCGGGCAAGCGACAGGGCCGCGACGGCGCCGAGGCCGACGATGAACCCGATCCAGATGCCGACGGCGCCGTAACCGAAGACAAAGCCCAGCACATAGGCAAGCGGCGCGCCGCAGACCCAGTAGCCGAAGGCCGCGTAGGCCAGCGGCACCCGCGTGTCGTTGAGGCCGCGCAGGATTCCGAGGCCGACGACCTGGATACCGTCGAAGAGCTGGAAGAAGGCGGCGACGCCGAGTAGCGACACGGCGATGGCGAGCACTGCGCCGGCGTCGGGGTCCGAGGCGTCGAGGAACTGCCGGGCCAGCGGTTCGGGGATGACCCAGTAGGCGAGAGCTGCAATGAGCATGACGGCAAGCCCGAGCGTCATCGCCGTCCAGCCGGCGCGGCCGATCGCCCGACTGTCGCGCCGGCCGGCGGCGATGCCGACCCTGACGGTGCCGGCCTGGGAGATGCCGAGCGGAATCATGAACGCGACCGCGGTGCATTGCAGCGCGATCGTATGGCCGGCCAGCGTCAACGGCCCGAGCCAGCCGACCATGAGGGTCGAGGCGGCGAACAGGCCCTCCTCCAGCAAGGCCGTCAAGGCGATCGGAGCGCCGAGCCTGACGATCGCCTTCAACCGCTCGAAATCGGCGATCCAGAGCCGCCGGAACACGTGGTAACCGCGGATCGCCGGATGCGTGACGACGTAGATGGCGATAATCGTGAAACCGACGGCGCTGGTCGCCGTGGTGGCGACGCCGGCGCCGACGATTTCCAGTCGCGGCAGCCCCCAGTTGCCGAAGATCAGGCCGTAGTTGATGGCCGCGTTCAGGATGATGCCCGACCCGGTGATCCAGACGATGACGGCGGCGCGGTCGAGGGTGGCGAGCAGCGCGCGCAGCACCATGACGCCGAGGATGAACGGTAGGCTCCACGCGGCATAGGCGAGATATTCGCCAGCGAGCCTGGATGCCGTCGGGTCCTGGCCCAGCATCAGCAGGATCCATTCGCCGTGCATGAGCACCGCGATCGCGGGCGCCGAATACAGCACGGAGGCCCACAGCCCCTGGCGGATGGGACGCCGCACGGCACGGGCATCGCCGGAGCCGTGCGCCTGGGCGGTCAGTGCCGGCACCGACGAGGTCAGGCCGATGCCGCCCAGCAGGAACAGGAAGATCAGCGTGAAGCCCAGCATGCCGGCGGCGAGAGCCTCGGCTCCGAGCCAGCCGACCATGACCACGTCGGTGGTGTTGATGGCGATGTTGCCGAGATTGGTCAGCGCCAGCGGCAGGGCGATCGACATGGACGCGGCAACCTCGCTGCGCCCGGTTTCGGGCGATGGGGGAGCGGCATTCATGATCGGATCGGCGGCTTGGGTCATGGCGGCGGCACCATGGCCGGGTTCAGCCGGAAAGGCCAGCAACGGAAGGCCGTCCGCGAGAAATCCCGATCGCGATTATCCGGCTGACTTGTCGTCGATGCCTTGTTAGCTTCCCTAGCGGAAGATTCGTAGCTGCCTTGGTCTACTGCGCTTCCAATCACAGAAAAGACGGTAAGAGGAGATACCGAATGCCTTTACGTTTGCTATTTGCGTTCGTTGTCGCTGTGGCGGGTGTATTCGCTGCTCCAAATCTATATGCAGCCGAAGAAAACTCGCCGTCGACCGGAAAAGAGGCTCGGGGTGACGGATGGTACAGCTTTGCCAAGATCGCTGTTTTTTACGATCTCGGCAACGACATCATTCGCAGCATCGGTGTGAAGATGGTGACCAATCCGCAAACGGGTGTCTACTGCATCAGGCCGGAAAAGCGGATCAATACACAGAAGCGAATCGGCGTGGCCGCGGTTGAGTGGGGCCAATCGTCCGGCAACGATCTGCTGGCATTCTGGAGCGCTGGTGGCAACTCCTGCCCGAATCCCAAGCGGTGGTTCGAGGTGCGCACCTATGACCAGAACGGTAGCGGAGATTGGGTGCTGAGCGACGATATCGCCTGGACGTTCCACGTGCTCTAGAGCGGCCTTGCCGTTCCTGTCGCCGGCGGCGCGATCAATATGGTCGTGCCGCCAGCGTTCGAATCCGACAGCGCTTGAAGCCGCCACTGTTCGAAGCCAACGGGCTATGACCGGCGCGCCAGCGCCGCGTCGTAGTCGGCGATAGCTTCGGCGAGCAGTGCGTATTCCTCGCAGCCCGTTCCGCAGCGCGATCCGATCTCGCGCAGCTGCTCCCGGGCGAGTTCCGGCCTTTCGAGCACCAGATAGGCCTCGCCGAGATATTCCCGTGCCTTGACGTAATCGGGATCGGCCGCGAGCGCCTGGCGATAGAAGCCGAGCCCGACCTCGAACCGGCCGAGCTGGCGGTTGGCGTAGCCCAGGTAGTTGAGGACGCGCGGATCGTCCTTGTTCTCGACCAGGCTCAGGACCTCGATCGCCTCGCCGTAGCGGCCGGTGCGGGCGAGCCAGCTGCCATAGGCGTAGCGGCTCGTGTCGTCGATGGCCGTGCTCGACTGCTTGATGCACTGGCCGGTCCGGCCATCGAAGATCTGGCCGCGCGGGCACGACTTGATCGGGCCGCTTTCGCCACCACCACCGCCGGCAGCGACCGCTCCGCCGGGCACGGCCGTTGCCACGGCAAGTGCGAGAGCACCGGTTGTTAGAAGAGAACTCAGGACGGTTCGTGGTGTGTGTGCGACTGGCGTCATGATCGATGTCCTCCGTCTGGATTCGCCGATGCCATGCAGTCCGACTAACGTTTCGGCGCGGCGAATATTCCCGAAGGCCGACCGTGGCGTGTGACCGGCGGACTTGCCCGTCGGACTTGCATCGCCCGCGTCGCCGGACTATCCGGGCGCGTGCGCCGCTCGTTTGCAAACCTGACCCTGCTGTTCGCTGCCTTCGTCTGGGGCACGGCCTTCGTCGCTCAGACGACGGCCATGGAGGATGTCGGGCCGTTCCTGTTCACCGGCCTGCGTTTCCTGCTGGCGGCGGCGGCGATCCTGCCTCTCGTCCTCCGGGAGCGGCGTCGCGGCGCCGCGATGGACCGGACCGGCCGGAGGCTCGCGATCGCCACGGCGATCACCTTCTTCGCCGGCAGCATCCTGCAGCAGATCGGCCTGCAATATACCAGCGTCACCAATGCCGGCTTCCTGACCGGGCTCTACGTCGTGCTCGTGCCGTTCGTCGCCTGGGCGGTGTTCCGCTCGATGCCGCACGCTGTCGCCTGGCCGGCGGCGACGATGTCCTTCGCCGGCACCATTCTGCTGTCGGGCGGCGGTATCGCCCCGCTCGGCCTCGGCGACGGGTTGATGGTGGTCGCCGCCGTCTTCTGGGCGCTGCAGGTCGCGTTGCTCAGCTATACCGCGGCGCGGACCGGCCGGCCGGTGACGGTCGCCTTCGTCCAGTTCGCGATCGGCGGGCTTCTCGGAACCGCCATCGCGCCGTTCGCCGAGCCTATCGAGATGGACCGGATCGCGGCCGCCGGCGTCGAGATCCTCTATGCCGGCCTGTTGTCGGGCGGCGTCGGCTACACGTTGCAGGCGATCGGCCAGCGCTGGACACCGCCGGCCGACGCCGCCGTCATCCTGTCGTCGGAGGCGCTGTTCGCCGCGGCCGCCGGAGCGCTCCTGCTCGGCGAACGGCTGACGATCATCGGGCTGGCGGGCGCGATGCTCATCATGGTCGCCATCCTCACCGTTCAACTGGCGCCGCTGGCGTTCAGGCCGGCACGGAACTAGTCCGCGATCCCGTCCTTGCGGTCACATTGGCGAAATGTCCCACTTGCGTCCGGCGTAAAGGGCTGGGACGATAGCCGCCAGGCGAGGTCACGGGCGGGCCCGCGCTAACTCAAAAAATACGACGGCGGTCCGCCCGGCGAAGGGAGGATTGCTGACATGCCCGAACTGAACGGCAGAGCGGTTGGGGCCGCCCGGTGCATCGCGCTGGTCGGCCCGTACCTGAGCGGGAAGACGACGCTTCTCGAAAGCATCCTGGCGCGAACCGGCGCCATCTCCCGGCAAGGCAGGGTCAGCGACGGCAATACCGTCGGCGACGCCTCACCGGAAGCGCGTGCGCACGGCATGAGCGTCGAGGTCAATGTCGCCACGACCGAGTTCATGGGCGACACCTACACCTTCGTCGATTGTCCGGGCTCAATCGAGTTCCTGCACGAAGCGCGCAACGTGGTCCCCGCGGTCGATATGGCGATCGTGGTGGCGGAAGCCGACGAGAAGAAGGTCCCCGCGCTGCAGCTGATCCTCAAGGAGCTCGAGGACCTCGGCATTCCGCGGCTCATCTTCCTCAACAAGATCGACAAGGCGGAAGGCAATGTCCGCGACGTGCTGGCGTGGCTGCAGCCGGCGTCGGCCCAGCCGATCGTGCTGCGGCAATTACCGATCTGGGAAAACGATATCGTCACCGGCTTCGTCGATCTGGCGCTCGAGCGCGCCTTCGTCTACCGCGAGCACGCGCCGAGCGAGGTGATCGAGATGAACGACGCGGCGAAGGCGGAGGAGGTCGACGCCCGTTTCTCGATGCTGGAGAAGCTCGCCGACTACGACGACGAGCTGATGGAACAACTCCTGTCCGATGTCGAGCCGCCGCGCGACCGGGTGTTCGACGACCTGACGACGGAACTCCGGGAAAGCCAGATCGTGCCGCTTCTGACCGGTTCGGCGGAGCACGGCAACGGCATCCTGCGCCTGATGAAGGCGCTTCGGCACGAGGCGCCGACGGTCCAGCAGACGGTCGAGCGGCTGGGCCTTGGCGGCGGCACGAGCGCGGTGGCGCAGATCCTCAAGACGTTCCATACGCCGCATGGCGGCAAGCTGTCGGTGGCGCGGGTGCTGCGCGGCACCTTGAGCGACGGCGACACGGTCTGCGGCGCCAAGGGCGAGGAGGAGCGCATCGGCGGCCTGTTCACGCTCAAGGGGCAGGATGCGAGCAAGGCTGGCCAGGCGACGACCGGTGACACGGTCGGGCTCGGCCGGCTCGAAGGCATCGCCACCGGCGAGACCATCTCGACGGAGAAGGGCGTTGCCCAGCTCGTATCGGTGGCGCCGCCGGCGCCGGTGCTCGGCAAGGCAATCGCCGCCAAGGAGCGCAAGGACGAGGTGAAGCTGACGTCCGCGGTCCAGAAGATCATGGACGAGGACCCCTCGCTGTCGCTTTCGCACAACCAGGAGGCCGGCGAGATGGTGCTGCACGGGCAGGGCGAGATGCATCTGCGCGTCGCCATGGAGCGGCTGACGGGCAAATTCGCCATCGACGTGGAGACCCACGAGCCGCGCGTCGGCTACAAGGAGACGATCCGCAAGTCGGTCAGCCAGCGCGGCCGCCACAAGAAGCAGTCGGGCGGGCACGGCCAGTTCGGCGACGTGGTGCTGGATATCAAGCCGTTGCCGCGCGGCGCCGGGTTCGAGTTCACCGACTCGATCACCGGCGGTGTTGTGCCCAAGCAGTACATCCCGTCCGTCGAGTCCGGCGTGCGCGACTATCTCGCCCACGGGCCGCTCGGCTTCCCGGTCGTCGACGTGGCGGTCAACCTGTCGGACGGCTCGTATCACACCGTCGACTCCTCCGACATGGCGTTCCGCACCGCCGGGCGCATCGGCATGAGCGAGGGGCTGCCGCAGTGCTCGCCGGTGCTGCTCGAGCCGGTGATGCACGTGGAGATCGCGGTGCCGGCGGACGCGACGTCGAAGGTCAACACCATCGTCTCGCAGCGCCGCGGTCAGATCCTCGGCTTCGATGCCCGGCCCGGCTGGACCGGCTGGGACGTGGTGCAGGCGCAGATGCCGGAGGCGGAGATGCGCGACCTGATCGTCGAGCTCAGGTCGGCGACCGCCGGCGTCGGCTCCTATGTCTATCGCTTCGACCACCTTGCCGAACTGACCGGCAAGCTTGCCGACCAGGTGATCGAGAGCCACCGGAAGGAAGCGGCCTGAGCATCCGGCCGATCGGGGTCATCGCCCCGGACGGCCACATCCCGGGCGGCCGCTATGCGGCGTCCGGGTTCGCCGGGGCCGCGACGGTGCGGCCGGCGGCAAACCCGTTGCGCTCACAGCCGCGTCGCGCAAGCGTGAGTTGCTCCCGTCCCCCGCACGGCGTAGTCCGGTGCACAAGCGGAAGGAGCGATGACCCATGCTGATCCGAAACAGACCGGGATGGTGGATGCCCGACTCCGCGGCGACCCCGCGGGAGGTGTTCCTGAATCGACGCGCGTTCATGGCGGCGACGGGCGTGTCCGTCGCCGGAGCACTGCTGCCCGCCGGCATCGCGCGCGCGGACAGCGACGATCCGACGGCCGATCTCTACCCGGCGCCGCGCAACGAGAGCTTCGAGCTCGACCGGGAGATCACGCCGCAGAAGTACAACCTCGCCTTCAACAATTTCTACGAGTTCGGCTCGCACAAGCAGATTGCCAAAGACGCCCAGGCGCTGAAGATCCGGCCGTGGGAAGTGAAGATCGACGGCGACGTCGAAAAAGAGATGACACTCGGCATCGACGAGCTGATCCGCAAGATGACGCTGGAGGAGCGTCTCTACAGGCACCGCTGCGTCGAAGCCTGGTCGATGGCGGTGCCGTGGACCGGTTTTCCGTTCTCCAGGCTGGTGGCGCTGGCGGCCCCGCTGTCGCGGGCGAAATACGTGCGCATGGAGACCTTCTACAATCCGATCATGGCGCCGGGGCAGAAGCAGTTCTGGTATCCCTGGCCCTATGTCGAGGGCCTGACGATCGAGGAGGCGACCAACGACCTCGCCTTTCTCGTCACCGGCGCCTACGGCGAGCCGGTCGCCAAGCAGATGGGCGCGCCGCTGCGGCTGGCGACCCCGTGGAAATACGGCTTCAAGTCGATCAAGTCGATCGTCCGGTTCACCTTTACCGCTGAGCGGCCCAGGGGACTGTGGGAGGAAATCCTGCCGACCGAGTACGGCTTCTGGGCGAACGTCAATCCGGACGTGCCGCATCCGCGCTGGAGCCAGGCGGACGAGGAAGTGCTCGGCACCGGCGAGCGCGTGCCGACGCAGCTCTACAACGGTTACGGCGAACAGGTCGCCTCGCTCTATTCCGGCTACGAGGGCGAGAAGCTGTTCATGTGACCGGCTCATGTGACCGGGCGGGCCGTCAGGCCCCGGGTCTCGTACATGTCGTGGGGAGCACCGTCATCCGACGATGGCGGTGACGAAAAAAAAGCCGGATCGCGAAAGGCGATCCGGCCATTTAGTCGATTTTCCCGCGAGGGGGGATTCGCGGGTAAATCGCCTTCCAGAGGGGAACAGCTGACCGCATCGAGGCTCAGCGCCGGGAGGAGGTAGCGCCTTGCCTTGCTGCCTACAGCTTGATCGTTGATATGCCGCTTTGAGGTGCATTGCACAACGGGCATGCACGCATGTCAGATATGAGTGCGGCTCATGGCTGTCCGGCGGTCCGTCAAAACTTCCAGCCGCGCGCCTTCGCGAGCAGGAAATCCCGGAAAACATTGATCCGCGCGGTGTCCTTCAGCTCCTCGGGATAGACGAGGTAGGTGTCGAAGGCGGGAATCTCCTCCTCCGGCAGCAGCAGGACGAGGCTCGCCCCCTGATCGATCAGGTAGTCGGGCAGCACCGCGATGCCGATTCCGGCGTCGACGGCGCGTCGCATTCCATGCGTCGTGTTGATCCGCAGGACCGGGGTGCGCGGGTCTCCGTCCGGCCGGCCGACGGTTTCCAGCCAGTTGATATCGCGGAAATACGCCGGTGCCGGGTCGCCGAAGGTGATGATGTTGTGCTTGTCGATATCGTCGATCGTGCGCGGGGTCCCGTGGCGCTTCAGGTATTCCGGAGACGCATAGACGTGGAAATGGACCGTAAAGAGCCGCCGCATGATCAGATCCGGCTGAACCGGTTGCCGCAGACGGATGGCGATGTCGGCCTGGCGCATCGACAGGTCGAGTTCGCCGTCGTCGAGGATCATCTGAAGGTGGATGTCGGGATAGAGCTCGACGAACTCGCGCAGGCGCGGGGCGAGCCAGGTCGTGCCGAGCGCCAGCGTGGTCGTCACCTTCAGCTCGCCGCGTGGCTTCTCGCGGGAATCGGTCAGGCGGGTGCGGACCGATTCCAGCTGCATGAAGACGTCGTGGGCGGTGCGATAGAGCAGTTCGCCCTGTTCGGTGAGGATCAGGCCGCGGGCATGGCGATGGAACAGCGGCGCCTTCAGCTCGTGCTCGAGCGCGCTGACCTGCCGGCTGACCGCTGACTGGCTCAGCCCCAGCGCCTCGCCGGCGTGGGTGAAGCTTCCCGCATCGGCCGCGGCATGGAAGATGCGCAGCTTGTCCCAATCCATAACAAGACTCTCCCCCCAGCCAGGCCCGAACCAGACAGGCCCGAACCGTGTTGCCGCTCGCTCACTCGGCGGCTGCGCGTTCTTCTGCCTCGGCCAGCCAGCGCTCGGCGTCGAGCGCCGCCATGCAGCCCATTCCGGCAGCCGTCACCGCCTGCCGGTACGTTTCGTCGGTCACGTCGCCGGCGGCGAAGACGCCCGGCACGCTGGTATTGGTCGTTCCCGGCTCGGTGACGATGTAGCCGTTCGGCCGCATGTCGACCTTGCCCTTGAAGATGTCCGTCGACGGGGCGTGTCCGATGGCGACGAAGACACCGTCGAACGCGCGCTCGCTCGTCGCGCCCGTCTGGACGTTCTTGAGGCGAACCGCGGTCACGCCCGGCGGCTGTTCGTTGCCGAGGATCTCGTCGACGACCGTGTCCCAGACCACCTCGACCTTCGGATTCTTGAACAGGCGGTCCTGCAGGATCTTCTCGGCACGGAAGCTGTCGCGGCGGTGCACGACCGTGACCTTGGAGGCGAAATTGGTCAGGAACAGGGCCTCCTCGACCGCGGTGTTGCCGCCGCCGACGACCAGCACTTCCTTGCCGCGATAGAAGAAGCCGTCGCAAGTGGCGCAGGCCGACACGCCGAAGCCCTTGAATTTCTGTTCGGAGGGCAGGCCCAACCACTTGGCCTGGGCGCCGGTCGCGATGACCACCGCGTCGGCGACATAGTCGTCACCGGAATCGCACTTCAGGTGGAACGGCCGGCGGGAGAAATCGACCTCGGTCACGTAGTCGCGCACGAGCCGGGTGCCGACATGCTCGGCCTGCTTCTGCATCTGTTCCATCAGCCAGGGGCCCTGGATCACGTCGGCGAAGCCGGGATAGTTCTCGACGTCGGTGGTGATGGTGAGCTGGCCGCCCGGCTCCAGGCCCTGGATCAGGACGGGGTCGAGCATCGCGCGCGCAGCGTAGATCGCGGCGGTGTAGCCGGCCGGGCCGGAACCGATGATGACGAGCTTGGTGTGATGGGTAGCCATGGTGGGACCGTTGCCGCGTTGAGCCTCGTCCGCCCGATCAGGCGGACGCGCGCCAGTTGCGCGGATTGAGCTTCTTCAAGGTGGTGGAAATGCGGTGCCGGCGCTGCTCGTAGGCAACGACGTCGGCGCCGGTGACCCAGTTCATCTGGACGGCGCGGCGCTGGCCCTCGAAGGGCTCGTGGCCGTGCCAGGACCTGTCCGAGCGCTTGAACACCAGCAACGTGCCGCCGTTCGGGGGCACCTCGGCGACGTAGTCGTTCAGATCGGTGCCGTTGCGCAGGATGCGCAGGCGCCCGCCATCCTGTTCCCAATGCTGGTTCATGTACAGCAGCACGGTGATGACCTTGGTCTCGGAATCGGTGTGGATCTTGCCGTCTGTCTTCCGGCAGAAGCCGCGCACCGTATACATGGTCGGCTTGTCGGAAAGATCGACGTCGAACTTCCGCTCGATCATCTCCTGGAAGCGCGGGCCGTCGAGTTCCGTCATCAGCTCGGCAAACTTGCCGCCGATTTCCAGCTCGCTCGGCGGATGGGAGCCGGGCCCGGGCACGCGCGGATAGTCCTCGACGATCTCGTCGAAGACTTCGGCCTTCACGAAATCGGGGACGATGAGCCACTCATAGGGCTCGGTCTGTGTGGTCGTGCGCTCGAGCGCATCGTAATCGAGCAGGGACATGGGATCACGCACCGTCTTCAAGAAGGCCGGGCACGGGCGGCCAGCAACTGGCGGACCGCGGCGGCTACTTCGGTTGTGGCATCTAACGGGCGGTAGGTCCAGCTATCTAGGCTGCCATCGAACCATCTCACCGCCCCAAAATCGACCAGCGCCTCCTGAAACTGCTGAAACTTCGGCGTTCCCCCCGGCAACCTGTAGGCATAGACCGGCTTGCCGGTGAACGTCGCCTCGCCAAGCATATTCACCGAGTCGCAGGTGACGATGAAGGCATCGGCCAGCCCCATATAGGGAAAGTACGGATTTTCGCCAGTAAGGTCCCACACGATCGCGGGCAGATCGGCCAGGCTTTCCTTGAGGATCGCGGTCTTGCCCAGGCCGGTGCGGCGGGAGGGGGTGACGAGAAGGCCGCAGCCGTGGCGGGTGGCGAAGGCGCGCAGGTCGTCGGCGAGCTTGCGGGCCTCGCGGCTGGAGAAGGTGTAGGCGCTGCTGGCGCCGCCCACCAGCACCGTGACCAGCGGTCGGGGCAGGTGCGCGATGTCCGCTACGTACCCTTCGGCCTCGGCCGCCAGGCGTTCGCGGGTCAGCCGGTGCGGCGAGGTGAGGGTGGCGATGACGTTGTCGCCCCGCAGCCTGTCATGCTCCGGCACCCAGACGAGATCGAACCAGGAGGCCGGTGCGCCGGGGCTCTGCAGCACCACGGTCACGGTGCGGCCGCCCGAGCGCCGGCGGATGGCGCGGGCATAGGGGATCGACTGGCGGCCGGAAACGACCAGCACGTCCGGCCAGGGCGGGGCGATGTCGGGATGGTGCGCCGCCGGCCCCCAGGGTGCCATGACGCGATGGAGCCTGCCCGGGGCGACGCGCTTTATCACCGGCTCGATGCCGAGCGCCTCGAGGATTCCGAGGCACTGGACCTCATGGCCCATGCCGCCGGCGGTCAGCGCCCAGCCGGTCAGCGGGCCGAGGTCTGCGGTGGCGGCGGTATCGGGTTCGGTTCGGGTCAACACGGATTTCCGGACGTCTTTTCAAAGGGATCATGCCCAAATAGACCGCCGACGGCCGTCTGTCATGTGAGGCGATGCCGCAGGATCGTGGGCTTAATGAGGCGGGCTAGAGCTCGAGTTCCCAATACTGCCCGACGAGATCCTTGCCGAAACTGTGGTGTTTCTCCTCCTTCACCAGCGCGAAGCCCTCGTCCTGATAGAGGCGCCGGGCGGCATCAAGGCAGTCGTTCGTCCACAGGACGACCTTCGCATAGCCGCAGGCGCGGGCGAAGGCGAGGCATTCGGAAACGAGGCGGCGGCCGAGGCCGGTGCCGCGGGCTTCCGGCTCGACATAGAGCATGCGCAGCTTGGCGACGGTGTCGCTTTCGCGCACCAGGAAGATCGAGCCGAGAATGTCGTCGCCGCGCTCGGCGATCCAGCAGCGCTCGCGTTTGGGGTCGAAGTTGCGGATGAACGCCGCGACGATATCGGCGACCATCGGCTCGAAGGTCCCGTCCCAACCGTATTCCTCGGCGTAGAGCACGCCGTGGCGGTGGACGACCCAGCCCATGTCGCCGGGGCGCTGCGGGCGCAGCACGATCGGCTCGGCCGGCCGCTCGGTGCCGCCCAGAAGCCGTTCGATCGTCGCCATGGCGGAAACCAGACGCTTGCGGTCGCCGGCCGACAGCGGCGCCAGCATCGCTTCGACCTGCTCGGCGGACGAACGGTCGAGGCCGGCGAAGGCCGCTCGGCCGGCTTCGGTCAGCCGCAGGAGCTGGCGGCGCGCGTCCGATTTCGACGGCGAGCGGGCGATCAGCCCCTTGTCCTGGAAGCCGCGCAGCATGCGGCTAAGATAGCCCGCGTCGAGGCCGAGTTCGCGGCCCAGGTCGCTGGCCGTGACCGCGTCGCGATTGGCGATCTCGTAGAGCACGCGCGACTCGGCGAGCGAGTAGGGGCTTTTCAGAAGCCCGTCGTTGAGCAGTCCGATCTGGCGGGTATAGAAGCGGGTGAAACGGCGGACGGCCGCGGTTTCTGGTTCGGAAACGGACATGGCCCTCCCAATCCGTTTGACAAAATCAAGGGATTGATTGTCTCTGTCAACCGAATCCGCCGCAGAACGCCCTCTCGGCGATGGAAAGCCGGCGACATATTGTGTCGCGTCGGCGCAACGATTATTCGGTAGACGGCCCGTGGCCGTTCGATTCCCCGCCAGTTCAGGAGTTCGCTTGAAGGCCCGCCTAGACCAGATCGACTGGAAAATCCTCCGAGAGCTGCAGGCCGACGGGCGAATCACCAATGTCGAGCTCGCCCGCCGCGTCGGTATCTCCGCGCCGCCCTGCCTGCGCCGGGTGCGGGCGCTTGAGGATGCCGGCATCATCCGCGGCTACCGCACGCTGCTCGACGAGAAGAGCCTCGGCTACGACGTCACCGCCTTCGCCTTCGTCAGCCTGTCGAGCCAGGCCGAGGCCGACCTGATCGCCTTCGAGGAGCGGATCGGTGAGTGGCCGATCGTGCGCGAATGCTACATGCTGTCGGGCGAGACCGACTTCCTTCTGAAATGCGTCGCCAAGGACCTGCGCGCCTTCCAGGACTTCATCATCGAGCTGACCGGCGCGGCCAACGTCCGAAGCGTCAAGACGACGCTGACGATCCGCCAGTCCAAGCACGAACCGTCTGTGCCGCTGGAATAGGCCCAGCGCGCGTATCGAGCACACCAACGAGGACACATCATGCCTGGCATCCGGTATATCGTGGAGGGCGGGAAGCGGCTGTCCGGCGAGATCACGCCGGCCGGCAACAAGAACGCCGCGCTGCCGATCATCGCCGCGACGCTTCTGACCGATCAGCCCGTCAGGCTCGATAACGTGCCGCGCATCCGCGACGTGGAGACGCTGGTCACCCTCGTGCGCTCGCTCGGCGCGGACGCCGAATGGACCGGGCCGCAGACGCTGAACATCCACGCCAAGGAGGTCCGCGTCGTCGACCTGGATGCGGACGCCTGCGCGCGCATCCGCGCCTCGATCCTGCTGGCCGGCCCGCTCTTGGCGCGCTGCGGCGGCGTGACCCTGCCGCCGCCGGGCGGCGACGTGATCGGCCGGCGCCGCGTCGACACCCATCTGCTGGCGCTCGAGCAGCTCGGCGCGACGATCGTGGAGAACGAGAACTACCATTTCCGGGCGTCGAAGCTGATCGGCACCGACGTGTTCCTCGACGAGCCGAGCGTGACCGGCACGGAGAACGCGCTGATGGCGGCGGTGGCCGCAGAGGGCACCACGGTGCTGCGCAACGCCGCCTCCGAGCCGCACGTGCAGGATCTGGCCAATTTCCTGGTGGCGATCGGAGCCCGGATCGAGGGCATCGGCACCAACACCATGACGATCCAGGGCACGAGCAGCTTCGGCAGCGCCAGCCACAAGATCGGACCGGACCATATCGAGGTCGGCTCGCTGATCGGGCTGGCCGCGGTAACGAAGTCCGAGATCCGCGTCCGCGACGCGGGCGTGGCGCATCTGCGCGCGATCCGGATGAATTTCGAACGGCTCGGCGTCGTCTGCGAGATCGACGGCGACGACCTGCTGATTCCGTCGCAGCAGGAGATGAAGATCCATGCCGACGCCGGCGGACACATCCCCAAGATCGAGGATCAGCCATGGCCGGCCTTCCCCGCCGACCTGATGTCGATCGCGGTGGTGACGGCGACCCAGTGCGACGGTGTCGTTCTGGTCTTCGAGAAGATGTTCGAGTCGCGGCTGTTCTTCGTCGACAAGCTGATCAGCATGGGCGCGCGGATCGTGCTGTGCGACCCGCACCGCGTCATCGTCACCGGCCCGAGCCGGTTGCGGCGGGCGAAGCTGACATCGCCGGATATCCGCGCCGGGATGGCGCTGCTCATCGCGGCGATGTGCGCCGAGGGAACCAGCATCATCCACAACGCCCACCAGATCGAGCGCGGCTACGAGCGCATCGACGAGCGGCTCAACGCCTTGGGCGCCTCGATCCGGCGCGAAGAGGACTGAGGCGTCTCCGGTAGCGCGCATCCCCGGAAGCACACATCCTTCGAGACAGCCGCTTCGCGACCTCCCCGGGATGAGGGCGGCGGGCTTGGCCGCGCCCGAACCATGAAGGCCTCATGGCGAAGAGGGCGCCTTGGCGCCCGTCTCGAACCATCAGCTGCGCTCATTATTCGAACGCGTGGGTTCGAACGCGTGGACGGCCGAGATCTCCGGACCTCCGCTCATTCCCGCGAAAGCGGGAATG
>NZ_JALIDZ010000017.1 GCF_025397915.1 Microbaculum marinisediminis
CAGGCCGGCGAGATCGCGGCCGGCCGCGCGGGCCGGATCGACGAGGCCGTAGAGTCTGAGATCGAGCGGTATCATGAAATCCTCGTTGAGGCGCCGATGTCCTCCGGCGACAGCCGGTTCAGCGCGTCGATGAACAAAGGTGAGAAGGTGCCCGGTCCTGCCGCTTCCGCTCCGGCCCGCTCGGCGGCGGCCGAGACGAAGGCGAGGCAGGCGGCGGCCGCGACGACGGCATCGTGTTCCACGGCGAGGAACCCGGCCATCAGCGCCCCGGTGGCGCAGCCGGTGGCGGTCACCAGCGTCGTCAGCGGATGCCCGCCGGCGACGCGGACCGCCCTGCCCCCCTCGGTGACGTAATCGACGTCGCCGGTGCGCGCGACGGTCGACAGCGACGACAGCGCATAGGCGTCGGCGCTCGCGTCGTCCGCGGCGGTAGCGTCCCCGGCGGTTTCATGTCCACCGGTTCCGGTAAGGGCGGCGAGCTCGGGCCGGTTCAGGCGGATCACCGTCGGCTCGGCCGCGGCCAGCCGCCTGGCCAGCGCGAGCCGGACCGGCGACCGCTCTACGAACACCGGATCGAGCACCCACGGCGTGCCGGCCTCCGTCGCGACCTCGACGGCCGCGTCGATCGCCGCCTGGCGCTGCGGGTCGAGCGTGCCCAGGTTGACGAGCAGCGCATCGGCGCCGGCGACGAAATCAGGCACCTCTTCCGGGTTCACCGTCATCGAGGGAACGGCGCCGGCGGCCAGAAGCACGTTGGCGGTGAGCGTCACCGCCGCCGCGTTGGTGATGCAATGCACACGCGGCCGGCGCGCGCGCAGCCGCGCGACGGCGCCGACGACGTCGTTCGGATCGATGGTGAAAGCCGTCATCGCAGGCGTCCCTGAAAGCGCCGCGCGGCAATGACGAATGAGGAGAAAAGATCTGCGTTCGGCTTCATCCCATATCCCTCCGCCGGCATAATCCGGATCAGGTTCAATGGGTTGGCGAACCGCCTCTCAGTCCCCTAGGGACACCCCAATGAGATCGTGCTAGTCACGTAGCGGACATACGGGGCACTTTCAAGAGCCGACATAGGGGCCAGGGCTCGCATCAGGGGCTTACATCAGGAAATGCGCATGAGCGGGATCGACTACGAGGCGGAATACAACAACCGGGCGCGGGTCCCCGGACATCCGGCGATCATCGAGGGCTGGGCGGCGGACGCCGCGGCCTTCCGCGAGACGGCGGCGATGGAGGCCGACTTCGCCTACGGGCCCGCCGCCCGCAACCGCATCGACCTGTTCTTCCCCACCGACGAAAGCCGGGTCGAGCGCCTGGCGATGTTCATCCATGGCGGCTACTGGCAGGGCCTCGACAAGAGCTTCTTCAGCCACTTGGCCGCCGGCGCCGTCGCCCATGGCGTGGCCGTGGCGGTTCCCGGCTACACCCTGTGTCCGGACGTCGGCATCGGCGACATCGTCGAGGAGATGCGGCTGGCGACCCGCGTGCTGTTCGACCGCTTCCGCGTGCCCGTGGCGGTTTCCGGCCACTCGGCCGGCGGACACCTCGCCGCAGCCCTGCTGGCGACCGACTGGGGTGCCAACGGGCCCGTCGTGCCCGGCGCCCAGCCGATCTCCGGCCTGTTCGAGCTCGAACCGCTCATCCACACGAATCTCAACGCCGCGCTCCGGCTCGACGCGGCGGAAGCCGCACGCCAGAGCCCGCTATTCTGGCCGGCGCCCGCCGGCCGCCGCCTGCACGCCTGGGTCGGCGGCGACGAAAGCGGCGAGTTCCTGCGCCAGAGCCGGGTGATCGCCGAGGACTGGGCGGCCGCCGGCGTCGAAACCGCCTGGCACGCCGTCGACGGCGCCAACCACTTCACCGTCATCGCCCCGCTCGCCGATCCCGACAGCGCGATGACGCGCGATCTGGTCGATCTGGCCACCCCGGCATAATCAGGCCCCGCGTAATCGAGCCCGGCGTAATCGGGCCAGGCATAGTCGCGCGGGCTTGCCGCAGGCGCGCGCTTCTGGTCACATCCATCCGACTCATCCGGAGATGCCAATGATCCCCTTCTTCGTCCAGATCAAATGCCACCTCGGCCGTTCCTACGAGGTCGCCAACCAGATCGCCGACGCGGAGATCGCCTCGGAAATCTATTCGACCGCGGGCGACTACGACCTGTTGGTGAAGTTCTATGTCGACGCCGGAACCGACATCGGCCATTTCGTCAACGAAAAGGTCCAGTGCTTCGAAGGCATCCGCGACACCTACACGATCATCACCTTCAAGGCGTTCTGAGGCGTATCCTAGACCGGCGGCGGCGATGCCTTGCGCTGGCGCTCGCGCTTGATGCCGAGCTGGTGCTCGCGCCAGATGACGAACAGCCCGGCGCCGATGACGATCGCGGAGCCGACCAGGACGATCGGATAGGGCACCTCGCCGAACACCACGTAGCCGATCAGCAGCGACCAGATCATCGCGGTGTAGTCGAACGGCGCGATCACCGAGACGGGAGCATAGCGATAGGCGAGCGTGAGCAGGATCTGGCCGACGCCGCCCACGGTCCCGATCGCCACCAGCAGCAGCGCCGTGCGGCCGTCGGGAACGACCCAGCCGAACGGCAGCGTGAGCAGGGAGAACAGCGTCGCGGTGACGCTGAAGTAGAAGACGATCGCCGCCGTCGTCTCGGTTCCCGTCAGTTGCCGCACCTGGATCATCGCCAGCGCCGTCAGCGCCGCCCCGGCGAACCCGATCACCGCCCCGATCGCCGCGTCATCGGCGGCCGAGATCCCGCTGCCGAGATGCGGCGACAGGATCAGGATCACGCCGAGGAAGCCGATCCCGACGGCCGACCAGCGCAACAGCCCGACCGTCTCGCCGAGCATCACCGTGGCCAGCGCCAGCGTCAGCAGCGGCGCCACGAACCAGATCGCGGTCATGTCGGGCAGCGGAAGATAGCTCAGGCCGACGAAGTACCCGGCCATCGCGGCCGCCCCGAACGCGCCGCGCAGCATGTGGCCCTTGAACCGGCGCGTCTTGAGCGCAAATGGGAACTCGCGTCGGAACGCCATCCAGACCACCAGCGGCGGCAGCGCGAAGAAGCTGCGCGCGAACATGAGCTCGCCGATCGGAACGGAGGTGGTGAGATATTTCACCATCGCCGCCATGACGACGAGGACCATCGCAGACGCGATGCGAAATCCGATTCCGATGAGATGTTGCAGGGCGCCCTCCGATCCCTAACGGAGAACCACGAAACGACGCCCGGCACAATCGCCGAAAACGCAGAGGAGCGTTGCTTCGGCTACCCGGGCGGCAGCTTTCCTGTAGGCTGCGCCGCGTCCGGCGCGATTCGCGTCGAACAGACGACACGATGTATGGAGACCCGGCGATGATGGCCCTGCCCTTTCTTGTTCCCTTTCTGGCGCTTCTGGCCGCCTGGCGCGGCTGGCGCGGCGCCGCTACGGGCCTGTGGGCGCTGTCCGTCGTCGTGTTGCTGGTGCTGTTCAGGCTGCACGCCTCCGACGCCATCAACATCGATCTGTGAGGCATCGCGATGACCCCGTCCCTTGCCCGCGCCCTGAACGCGCTCGGCCTGCTCGCGATCTCCGCAGTCCTGTTGATGGCCTTCGCCGATCAGTTCCTGAAGCATGACCTGCCCTGCCCCCTGTGCCTGCTGCAGCGCGCCGGCATGGTGATCGCCGGTGTCGGCATCGCCATGAACGTCGCCATCGGCCCCCGCCCGGCGCATTACGCCATGGCGATTGTCTCGGCCGTCGCCGGCGCGGCGGTCGCCCTGCGCCAGGTCGCCCTGCACATCGTGCCCGGCACCGGCGGCTATGGCGATCCGTTCCTGGGCCTGCACTTCTACACCTGGGCCGTGGTGGTGTTCGCGCTGATCATCCTCGGATCGGCGGCGATGCTGTTCTTCGAGGGCCAGTTCGAACCCGAGGCCGAACCTGCGCCCCGCCGCCTCGCCGGCCTGTCGCTCGCAGCCTTCGGCCTGTTCGCGCTGCTCGCCCTGGGCAATACGGTCTCGACCGTCGCCGAATGCGAGCTCGGCCTGTGCCCCGACGATCCGACGACCTACCAGCTGTTCGACAAGGCCGCGCCGACGCCCCAGTGACGCCGGAGTGACGCTGGAGTGACGCCGCGGCGGCTTGCGTCCGGGATCCGGCGTCCCAGATAGTGAGGGCCACCGAACCCCGGACCCCGACCGATCACCGCCCATGACCGACGCCGACGGACCTGACGCTGCCCTGGACCTGGACCGCCGCACCGGCTGGCCGGACGACCTGCGCCTGCTGATCGCGCGTTACCCGCGCGAGGTCTGGCCGACCCATCCCAATCTCGGCGAATTGTCGAAGTTCTGGCTCGGCCGCCACGACATGTTCCGCGAGCTCAACGGCGCGCTGCTGTCGGCCTCCGACCAGCTCAAGGCCGGCACCGTGCCAGCCGAGGCCTTCCGCCAGTGGTTCCTGCCGCGCATCCGGTTCTTTCTCCAGCAGCTAGAAGGTCATCACATGATCGAGGACCACGAGTACTTCCCGCTGCTGACCCGGACCGAGCCGAGGCTGGCGCGCGGTTTCGATATCCTGGAGAACGACCACGAGGCGATCCACGCCGGCCTGCTGGCGCTTCAGGAGGCCGGCGGCGGCCTCGCCCGGGCGCTCACCGGTCCGCCCGACCGCATCGGCTTCGCCGCCGAGGCGATGTCGGACACGCTGTCGGGTTTCCTGACGCGCCTTCACCGCCACCTCGACGACGAGGAAGACCTGATCATCCCGATCCTGCTCGATCGCGGCGAGATGGCGCTGGGGGGATAGCGGCTATCCCCCCGTCCCCCGCCGCTCATTCCCGCGAAACCGGGAATCAGCGGGCTGGTCCTACCCCTCGTAGGTCTTGGCGTAGGTATCGCGCAGGACGTTCTTCTGCACCTTGCCCATGGTGTTGCGCGGCAGCGCGTCGACGAAGAACACCCGCTTGGGCAGCTTGTAGGCGGCGAGCCGCTGCTTCAGCTGCGCCTGCACGTGCTCCTCGGGAAGCGCCGCGCCCGTCTCCAGCACGACGACGGCGGTGACGCCCTCGCCGAAATCGCGGTGCGGCAGGCCGATGACGGCGGATTCGACGACGCCCTCCATGGCGTCGATCTCGCTCTCGACTTCCTTGGGATAGACGTTGAAGCCGCCCGAGATGATCAGGTCCTTGGCGCGGCCGACGATGTGGACGTAGCCGTCGGCGTCCACCATCGCCACGTCGCCGGTGATGAAGAAGCCGTCGGGGCGGAACTCCGCCTGCGTCTTCTCCGGCATCCGCCAGTAGCCCTTGAAGACGTTGGGGCCCTTCACTTCGATGATGCCGATCTCGCCCTGCGGCAGTTCCGATCCGCTGTCCGGATCGACGATGCGCAGGTCCACGCCCGGCAGCGGGAAGCCGACCGTGCCGGCGCGCCGCTCCCCCTCGTAGGGGTTCGACGTGCTCATGTTGGTCTCGGTCATGCCGTAGCGCTCGAGGATGCGGTGGCCGGTGCGCTCCTCGAAGGCGCGGTGCGTCTCCGCCAGGAGCGGCGCCGAGCCCGAGGTGAACAGCCGCATGGTCTTCGTGACCTCGCGGGTGAGGCCCGGATGGTCGATGAGGCGCGTGTAGAAGGTAGGCACGCCCATCATCGTGGTCGCCCGCGGCATCAGCGCCAGCACCGCATCGGCGTCGAACTTCGGCAGGAACAGCATCGTGCCGCCGGCCATCAGCAGCGTGTTGGTGGCCACGAACAGCCCGTGCGTGTGATAGATCGGCAGGGCGTGTATCAGCACGTCGGCGGCGGTGAAGCGCCAGGCGTCGACCAGCACCTCGGCGTTGGAGGCCAGGTTGTCCTGGGTCAGCATGGCGCCCTTGGAGCGCCCGGTCGTGCCCGAGGTGTAGAGGATCGCGGCGAGATCGTCGCCGGCGCGGTCGACGTCGGCGAACGTGTCGAACTGGCCCGCCGCCTTGTCGGCCATCGTGCCCCGCCCCGCGCTGTCCAGCGTCTCCACCGCGGCGACGCCCTTCGCCTCGGGCAGCGCGGCCACCGCCTCGCGCACGGCCGGATCGCAGACGACGACGGTCGGCTCGGCATCGCCGATGAAGTAGCCGAGCTCGGCCAGCGTGTAGGCGGTGTTGAGCGGAAGGTAGACCGCACCGGCGCGCAGGCAGCCGAGATAGAGCAGCAGCGCCTCGGCCGATTTCTGCACCTGCACCGCCACCCGGTCGCCGGGCTTTACGCCCAGCTTCATCAGCGCGCCGGCCATGCGCGCGCTCTCGGCATCGAGGTCGCCATAGGTGATCGTGCGGCCGTCGTGCGTCTCCAGGAAGACCTTCGAGGGATCGGGAAACCGCGCGGCGAGCCGGGCGTAAAGCGAAGTTGTCATGGTTCAGGCGTCTTTTCTTTGGTTAGCAGGTCTTCGATTGGCAAGTCTTCGGTTGGTTGGCAGGCATCAGCACGGGCATCTAGCCCCCCGGCCCCATCAGCGCGGTCGGCAGCCAGGTGACGATCTCGGGGAAGATGCACAAGATGACGATCCCGACAACCATGCACAGCACATAGGGCAGCGAACCGCGCAGGATCGTCTGCAGCGGGATGTCGGGCGCGATCCCGTTGATGACGTAGAGATTCAGCCCCACCGGCGGTGTGATCAGGCCGATTTCCATATTGATCGTCAGGATCACCGCGAACCAGTAGGGGTCGAACCCGGCCTGCGTGATGATCGGCAGCAGGATCGGCGCCGTCATCAGGATCACCGCGACCGGCGGCAGGAAGAAGCCAGCGAACAGCAGGAACACGTTGATCAGCGCCATCAGCACCCAGCGGTTCACGTCCAGGTCGCCGATCCAGCCGGCGATCGACTGGGTGATGAACATCGACGACAGCGTGAAGGCGAACAGTTCGGACGCGCCGATGATCATCATGATCATCACCGATTCCCGCAGCGAGGAGCGGAACACCTCGATCAGCGGGCCCGGCCGGAAGATCCGGTAGATGACGATGACCAGGACGATGCAGAACAGCGCGCCGGCGCCGGCGGCTTCCGACGGCGTGGCGACGCCGCCGTAGAGCACGTAGAGGATGCCGGCGATGATCAGCAGGAACGGCAGCACGCGCGGCAGCGCCTGGAAGCGCTCCTTGAAGGTGAAGCGCTGCGCCATCTGCTCGAAGCTGTAGCCCGCGAGCCGGCACGAGATCAGCGTCCAGATCATGAACAGCACGGTCAGCAGCAGGCCCGGCAGCAGGCCTGCGATGAACAGCCGGCCGATCGACGTCTCCGTGGCGATGCCGTAGACGATCATCGTCACCGACGGCGGGATCAGGATGCCGAGCGTGCCGCCGGCGGCGATCGAGCCCGCCGCGATCGACTTGGGATAGCCCCGGTCGACCATTTCCGGGATGCCCATCTTGCCGATGGCCGCACAGGTGGCCGGCGACGAGCCCGACAGCGCGGCGAAGATCGAACAGGCGCCGATATTGGACAGCACCAGCCCGCCCGGCACCCGGTTCAGCCAGCGGTCGAGCGCGATGTAGAGGTCCTTGCCGGCGGGGCTGGAGGCGACCGCCGATCCCATCAGGATGAACATCGGGATCGACACCAGCGCGAAGCTGTCGAGCCCGCCGAAGAAGGTCTCGCCGACGATGTCGAGCGCGCCGAAGCCGTCGGTCAGGACCAGCGCGCCGATCGAGACGAAGCCGAGCGCGAAGGCGATCGGCATCCCCGTCGCCAGCAGGCCGAGCAGCGCGCCCAGCACCAGAAGTCCCATGGTGAGCGTCGTCATGCCGGCCTCCCGCCCAGCCGGGGATTGGCGAGCTTCATCAGCTCGGCGACGTATTGCAGGCACAACAGCCCGATACCGACCGGCATCGGCAGCAGCGGGATCCACAGCGGCAGCGCCCAGACCGTCGCCGTCTTCCAGCCGCGCGTCAGGGCTTCGTGGAAATAGACCCAGCCCGACCAGGCGAGCACGGCGCAGAACGCCAGGCTGGCCACGCCGGCGATGATCTGCAGCACCAGCCGCCCGCGGCCGTGCATCGCCTCGGGCAGCAGGTCGACGCCGACATGGCCGCGATCGATCAGCACCGCGGGCGAGCCGAGCAGCGTCGCGGCGATCACCGCGTAGATCACGAATTCCGTCTGCCAGATGGTCGAGCCGTTGAGGACGTAGCGCACGAAGATCATCTGCGAGACGACCAGCACGGCGGCGGCGAGCAACAGCATCGAGAAGATGCCGAACGCGCGGGAGACGGCGCTCACGACGCGGATATAGGTCTGCATGGCTTGCGCTCCCCCCGGACCGGGCCCCACGCTACAGGGAAGCGGACGGCGCCGGGCCTATGCCTCCGGCGCCGCCGCGAACCGACGGACTTACTCGACGGCGAGCGCCTTCTCGATCAGTTCCTTGCCGCCGGGAACGTCCTTCTCGAAGTTCGCGTAGGACGATTTCTTGGCGACCTCGAGCCAGGCATTGTAGTCGTCGCCCGACATCTCGACCACCTCGACGCCGTTCTCCTTGAACGTGTCGATCATCTTCTGGTCGATCTTCTTGGCTTCCTCGAAGAAGTAGTCCTCGGCCTTCTGGCCGGCGGCCATCACCGCGTCCTGCTGCTCCTTGGTGAGCCCATCCCAGGTCTTCTTCGACATCAGGATCGGCTCGTACATGAACCACAGGGCGTTGGCGCCCGGCGCGGTCAGGCACTTCACCTGCTCGTAGAGCCGGTACGACACGAACGAACCGGACGAGGTGTTGGTGGCGTCGAGCACGCCCGTCTGCATCGCCGAGTAGATCTCGGACGACGGCATCGACGCGATCGAGGCGCCGGCGTCGGCCAGCATCTGCTCGAAGGCCGGGCCGGCCGCACGCGTCACCTGGCCCTTGATGGACTCGGGATCGGTGATGCAGTTCTGCTTCGAGGCGAAGGCGCCGGCGAGCCAGGCGTCGGAGACGACGACCACGTCGTTCTCCTCGATCAGCGCCTTGATGTCGGCCATGAAATCGGAATCGTTCATCCGCTTGGCGCGGTCGTGGTTGCGCACCAGCCCCGGCATCAGCGTCGCCGAGAACTGCGGCACGCGGCCGGACGCGTAGTCGAGCGGGAAGGCGGCGATGTCGAGCTGCCCCTTCGACAGCGCGCCCCACTGGTCGCGCGGCTTGAACAGCGAGGCGCCCGGATAGACCTGGACCTCCAGCCCGACGCCGGCGTTGCCGATCTCGCGGGCGATGATCTGCACCATCTCGTCGCGCACGTCGCCCTTGCCGCCCGGCCACTGATGCGAGGCCTTCAGCGTCTTGTCGGCGGCGCCGGCGCCACCCGTCAGCGCGATCGCCAGCCCGATCGCGGCCACACCGGTCTTCAGCATCTTGCTCATGCCTGTAGTCCTCCCTTGGCTTGTTTCCATTGGTATTGGGCCCAGCGCATCATGGAATAACTGTCGCGTCAACTTTCTTGTATACAAGAGACCAATCCTTGTACGCTGACCGTATGAGCGAACGAACCGCCTCCCGCCTGCGCGACACGCTCGAGCAGGACATCGCAACCGGCGCACTGGCGCCCGGCACCCGCCTGGACGAAACCGCGCTGGCCGAGCGCTTCGGCGTGTCGCGGACGCCGATCCGCGAAGCGCTGCTGGAACTGGCCGGGTCGGGGCTCGTCGAGCACCGGCCCCGCCGCGGCGCGGTGGTCGCGCGGATCGGCGCCGGCCGCCTGTTCGAAATGTTCGAGGTCATGGCGGAGCTGGAAGGCATGTGCGGCCGCCTCGCCGCCCGCCGCATTACCGACCGCCAGCGCGCCGATCTGGCCGAGGCCGGCAATGCCTGCGCCGAGGCCGCCGCCGGCGGCGATACCGACGCCTACTATTACGAGAACGAGCAGTTTCACTACGCAATTTACGCGGCCTGCGGCAACGGCTTCCTGGCCGAGGAGGCCCGCCGCCTGCATCGGCGGCTGAAGCCCTATCGCCGGCTGCAGCTTCGCGTGCACGATCGGATGCAGACGTCGCTGGCCGAGCACGAGGCGATCGTCGCGGCGATCCTGTCCGGCGACCCGGACCGCGCCGAGCGCCTGCTGAAGGCCCATGTGGTCGTCCAGGGCGAGCGCTTCAGCGATCTCGTCGCCAGCCTGAACCGGTTCGAGGAAACCGCCGCCACGGCGCGCTAGCCGACCCGGCTCCCGCTGCACCCGACCGCTCATCGCCGCGAAAGCGGGGATCGCCCTGATGGGGCCACGACCTCGTATACTGGCAGCCGGCGTCCCGCCTACGCGAGCCTGCGCGGATGTGGATCGGCCGGAAGAAAGCCGTCCGCTAGGCCTTCACCGCGACGATGAACAGCCGCGGGAACCACAACAGCAACTTGCCGTCGGCGCGGGCCGGATAGGCCTTGGCGATCCGCGCCGTATAGGCGGCGAGATAGCCCGCGCGCTCCGCCTCGTCGAGCGGGTCGAGATAGGGCCGCAGGCCCGTACCCTTCAGCCACTCGACGATGCCCTCGGGCCCGTCCTGCGGATGGGTATAGATCGTGTGCCAGATATCGAAGCTCTGCGACATGGGCGCCAGCCGGTCGTAGTAGACGGGCTTCGCCGGCAACCGATCGCGGGCGAGGCCGGCCGAGGCGAGCTTTCCGGCCCACGGCCCCGCGCCCGCCGTCTCGTCCATCGCCACGTGGCTCGGCTCGCCCAGGTTGTCGGGCATCTGCACCGCCAGCACGCCGCCGGGCTTCAGCGCACCGAACAGCCCGGCGAGCACGGCGAGATGGTCCGGCACCCACTGGAACGTGGCGTTCGAGTAGATCAGGTCGACATCCGCGTCCGGCATCCAGCGCGCCGCGTCGGCCTTGAAGAATTCGGTCTCCGGCAGCCGCTTGCGCGCCGCCTCCAGCATGGTGTCCGACGTATCGAACCCAGCGACCGCCGCCCCCGGCCAGCGCCGGACGAGCAGCTCGGTCGAATTGCCCGGCCCGCAGCCGATGTCGACGATCCGCTCCGGTGCCTCAAGCGGCACCCGCGCGACCAGCTCGGCCGCCGGTCGCGTGCGCTCGTCCTCGAACTTCAGGTACTGGGAGGCGGACCAGGTCGGCATGGATCACCCCTGTTTCTGACTCGCGGGCAGACCGCGCCAGCGTCGACACTCCTTGTGTCATTGCCGGGCCTGTCCCGGCAATCCATGGCCACCATACGCCCGGGGTGTTCATGGATGCCCGGAACGAGTCCGGGCCTGACAGCACCGGGCATGACACCACAGGGATAACACGGACTCGTCTAAGCCTGTGTCAGCCGCTTGTACTTGATCCGCGGGGCCATCACCGCATCCCCGCCTCAAACGGCACCCGCGCGACCCGTCCAGCCGCCGGGCGGGGGCGTTTGACTAGCGGAAACGATGCAATGGCCGGCGACCGTCGCCATCGCCGAATGGGCCCTGGATCAAGTCCAGGGCACGAGGCTGTTCGGATGTCACGGCTGTGTTCCAAACAGAAGCCGCGTGTCCCGGACGTGATCCGGGACCCATGAGCGGCAGGCAAGACGGCGGCGATGGCACCTCGCCCCTCGACCGTATGCACGACGCTGACCGCGTCTAAGCCCGCGTCAGCCGCTTGTACTTGATCCGCTTGGGCATCACCGAGTCGGGACCGAGGCGGCGCTTCTTGTCCTCCTCGTAGTCCTCGAAGTTGCCCTCGAACCATTCGACATGGCTGTCGCCCTCGAAGGCCAGGATGTGGGTGGCGAGGCGGTCGAGGAACATGCGGTCATGGCTGATCACGACGGCGCAGCCGGCGAAATCCTCCAACGCGTCCTCCAGCGCCGCCAGCGTCTCGGTGTCGAGGTCGTTGGTCGGCTCGTCGAGCAGCAGCACGTTGGCGCCGGACTTCAGCACCTTGGCCAGGTGCACGCGGTTGCGCTGGCCGCCCGACAGCGAGCCGACCTTCTGCTGCTGATCGCCGCCCTTGAAGTTGAACGCCGAGGTATAGGCGCGAGAGTTCACCTCCCGCTTGCCCAGTTCCAGCACCTCGCTGCCGCCGGAAATCTCCTCCCACACGGTCTTGTCGGGATCGAGCGCGTCGCGGCTCTGGTCGACATAGCCGAGCTTCACGGTGTCGCCGAGCGTGATGTCGCCGGAATCCGGCGTTTCCTGTTCGGTGATCATGCGGAACAGCGTCGACTTGCCGGCGCCGTTGGGACCGATCACACCGACGATGCCGCCGGGCGGCAGATTGAACGAGAGGTCGTCGATCAGCAGCCGGTCGCCGTAGCCCTTCGACAGGTGCTCGACATTGATGGCGACGTCGCCGAGGCGAGGTCCGGGCGGGATCACGATCTGCGCGGCGCTCGACTTCATCCGCTCGTCGTTCTTCCTGAGCAACTCGTCATAGGCCTGGATCCGCGCCTTGGACTTGGCCTGGCGGGCGCGGGGGCTCGCCGCCATCCATTCGCGCTCGCGCGACAGCGCCTTCTCGCGCGCGGCGTCCTCGCGGCCCTCCTGCGCCAGCCGCTTGGCCTTCTTCTCCAGATAGGCCGAGTAATTGCCCTCGTAGGGGATGCCGCGACCGCGGTCGAGCTCGAGGATCCAGCCGGTCACGTTGTCGAGGAAGTAGCGATCGTGGGTGACGATCAGGATGGCGCCCGGATACTCGCGCAGGTGGTTTTCCAGCCAGTGCACGGTCTCGGCGTCGAGATGGTTGGTCGGCTCGTCGAGCAGCAGCAGGTCGGGCTGCTCCAGCAGCAGCCGGCACAGCGCCACGCGGCGGCGCTCGCCGCCCGACAGCTTGGAGACGTCGGCGTCCGGCGGCGGGCAGCGCAGCGCGTCCATCGCCTGCTCCACCTGCGAATCGAGATCCCACAGGTTCAGCCGGTCGATGTCGTCCTGCAGCTTGGACGCCTCCTCCGCCGTCTCGTCGGAGTAGTTCATCATCAGCTCGTTGTAGCGGTCGAGGATCGCCTGCTTCTCGGCGACGCCGTCCATGACGTTGCCGCGCACGTCCTTGGCCTCGTCGAGCTGCGGCTCCTGCGGCAGGTACCCGCAGGTCGCCCCGTCCGCGAGCCAGGACTCCCCGGTGTACTCGGTGTCGAGCCCGGCCATGAGGCGCAGAAGCGTCGACTTGCCCGAGCCGTTCGGGCCCAGCACGCCGATCTTGGCGTCGGGGTAGAAGCTCAGGTTGATGTTTTCCAGGACCTTCTTGCCACCCGTATAGGTCTTGGTCAGGCCCTGCATGTGATAGATGAACTGGCGCGCCATATCCGCCCTTAACCCGTTCTGAGATTTCGGAGAATTCGCGGCTTATCTAGGCGAACGGGGCACGCGGCGCAATGGGGGTGCGGGCGGCATTGTGTCCCGATGCCCCGCGTGCCGCAGCGTCTGCGGTAGGCCGCGGCGTCATTCTCCGCCTTGACATTTCAACAATTCTTGTATCATTGAATTATGGATCACGAAGCCGCCGTCACCCGTCTTGCCGCCCTGGGCCAGACCCACCGCCTCACCCTGTTCCGCACGCTCATGCGGGCCGGCCCGTCGGGCATGCCGGCAGGCGCGCTCGCCCGGGCCTGCGACCTGCGGCCCTCGGCCTTCACCTTCCATGTCGCCCAGCTCGAGCAGGCCGGCCTCGTCACCAGCTGGCGGCGTGGCCGCAACATCTTCTACGCGGTGGCGATCGAGGAGATGCGGCGGCTGATGGTGCATCTGACCGAGGACTGCTGCGACGGCCATCCCGAGATCTGCGGCGGCCTGTCCGACGCGATCGCCCAGAACTGCGCCGACTCCCCCGTTTGCGAGGTAACCGAATGAGCGCCGATCGCTACACCGTGCTGTTTCTGTGCACCGGCAATTCCGCCCGCTCCATCATCGCCGAGGCGATCCTGAACCGGATCGGCAGTCCGCGATTCACCGCCCTGTCCGCCGGCAGCCACCCCAAAGGCGCCGTCCACCCTTACACGCTCGACCTGTTGAAGGGCCTGAACCATCCCGTCGACGACCTGCGGTCGAAATCGTGGGACGAATTCGCCGGAGCCGATGCGCCGCAGCTCGATTTCGTCTTCACCGTCTGCGACGACGCGGCGGGCGAAGCCTGCCCGGTCTGGCCCGGCCAGCCCATGTCGGCCCACTGGGGCGTGCCCGATCCGGCCGCCGCCACCGGCAGCGAAGCCGTCAGGCGGGCCGCCTTCGCCGAGACCTACCGGATGCTGCACCAGCGCCTCTCGATCTTCGTCAACCTGCCGTTCTCCTCGCTCGACCGGCTGACGCTGCAGCAGCACCTGCGCGATATCGGCAAGCCGGGCGCCGGCGATACGCCGGCCTGAACCGCCCCCGAACGACCATCGCCACGCAAGAACTCACCAAACGAACGCCCTCCCCCGACCGAATACAGCCCGGACGCCCCGCCATGACGCTCTTCGAACGCTACCTGACCCTCTGGGTCGCCCTGTGCATCGTCGTCGGCGTCGCGCTCGGCCACGTCTTTCCCGATTTCGCGCGGGCGCTCGGCTCGATGGAGGTCGCGCACGTCAACCTGCCGGTCGCCGTGCTGATCTGGCTGATGATCATCCCGATGCTGGTGAAGATCGACTTCGCCGCCCTGTCCGGGGTCGCCGAGCACTGGCGCGGCATCGGCGTCACGCTGTTCATGAACTGGGCGGTGAAGCCGTTCACGATGGCGCTGCTGGGATGGCTGTTCATCGGCTGGCTGTTTCGCCCGCTCCTGCCCGCGGATCAGGTCGACAGCTATATCGCCGGGCTCATCCTGCTGGGCGCCGCCCCCTGCACCGCGATGGTCTTCGTCTGGAGCAACCTGACCAGGGGCGAGCCGCATTTCACCCTGTCCCAGGTCGCCCTGAACGACGCGATCATGGTGTTCGCCTTCGCGCCGATCGTGGCGCTGCTGCTCGGGCTGTCGGCGATCATCGTGCCGTGGGACACGCTGGTCCTCTCGGTGGTCCTCTACATCGTCGTACCGGTGGTCATCGCCCAGGTCCTGCGCCGTGCCGTCCTGCGCCGCGGCGAGGCCACGTTCGCCGCCTTCCTGGCGCGGCTCCAGCCGGTATCCGTGCTCGCCCTGCTGGCGACGCTGGTGCTGCTGTTCGCCTTCCAGGGCGAGCAGATCCTGGCGCAGCCGTTCATCATCGTGCTGCTGGCCGTGCCGATCCTGCTGCAGACCTATTTTATCTTCGGCCTCGGCTACCTGCTCAATCGCGCTACCGGCGAGGTCCATTGCATCGCCGCTCCCTCCGCCCTGATCGGCGCCAGCAACTTCTTCGAACTGGCGGTCGCCGCCGCCATCAGCCTGTTCGGCTTCGGCTCCGGCGCCGCCCTCGCCACCGTCGTCGGCGTGCTGATCGAAGTGCCGGTGATGCTGTCGCTGGTCGCCTTCGCCAACCGGACGGCGCACTGGTTCCCGGCCCGGCAGCCGTCGACCTGAAGCCAGGCAATACATCGCCGGTTAAATTAACTACGCCAACGGGTTGCCGATGCCGGTCGGGCCCGAATACGGCCTTGCATATGCCCCCCGCTCGTGCATTCATTCAGTCAATAAGTGCGCTTGGACTAAGGTGCGGCACGAAGGGTGGGGTCATGGGGAGACCCTCAATAAGCCTGTGCCTCGCCGCGAACGAAGCGTCGAGGAGGAAACGGCTTACGCATGACAGATGCCATCATTCTGTCGGCGCGCGACCTGACGAAGGAGTTCAAGGGCTTCTTCGCCGTCGACGGCGTCGACCTGAACGTGAGGCAGGGCACGATACACGCGCTCATCGGGCCGAACGGAGCAGGCAAGACCACCTGCTTCAATCTCCTGACCAAGTTCCTGTCGCCGACGCGCGGAACGATCACCTACAAGGGCACGGACATCACCGCCCTGTCGCCGGCCGACATCGCGCGCATGGGCCTCGTGCGCTCCTTCCAGATCTCCGCCGTCTTCCCCAACCTCACCGCGCTCGAGAACGTCCGCATCGCGCTGCAGCGCCAGCGCGGTGACTCCTACGATTTCTGGCGGTCCGAGCGGGTGCTGGGCGGCTTCGATGCGCGGGCCGCCGAACTGCTCGGCGAGGTCGGCCTGTCCGAATTCGCCGGCGTCCATGCCGGCGAGCTGTCCTATGGCCGCAAGCGCGCATTGGAGATCGCCACCACGCTGGCGCTCGATCCGGAAATGCTGCTGCTCGACGAGCCGATGGCCGGCATGAGCCACGAGGACGTCGACCGCATCTCCGCGCTGATCAAGCGCGTCGCCGCCAACCGCACGGTGCTGATGGTCGAGCACAACCTTTCGGTCGTCTCCTCGCTGTCCGACACGATCACCGTGCTGGCGCGCGGCCGGGTGCTCGCCGAGGGCGACTATGCGACCGTCTCGAAGGATCCCGATGTCGTCGAAGCCTATATCGGAGCCGGCCATGGCTGACGCAGCACTCGCCGACCGGCCGCGGGCGCGCCCGGCCCAGGCACCGCTTTTGTCGGTGCGTGATCTCAACGCCTGGTACGGCGAAAGCCACGCTCTGCACGGCGTCACCTTCGACGTGCACGAGGGCGAGGTCGTGACCCTGCTCGGCCGCAATGGCGCCGGCAAGACGACCACGCTGAAGGCGATCATGGGCATCCTGGCGAAGCGCACCGGATCAGTGACCTTCGAGGACAGGGAGACGATCGGCCTGCCGGCGCGCGCCATCGCCCGGGCCGGCATCGCCTACTGTCCGGAGGAGCGCGGCATCTTCTCCTCGCTGTCGGTCGAGGAGAACCTGATGCTGCCGCCGCAGGTCAAGTCCGGCGGCATGTCCGTAGAGCGCATCTTCGAGCTCTTCCCGAACCTGCGGGAGCGCCTGTCGAGCCAGGGCACGAAGCTGTCCGGCGGCGAGCAGCAGATGCTGGCGATCGGCCGGATTCTGCGCACCGGCGCCAAGACGCTGCTGCTCGACGAGCCGACCGAGGGTTTGGCGCCCGTCATTATCCAGCAGATCGGCCGGACGATCGAGCGGCTGAAGGCGGAAGGCTTCACGATCATCCTGGTGGAGCAGAACTTCCGCTTCGCCGCCACCGTCGCCGATCGCCACTACGTCGTCGAGCAGGGCAAGGTCGTCGACCAGATCCTGAACGACGAACTCGATGCCAACATCGAGAAACTGCACGCCTATCTGGGCGTCTGAATCAAGAAAGGCGCCCCGGGCGCCGCACCAAGGAGGAGTGTAAGACATGACGTACAAGGAGATTCTTCTGGGCGCCGTTGCCGTCGCCGCATTCGCGGTTCCGGCCTATGCGGTGGACGTCAAGATCGGCGTCCTCAACGACCGCTCGGGGATCTACGCCGATGTCGCCGGCGAAGGGTCGGCGGTCGCCGCGCGCATGGCGGTCGAGGACTTCGACCCGGCGGCGAACGGACTTACTGTCGAGATCGTCTCGGCCGACCATCAGAACAAGCCGGACGTCGGCTCCACCATCGCCCGGCAGTGGTACGACACGGAGAATGTCGACGCCATCGTCGACGTGCCGACCTCGTCGGTGGCGCTCGCCATCAACGACATCACCCGCGAGGCCAACAAGGTCTTCCTGAACTCCGGCGCGGCCACCTCCGACCTGACGGGCGCCGCCTGCTCGCCCAACACGATCCACTGGACCTACGACACCTGGCAGCTCGCCAACGGCACCGGTCGCGCGGTCGTGGAAAGCGGCGGCGACACCTGGTTCTTCATGACCGCGGACTACGCCTTCGGCCATGCGCTGGAGCGCGACACCTCGGCCGTCGTCGAGGCAAGCGGCGGCAAGATCGTCGGATCCGTGCGCACGCCCTTCCCCGGCACCGACTTCTCGTCCTTCCTGCTCCAGGGCCAGTCGTCGGGCGCCAAGGTCATCGGTCTGGCCAATGCCGGCGGCGACACCATCAACTCGATCAAGCAGGCCTCCGAGTTCGGCATCACCCAGGCCGGCCAGTCGCTCGCCGGCCTGCTGGTCTTCATCAGCGACATCCATGCCCTCGGCCTCGACCAGGCGCAGGGCCTGCTGCTGACCTCCAGCTTCTACTGGGACCTGAACGACGACACGCGCGCATGGTCGGCGCGCTTCGAGGAACAGACCGGCAAGAAGCCGACCATGATCCAGGCCGGCGTCTACTCGAGCGTCCTTCACTACCTGAAGGCCGTCGCCGCGCTCGGCGACAAGGAGGCCGGGGCCGTCATCGCGAAGATGAAGGAAATGCCGAGCAGCGATCCCGTGTTCGGCGAGGGTCAGGTGCGCCCCGACGGCCGCCACATCCACAACTCCTACCTGTTCCGCGTGAAGACCCCGGCGGAATCGGAAGGCCCGTGGGACTACTACGAGACCGTTTCCACGACGCCGGCGGAACAGGCGTTCCGTCCGATCGAGGAAGGCGGCTGCCCGCTCGTCAAGTAAAGGCGGAACCGGCCGGGG
>NZ_JALIDZ010000018.1 GCF_025397915.1 Microbaculum marinisediminis
CTGATCGTGCCGATCGCCATGGAGGACGGTCTGCGCTTCGCCATTCGCGAGGGCGGCCGCACCGTCGGCGCCGGCGTCGTATCCAAGATCATCGAATAGCGGCAGGCCCGTGGGATTAGGAGTGTAGCTCAACTGGCTAGAGCACCGGTCTCCAAAACCGGGGGTTGGGGGTTCGAGTCCCTCCACTCCTGCCAATCCAAGAAACGGGCACGATGACCGGCTTGGCCGGGCGAAACACGAACAGGTCATGGCGAAAACGAACCCCTTCGAGTTCATTCAGCAGGTCCGCGCCGAAGGGCGCAAAGTGACCTGGCCGAGCCGTCGCGAGACGATGATCACCACCGTTATGGTGTTCATCATGGTCACGCTCGCCAGCCTTTTCTTCCTGGCGGCGGACCAGATCCTGGCGTTCGGCGTCGGTTTCCTGCTCGGAACTAGCTGAGAGGAGCAGGACCCATGGCCATGCGCTGGTACATCGTCCACACCTACTCGAACTTCGAAAAGAAGGTCGCCGAGGCCATTCGAGAGAAGGCTGAGGCCACGGGTCTTGCCGAGAGGTTCGAGGAAATCCTCGTGCCGACCGAGAAGGTCGTCGAGGTGCGGCGCGGCCGGAAGATCGACACGGAACGCAAGTTTTTTCCCGGTTATGTCCTGGTTCGTATGGACATGACCGACGACGCATACCATCTGATCAAGAACACCCCGAAGGTCACTGGCTTCCTGGGAGCCGACAACAAGCCGACGCCGATTTCCGACGCAGAGGCTCAACGGATCGTGCAGCAGGTGCAGGAAGGCATCGAGCGGCCGAAACCGTCCGTGCATTTCGACATCGGCGAGCAGGTGCGCGTCGCCGACGGTCCGTTCGCCTCCTTCAACGGTGTCGTCGAAGAGGTGGACGAGGAACGGGCGCGGCTCAAGGTGGCCGTGTCCATTTTTGGCCGGGCGACCCCGGTGGAGCTGGAGTACGGGCAGGTCGAGAAGCTTTGACCTGCTTTGGATTGTGGGAGATCGGGGCGGCTGCCAACCGTCCATGATCGGACCACGCAACGCCAACGTCGTCGCGATGCGCGGCGCGGAGAGGTGAGAGAATGGCAAAGAAGATTATCGGCTACCTGAAGCTTCAGGTTCCGGCGGGTGCGGCAACGCCGTCGCCCCCGATCGGTCCCGCGCTCGGCCAGCGCGGTCTGAACATCATGGAATTCTGCAAGGCGTTCAACGCCCATACGCAGGAGATGGAGAAGGGCGCGCCCTGTCCGACGGTCATCACGATCTATCAGGACAAGTCCTTCACCTTCGAGGTCAAGACGCCACCGGCGGCCCATTTCCTGAAGCAGGCAGCGAAGCTCAACAAGGGCTCCGCGACGCCAGGCCGCGACAAGGCCGGCTCGGTCACCCGGGATCAGGTGCGCGAGATCGCCGAAGCGAAGATGAAGGATCTGAACGCCAACGACGTCGAGGCGGCGATGAAGATCATCGAAGGTTCTGCCCGATCGATGGGCCTCGAGGTTCAGGGATAAGCGTCATGGCCAAATCAGGAAAGCGTATTCGCAAGGCCCGTGAGGGCGTCGATCCGCGCACGCTGGTGGCGCTGTCGGACGCGGTGAAGATGGTCAGGGAGCGCGCCACGGCGAAGTTCGACGAGACCATCGAGGTGGCGATCAACCTGGGTGTCGACCCGCGTCATGCCGACCAGATGGTCCGCGGCGTCTGCCAGCTCCCGAACGGCACCGGTCGTTCGGTGCGTGTGGCCGTGTTCGCCAAGGGCGACAAGGCCGACGAGGCCAAGGCCGCCGGTGCCGACGTGGTCGGAGCGGAGGACTTGGTCGAGCAGGTGCAGAAGGGCGAGATCAACTTCGACCGCTGCATCGCCACGCCGGACATGATGCCGCTGGTCGGCCGTCTGGGTAAGGTCCTGGGTCCGCGCGGCCTGATGCCGAACCCGAAGGTTGGCACGGTCACGCCAGACGTTGCGTCGGCCGTCAAGGAGCAGAAGGGCGGCGCCGTCGAATTCCGTGTCGAGAAGGCCGGGATCATCCAGGCCGGCGTAGGCAAGGCGAGCTTCGGCGACGACAAGCTGATCGAGAATATCCGTGCGTTCGTCGACGCCGTGATCAAGGCCAAGCCGTCGGGCGCCAAGGGCACCTATTTCCAGCGGCTGGCCGTGTCTTCGACCATGGGGCCGGGCGTGCACGTCGAAACGTCGAGCGTGACGGCCGGCGTCTAAGGCGCGACGGCATATTAAGTTTCCGTCCGGGCGACCGGGCGGGGAGTACGGGCCTGGCGGTTCGCCGGCAGGCCCGGTACCTGTCCAAGACTGCCGGTGCTCTCGGGAAGATTTCCCGGGGGCTTAAGTCCATACGGAGCCAGCATAGACGGGAATGAACCGGACATCCGGTTCGGACCTCGTTGTCCTCGTGGACCCGACATCGGGCCGCCGGGACGGGACAGGAACGCGAGCGTCGTCCTGGAACCGTCTTCAAGCGGCACTCCCGGGCGGCAAGGACAACCCGGCGGCGGACAATCGCCGCCAGATTGGAGAGAGCAGGTGGACAGAGCTGCAAAGTCTGAGCTCGTCGCGACACTCCACGACGTGTTTCAAAACACGGGTGTGGTCGTCGTGGCCCACTACGCCGGTCTCTCGGTTTCGGAAATGACGGCTTTTCGGGGCCGCATGCGCGAGGCCGGGGGCAAGGTGAAAGTGGCCAAGAACCGCCTTGCCAAGCTCGCGCTCGAGGGAACCGAGATCGCCCATATCGGCGACCTGCTGAAGGGTCCCACCGTGATCGCCTATTCCGACGATCCGGTGGCTGCCCCGAAGGTTGCCGTCGATTTCGCCAAGACCAACCAGAAGCTGGTGATTCTTGGCGGCTCGATGGGTGCCACGGCCCTCGACCCGGAAGGCGTGAAGTCATTGGCGACGCTGCCGTCGCTCGATGAACTGAGGGCAAGGCTCGTCGGCATGATCAGTACGCCGGCGACCCGGGTTGCGCAGGTGCTCGCCGCGCCAGGCGGGCAGGTTGCGCGGGTGCTTGCGGCGCGTGCCGAACAAGGTGAGGCGGCCTGAAGGCCAACCGTTCAAACAGGTTCGAACCGAAAGGAATTGAAAAATGGCTGATCTGTCGAAGATCGTTGACGAGCTTTCCTCCCTCACCGTCCTCGAGGCGGCTGAGCTTTCGAAGATGCTCGAAGAGAAGTGGGGCGTCTCCGCGGCCGCTCCGGTTGCCGTCGCTGCTGTCGCCGGTGCCGGTGGTGGTGAAGCGGCTGCCGCCGAAGAGAAGACCGAGTTCGACGTGATCCTGGCGTCCGCTGGCGCCCAGAAGATCAACGTGATCAAGGAAGTCCGTGCCATCACGGGTCTTGGCCTGAAGGAAGCCAAGGACCTCGTCGAAGGCGCGCCGAAGCCGGTCAAGGAAGGCGCGGCCAAGGCCGAGGCCGAGGAGATCAAGGGCAAGCTCGAGGCCGCAGGCGCGACCGTCGAGCTTAAGTAAATCCTTGAGTAGACGGCGCTTTTCGGCGCTGGCTATTCGAAGGCCGCCGATGCGTTTTTTCGGTGGATCGATGTTGGGGAGGCCGCGGCTGTACGCCGCGGCCAAACCCGTCTCCGGGCGGCAGGACGCCGCCAGGATGGAAAAGAGGCATTAGAACGTCTCCCCAGATGGCCCGAGATGGGGCCCGTCAGGGGCCCTTTGGCGAGCCGTTCGGGAACGACTAAGAGGATCGACGATGGCGCAGAGCTTCACCGGCCGCAAGCGTGTTCGCAAGACTTTCGGGAAAATCCGGGAAGTCGCCGCTCTCCCCAACCTGATCGAGGTGCAGAAGGCGTCCTATGACTACTTCCTGCAGGTCGACGAGCCGGAGGGTGGTCGCGACGACAGCGGTCTGCAGGCGGTTTTCGACTCGGTTTTCCCCATCAAGGATTTTGCCGAGACCGCGCAGCTCGAATTCGTGCGCTACGAGTTCGAACCGCCGAAGTACGACGTCGACGAGTGCCGCCAGCGCGGCATGACGTTCGCCGCGCCGCTCAAGGTGACGCTGCGCCTGATCGTATTCGATGTCGACGAGGACACCGGCGCGAAGTCCGTCAAGGACATCAAGGAGCAGGACGTCTATATGGGCGACATGCCACTGATGACGGAGAACGGCACCTTCATCATCAACGGCACCGAGCGCGTCATCGTCTCGCAGATGCACCGTTCCCCGGGCGTGTTCTTCGACCACGACAAGGGCAAGACCCATTCGTCGGGCAAGCTTCTGTTCGCCGCCCGCATCATCCCCTATCGCGGCTCCTGGCTCGACATCGAGTTCGACGCCAAGGATATCGTCCATGCGCGTATCGACCGCCGGCGCAAGCTGCCGGTGACGACGCTGCTGCTGGCGCTCGGCCTCGATCCGGAAGAGATCCTGTCGACGTTCTTCAACCACATCGAGCTGACCCAGATGAAGAACGGCGGCTGGCGCCGGCCGTTCGACCCGATGAGCATGCGCGGTATGAAGGCGACGGCCGATCTCGTCGACGCCGACAGCGGCAAGGTCGTCTGGGAAGCGGGCAAGAAGCTGACCGTCCGCAAGGCGCGCGACCTGTCCGAAAAGGGCCTGAAGGCGCTGAAGATCTCCGACGAGGAGATGGTCGGCATGTACCTGGCCAACGACATGGTCAACATGCAGACCGGCGAGATCTACGCCGAGGCGGGCGACGAGATCACCGCCGATGTGCTCGTGGCGCTGGCCGAGGCCGGTGTCGATACGATCAACGTGCTCGACATCGACCACGTCAATACCGGCCCGTTCATTCGCAACACGCTGGCCGTCGACAAGAACGACACCCGCGAGGACGCGCTGTTCGATATCTACCGGGTGATGCGCCCGGGCGAGCCGCCGACGATCGAGACGGCGGAGGCGATGTTCAACTCGCTGTTCTTCGATCCGGAGCGGTACGACCTCTCCGCGGTCGGCCGCGTGAAGATGAACATCCGCCTGGAGCTGGATTGCCCCGATACGGTCCGTGTCCTGCGCAAGGAGGACATCCTGGCGGTCATCAAGACGCTGGTGGACCTGCGCGACGGCAAGGGCGAGATCGACGACATCGACAACCTCGGCAATCGCAGGGTGCGTTCGGTCGGCGAGCTGATGGAGAACCAGTACCGGATCGGCCTGCTGCGCATGGAGCGGGCGATCAAAGAGCGCATGAGCTCGGTCGAGATCGACACGGCGATGCCGCAGGATCTGATCAACGCCAAGCCGGCCGCCGCCGCGGTGCGCGAATTCTTCGGCTCCTCGCAGCTGTCGCAGTTCATGGACCAGACGAACCCGCTGTCGGAGATCACCCACAAGCGCCGCCTGTCGGCACTTGGCCCGGGCGGTCTGACGCGCGAGCGCGCCGGCTTCGAGGTGCGCGACGTGCATCCGACGCACTACGGCCGCATCTGCCCGATCGAAACGCCGGAAGGTCCGAACATCGGTCTGATCAACTCGCTGGCCACCTTTGCCCGTGTCAACAAGTACGGCTTCATCGAGGCTCCGTATCGCAAGGTGAAGGACGGCCAGGTCACCGACGAGGTCGTCTATCTGTCGGCGATGGAGGAGGCCCGCCACCACATCGGCCAGGCCAACGCCGAGCTCGACAACAAGGGCCAGTTCGTCGAGGACCTAGTGGTCTGCCGCCACGCCGGCGACGTCGTCATGGTGACGCCGGACAAGGTGGACTACATGGACGTGTCGCCGAAGCAGCTCGTTTCGGTCGCCGCGGCGCTCATTCCGTTCCTCGAGAACGACGACGCGAACCGCGCGCTCATGGGCTCGAACATGCAGCGGCAGGCTGTGCCGCTGGTCAAGGCGGAGGCGCCGCTGGTCGGCACCGGCATGGAGGCTGTCGTCGCCCATGACTCCGGTGCGGCGATCTCGGCTCGGCGTGCGGGCGTCATCGACCAGGTCGACGCTACCCGTATCGTCATCCGTGCGACGGGGGATCTCGATCCGACCAAGTCCGGCGTCGATATCTACCGTCTGATGAAGTTCCAGCGCTCCAACCAGAATACCTGCATCAACCAGCGTCCGCTGGTGCGGGTCGGTGACGTGGTGGCCAAGGGCGACATCATCGCCGACGGTCCTTCGACCGATCTGGGCGAGCTGGCTCTGGGCCGCAACGTGCTCGTCGCGTTCATGCCGTGGATGGGCTACAACTTCGAGGACTCCATTCTCTTGTCCGAGCGCGTCGTGCGCGACGACATCTTCACCTCGATCCACATCGAGGAATTCGAGGTGATGGCCCGCGACACCAAGCTCGGGCCGGAGGAGATCACGCGCGATATCCCGAACGTGTCGGAAGAGGCTCTGAAGAACCTCGACGAGGCGGGCATCGTCTATATCGGCGCCGAGGTGAACGCCGGCGACATCCTGGTCGGCAAGATCACGCCGAAAGGCGAGAGCCCGATGACGCCGGAAGAGAAGCTTCTGCGCGCCATCTTCGGTGAGAAGGCTTCGGACGTGCGCGACACCTCCCTGCGCGTGCCGCCCGGTGTGACCGGCACGATCGTCGAGGTGCGGGTGTTCAACCGCCACGGCGTCGACAAGGACGAGCGCGCGATCGCCATCGAACGCGAGGAGATCGAACGGCTCGCAAAGGACCGCGACGACGAACAGGCGATCCTCGATCGCAACGTGTTCGGTCGTCTGAGCGACATGCTGGTTGGCAAGGTCGCCGCGAGCGGACCGAAGGGCGTCAAGAAGGACACCAAGATCACCACGGACCTCCTCGGCGAGCTGCCGCGGTCGCAGTGGTGGCAGTTCGGTCTCGCCGACGAAGCGGCGATGTCCGAGGTCGAGGCTCTGCGCAAGCAGTACGACGAGTCCAAGAAGCGGCTGGAGCAGCGGTTCCTGGACAAGGTCGAGAAGCTGCAGCGCGGCGACGAGCTGCCGCCCGGCGTGATGAAGATGGTCAAGGTCTTCGTCGCCGTGAAGCGCAAGCTGCAGCCGGGCGACAAGATGGCCGGGCGCCACGGCAACAAGGGTGTCGTCAGCCGCATCATGCCGATCGAGGACATGCCGTTCCTCGACGACGGCACGCATGTCGATATCGTGCTTAACCCGCTCGGCGTGCCGAGCCGCATGAACGTCGGTCAGATCCTCGAGACGCATCTGGGTTGGGCCTGCGCGGGCCTGGGCAAACAGATTGGCCAGGCTGTCGAGGCCTATCGCCAGAGCCATGATGCCAATTCACTGAAGAGCGCGTTCACGAAGATCTATGGCAAGGACGAGACCGTCGCCTCGCTCGAGGAGGACGGTCTGGTCGAGCTCGGCGGCAACCTGAGAAACGGTGTGCCGATTGCGACGCCGGTTTTCGACGGTGCCCACGAGCCCGACATCGTCGACATGCTTGAGATGGCCGGTCTCGACGGTTCGGGGCAGGTGACGCTGTACGACGGACGTTCGGGTGAGCCGTTCGACCGCAAGGTGACTGTGGGCTACATCTACATGCTCAAGTTGCATCACCTCGTGGACGACAAGATCCACGCCCGTTCGATCGGCCCCTACAGCCTCGTGACCCAGCAGCCGCTGGGCGGCAAGGCCCAGTTCGGCGGCCAGCGTTTCGGTGAAATGGAGGTGTGGGCGCTGGAAGCGTACGGCGCTGCTTATACCTTGCAGGAAATGCTGACCGTGAAGTCGGACGACGTCGCCGGCCGCACGAAGGTTTACGAAGCCATCGTTCGCGGTGACGATACGTTCGAGGCGGGCATCCCCGAGTCGTTCAACGTGCTCGTCAAGGAAATGCGGTCGCTCGGCCTCAACGTCGAACTGATCACCAGCCGTCCGCAGGATGTTCCCGCGCCGGCCGGGCCGATGTTGCCGCCGCCGGCGGATGCCGCCGAATAACGCTCGGCATGTATCGGTCTCGCATTATTTCGAAATCTCCGCCGGTCCGGGGCGCAAGCTGCCCCGGACGGCCCAAAGGGAGCAGGACATGAACCAGGAAGTCCTCAACCTCTTCAACCCGACGGCGCCGCAGCAGACGTTCGATCAGATCCGGATCTCGCTGGCGAGCCCGGAGAAGATCAAGTCGTGGTCGTTCGGCGAGATCAAGAAGCCGGAGACGATCAACTACCGGACGTTCAAGCCGGAGCGGGACGGCCTGTTCTGCGCCCGCATCTTCGGTCCGATCAAGGATTACGAGTGCTTGTGCGGCAAGTACAAGCGCATGAAGTACAAAGGCATCATCTGCGAGAAGTGCGGCGTCGAGGTCACCCTGTCGCGGGTGCGCCGCGAGCGCATGGGCCACATCGAACTGGCCGCGCCGGTCGCGCACATCTGGTTCCTGAAGTCGCTGCCGAGCCGCATCGGCATGATCCTCGACATGACGCTCAAGGATCTCGAGCGCATCCTCTATTTCGAGAACTACGTCGTCACCGAGCCGGGCCTGACCGCGCTCAAGTACGGCCAGCTTCTCACCGAGGAGGAGTATCTCGACTTCCAGGATCAGTTCGGCGAGGACGCGTTTACCGCGCAGATCGGCGCCGAGGCGATCCGCGACATGCTGATGGCGCTCGACCTGCACAAGCTGAGCGAGGACCTGCGGCAGGAAATTGCCGAGTCTACGACGGAGCTTAAGCCCAAGAAGCTCGCAAAGCGGTTGAAGCTCATCGAGTCGTTCACCGAGTCCGGCAACCGGCCCGAATGGATGATCATGACGATCGTCCCGGTGATTCCGCCCGATCTGCGCCCGCTGGTCCCGCTTGACGGTGGCCGGTTCGCGACGTCGGACCTGAACGACCTGTACCGGCGCGTCATCAACCGGAACAACCGCCTGAAGCGCCTGATCGAGCTGCGCGCGCCCGACATCATCATCCGTAACGAGAAGCGGATGCTGCAGGAGTCCGTCGACGCGCTGTTCGACAACGGCCGGCGTGGACGCGTCATCACCGGCGCGAACAAGCGGCCGCTCAAGTCGCTCGCCGACATGTTGAAGGGCAAGCAGGGCCGTTTCCGTCAGAACCTGCTCGGCAAGCGCGTCGACTACTCGGGTCGGTCGGTGATCGTGGTCGGTCCCGAGCTGAAGCTGCATCAGTGCGGCCTGCCGAAGAAGATGGCGCTGGAGCTGTTCAAGCCGTTCATTTACTCGCGCCTGGAGGCCAAGGGCCTGTCGTCGACCGTTAAGCAGGCAAAGAAGCTGGTCGAGAAGGAGAAGCCGGAGGTCTGGGATATCCTCGACGAGGTGATCCGCGAGCACCCGGTCATGCTGAACCGCGCGCCGACGCTTCACCGGCTCGGCATCCAGGCGTTCGAGCCGACCCTCATCGAGGGCAAGGCGATCCAGCTGCATCCGCTCGTCTGCGCGGCGTTCAACGCCGACTTCGACGGCGACCAGATGGCGGTGCACGTACCGCTGTCTCTGGAAGCCCAGCTCGAAGCCCGCGTGCTGATGATGTCGACCAACAACATCCTGCACCCGGCCAACGGCTCGCCGATCATCGTGCCGTCGCAGGATATCGTGCTCGGCCTCTACTACGTGTCGCAGGAGCGCGAGAACGAACCGGGCGAGGGTATGGTATTCGCCTCGATCGGTGAGCTCGAGCACGCCCTGAACGCGAAAGCGGTGACGCTGCACGCCAAGATCAAGGGGCGCTACATCGGCGTCGACGAGGACGGCAACCCGGTGTCGAAGATCTACGACACCACGCCGGGCCGCATGCTGCTTGGGCAGCTTCTGCCGAAGAACGTGGCGGTGCCCTTCGAGGTGGTCAACAAGCTGCTCACCAAGAAGGAGATCTCCAACGCGATCGACACCGTCTACCGCCACTGCGGGCAGAAGGAGACTGTGATCTTCTGCGACCGGATCATGGCGCTCGGCTTCAAGCACGCCTGTCTTGCCGGCATTTCCTTCGGCAAGGACGACATGGTTATTCCGGACACGAAGGAAAAGCTCGTCGACGAGACCCGTCAGCTCGCCAAGGAATACGAGCAGCAGTACAACGACGGCCTCATCACGCAGGGCGAGAAGTATAACAAGGTCGTCGATGCCTGGGCGAAGTGCACCGATCGCGTCGCCGACGAAATGATGGCGCGTATCTCCGCGGTTCAGGTCGACGACAAGAACGGTCGCGAGAAGCCCATCAACTCGATCTACATGATGGCGCACTCCGGGGCGCGTGGTTCTCCGGCGCAGATGAAGCAGCTCGCTGGCATGCGCGGCCTGATGGCCAAGCCGTCGGGCGAGATCATCGAGAGCCCGATCATCTCGAACTTCAAGGAAGGCCTGTCGGTTCTCGAGTACTTCAACTCGACCCACGGCGCCCGCAAGGGACTGGCCGATACCGCGCTGAAGACGGCGAACTCGGGTTATCTGACGCGTCGCCTCGTCGACGTTGCGCAGGACTCGATCATCACCGAGTTCGATTGCGGTTCCGACAAGGGCATCTCCATGACCGCCGTCGTAGACGCCGGTGAGGTGATCGTGTCGCTCGGCCAGCGCGTGCTTGGCCGTACCGCAGTCGAGGACGTCATCGATCCGTCGACCGACGAGGTGATCGTCAAGGCCGGCGTGATTATCGAGGAGCGTCACGTCGAGGCGATCGAGGCCGCGCAGCTTCAGGAGCTGAAGATTCGCTCGGTCCTCACCTGCGAGACCCGCAATGGTGTCTGCGCGGCCTGTTATGGCCGTGACCTGGCGCGCGGAACCCCTGTCAACCAGGGCGAAGCGGTCGGCGTCATCGCGGCGCAGTCGATCGGCGAGCCGGGCACCCAGCTCACCATGCGCACGTTCCACATCGGCGGCACGGCGCAGATCGCCGAGCAGTCCTTTATCGAATCGAACTTCGACGGGACGGTTCAGCTGAAGAACCGCAACGTCGTGCGCGATTCCGAGGGCACGCTGATCGTCATGGGCCGTTCGGTGTCTCTGGTGATCGTCGACGGCGAAGGCAACGAGCGCGCCGTGCACCGGCTCAACTACGGTACGCGCCTCAGGGTCGACGACGGAGACCAGGTCCAGCGCGGCCAGCGCCTGGCCGAGTGGGATCCGTATACCCGCCCGATCATCACCGAGGTGGACGGAGTGGTCGGCTTCGAGGATCTGGTCGAAGGCGCTTCGCTTGCCGAAACCGCCGACGAGTCGACCGGTATCACCAAGCGCGTGGTCATCGACTGGCGTACGACACAGCGTGGTGCCGATCTGAAGCCGGCCCTTGTCATCAAGGACAAGGACGGCGACGTGAAGAAGCTGTCGCGCGGCGGCGATGCCCGCTACCTTCTGGCCGTCGACACCGTGATGACGGTGGAGCCCGGCGAGACGGTGAAGGCGGGTGACGTTCTGGCGCGTATCACGCTGGAAAGCGCCAAGACCCGTGACATCACGGGCGGTCTGCCGCGCGTCGCCGAACTGTTCGAGGCCAGGCGTCCGAAGGACCACGCCATCATCGCCGAAATCTCTGGCACGGTGCGTTTCGAGCGTGACTACAAGAACAAGCGCCGTATCCGCATCGACCCGACGGAGGAAGGCGATGAGGCGCGCGAGTACCTCATCCCGAAGGGCCGCCACCTGTATGTCCAGGAAGGCGACCACATCGAGAAGGGCGAGTACATCCTCGATGGCAACCCTGCGCCGCACGATATCCTCGCGATCAAGGGCGTCGAAGAGCTGGCGGCCTATCTGGTCAACGAGATCCAGGAGGTCTACCGGCTGCAGGGCGTGTCGATCAACGACAAGCATATCGAGGTGATCGTCCGGCAGATGCTGCAGAAGGTCGAAATCTCCGATCCCGGCGATTCCGACTTCCTCACGGGTGAGCAGGTCGACCAGATCGAGATGCAGGAAACCGCCGAACGGCTGGTGGAAGAGGGCAAGAAGCCGCCGGTCGGCTCGCCCGTTCTGCTCGGCATCACCAAGGCGAGCCTGCAGACCCGCAGCTTCATCTCCGCGGCGTCGTTCCAGGAAACCACCCGTGTGCTCACCGAAGCGTCGGTGCAGGGCAAGGTGGACAACCTGGAAGGCCTCAAGGAGAACGTCATCGTTGGCCGCCTGATTCCGGCGGGCACCGGTTCGGTGATGAGCAAGATGCGGCAGGTCGCGACGCATCGCGACGACCTGATCGTGGAGAGCCGCGAGCAGCAGGCCGGTATCGAGGCCGGCAGCCTGGCTGGCGAGGAAAGCGGTATCCCGGCGGAGTAAGCGCCCGGCCGCACCAGCCATTCGCGGTTCGCCGCTATAGACGAGAAAGCGGGCCGGTTCGTAAGGACCGGCCCGTTTCATATCCGGCTTTACTGGTCTTAAAGCCGCTTTCGGTTAGTATCCGCGCAGCCGACGATTGGCACGTAACAGTCGGCAAAAGGTCGGGTCATGCCATTTTCGCGTCGGATTTCGAGAGATCATTGTATCATGCAGTCGACACCCAAAAGCCGTGCACGCTCGAAGACCCTGTCCGCGGCCGTCGTCGGGCTCACCATGCTCGCCGTGACCGCGACGTCCGCGGGGGCCGAAGAAGTGGAATATCGCGGCAGCGGGTATCTCAAGAACTTCACGGCGGCCTGTGCCCCCAAGGGCTATGGCGACCCGATATTCGTCAACGCCATCTACCGGCCGCGCAGGCTCGGCACCAACGGGTCGAGCACGCGACTGTCGTTCTTCCTGCAGCCGTTCTACGCGATGAGCTACGAACTGCCGAAAGGCAGGCTCGGCGATCGATTCAAGAAGGTCGTCGGTGGCGCGACCGGGACGGCGACCGAATTCTTCAGCACACGGCCGCGCCTGCGCCTCACCGATACGAATCCGGGGCGGATCAATCTGAAGACCACTTCGCTGAGCCTGGCCGGCCAGATCGACAATTTCGATGGAATCAAGGGCTGCAGGGCCGATTTCGAGCTGGGATTGAATTACCATCCCTGAAGCTGGTGCCCGGGGCTCAATGACCGAGCGTGCGCCCGGAACGAGGAGTAGCCATGAGTCGCGAACCCGAGATCGAAGACGCCACGGTCTATATCGTGGTCGGGCGGGCGTTCCGCGAAGAGAATCAGCCGGCGCCCGGCGACGATGTCGACGAGACGGGGGCGATCGCGATCAACGTTCTCCTGACCGCGGCCGATGACGAGGAATGCCTGCAGAGGGCGCTGCAGGCCCTTGCCGGGCAGGGATTCGTCCGCGTCGAGCTCGATCGGATCGGAATCATCGAGGGCGAACCCGACGATCCGACCTTCGCCTCAGCCTACGGAAATGCCATCGACGGGCAGGTGGCCGTCATCGCATTCCATGGCTGAGTCGATTCTCCATCGGTCCGCGATTCTGATTGGATTCGATTGATTCTGGGGCTGAGGGCGGGTGGCAACCGGGACCGGCGGCTCCCCAGCCGGAATTCTGTGCAATCATATCGCCGAGAACGCGGGGTTTGCGCTAAAATTGCACGAGAACGGGGTTGACGGCTCATGGGCCCGGGCATATGTTCCGCCTCGTTTCGCGGCAGGTGGTAGGCCCGTTTCGTTCGGCTCGACACGAGCTGGACCTTTAACGCCTAAACACTGACGCTCGTCATAGGACGAACAACAGCGAAGCAAGATCGGGTCCGTTAAGGGTGCGATCCTCTGCATGTTGAGGCTGACGGCTGTATCGGGCGTCGGTCCGACTTGTTTTGTAACCGGAAGTCCGGCCTACAAGGGTCGGCGCAGGGCTGAAGAAGGCGATCGATGCCGACGATCAACCAGTTGATCCGCAAACCGCGGAAGGCGCCGTTGAAGCGCAACAAGGCGCCGGCCATGGAGGCTTGCCCCCAGAAGCGCGGTGTGTGCACGCGCGTCTACACGACGACGCCGAAGAAGCCGAACTCGGCGCTGCGTAAAGTGGCGAAGATCCGGCTCACGAACGGCTTCGAGGTCATCGGGTATATTCCGGGCGAAGGTCACAACCTTCAGGAACACTCGGTGGTCATGATCCGTGGCGGCCGCGTGAAGGACCTTCCCGGCGTGCGCTATCACATCCTTCGCGGTGTGCTCGACACGCAGGGTGTCTCGGCTCGCCGTCAGCGCCGTTCGAAGTATGGAGCGAAGAGGCCGAAATAATCGGGCCTCTTTGTGTTCCGCTCACTTTTGGTGTGGGCGAGACGCAGAGACGAACAAGCCGTCCATGGGCTGTTCCTGGACGCATAGATTGGAAAGAGTGAGGACGAGCCGATGTCTCGCCGCCACAGAGCCGAAAAGCGCGAAATCATTCCGGATCCCAAGTTCGGTGATCTGGTGATCTCGAAGTTCATGAACTCCGTCATGTACCACGGCAAGAAGTCTGCTGCCGAGGGCATCGTGTATGGTGCGTTCGATGCGATCGAGAGCCGGGCCAAGCAGGATCCGGTTTCGGTGTTCCATCAGGCGCTGGAAAACGTCATGCCGGCTGTCGAGGTTCGCTCGCGGCGCGTCGGTGGTGCCACGTACCAGGTTCCCGTCGAGGTTCGTCCGGACCGCCGTCAGGCGCTGGCCATCCGCTGGCTGATCGCCGCGGCGCGGGCCCGCAACGAGCGCACGATGGTGGAGCGCCTGTCCGGCGAGTTGCTGGACGCGGCCAACAGTCGTGGCACCGCTGTCAAGAAGCGGGAAGACACGCACCGGATGGCGGAGGCCAACCGCGCCTTCTCGCATTACCGCTGGTGACGAAGAGCCGGAGCGACGACAATGCCACGCACGCATAAGATCGAAGACTACCGCAACTTCGGCATCATGGCGCACATCGATGCCGGTAAGACGACGACGACCGAGCGCGTCCTGTTCTACACGGGCAAGAGCCACAAGCTGGGCGAGACCCACGAGGGCGCTGCCACGATGGACTGGATGGCGCAGGAGCAGGAGCGCGGCATCACGATCACGTCGGCCGCGACGACCGCTTACTGGAAAGACAAGCGTCTCAACATCATCGACACGCCCGGCCACGTCGACTTCACGATCGAGGTCGAGCGCAGCCTTCGGGTGCTAGACGGCGCGGTCGCGCTGCTGGACGCCAATGCCGGCGTCGAGCCGCAGACCGAGACTGTCTGGCGCCAGGCCGACAAGTATCACGTGCCGCGGATGATCTTCGTCAACAAGATGGACAAGATCGGCGCCGACTTCTTCCGCTGCATCGACATGATCAAGACGCGGCTCGGTGCTGCCCCGCTGGTGATCAATCTGCCGATCGGCGCGGAAACCGAGTTCAAGGGTGTCGTCGACCTCGTCCAGATGAAGGGTATCATCTGGACGGACGAGAGCCTGGGCGCTCAGTTTGACTATATCGATATCCCGGCCGACCTGCAGGCGCAGGCCGAGGAATATCGCGAGAAGCTGGTCGAGCAGGCCGTCGAGATCGACGAGGCCGCGATGGAAGCGTATCTCGAGGGCACCATGCCCGACGAGGAGACGCTGAAGGGCCTGATCCGCAAGGGCACGATCAGCAACACCTTCGTGCCCGTCCTGTGCGGTTCGGCGTTCAAGAACAAGGGCGTGCAGCCGCTCCTCGACGCGGTCGTCGACTACCTGCCGTCTCCGGTCGAAGTTCCGGACATCAAGGGTATCGATCCGAAGACCGAGGCCGAGATCAAGCGCCGGTCGAGCGATGAAGAGCCGATGTCGCTGTTGGCGTTCAAGGTCATGAACGACCCGTTCGTCGGTTCGCTTACCTTCTGCCGCATCTACTCCGGCAAGCTGGAGTCGGGCACGCAGGTGCTCAACACGGTGAAGGACAAGCGCGAGCGTATCGGTCGCATGCTGCACATGCACGCGAACCACCGCGAGGACATCAAGGAAGCCTACGCTGGCGACATCGTCGCGATCGCCGGGCTCAAGGACGTGACGACCGGCGACACGCTATGCGAGCCGCTGAAGCCTGTCATCCTCGAGCGGATGGAGTTCCCGGAGCCGGTCATCGAGATCGCGATCGAGCCGAAGACCAAGGCCGACCAGGAAAAGATGGGCATGGCGCTCAACCGCCTTGCGCAGGAAGATCCGTCCTTCCGGGTCGGCACGGACGAGGAATCCGGCCAGACGATCATCAAGGGCATGGGCGAGCTTCATCTCGACATTCTCGTTGATCGCATGAAGCGGGAGTTCAAGGTCGAGGCCAATATCGGCGCGCCGCAGGTGGCCTATCGCGAGACGATCACCAAGCAGGCGGAAGTCGACTACACGCACAAGAAGCAGACCGGCGGTTCCGGCCAGTTCGCTCGCGTGAAGATCGTCCTCGAGCCGGGCGAGCAGGGGACGGGTTTCGTCTTCGAGAACAAGATCGTCGGCGGTGCCGTCCCGAAGGAATACATTCCTGGCGTCGAGAAGGGCGTTCAGTCGGTTCTGGGCGCCGGCGTTCTGGCCGGGTTCCCGATGCTCGATGTGAAGGTGACGCTCATCGATGGTGCCTTCCATGACGTCGACTCGAGCGTCCTGGCCTTTGAGATCGCTTCGCGGGCCGCGTTCCGCGAGGGCGTTCAGAAGGCCGGACCGAAGCTTCTCGAGCCGGTGATGAAGGTCGAGGTGGTGACGCCGGACGAGTACATGGGCGACATCATCGGTGATCTGAACAGTCGTCGTGGCCAGATCCAGGGCACCGAGACGCGCGGCATTGCAACCGTCGTCAATGCCATGGTCCCGCTGGCGAATATGTTCGGCTACGTGAACACGCTGCGCTCGATGAGCCAGGGCCGGGCACAGTACACGATGCAGTTCGACCATTACGAGCAGGTTCCGCAGGCGGTCGCCGAGGAAGTCCAGGCCAAGTTCGCCTGATCGCCAATCGAGATCGAAAAGACGCGATAAGAGTGGAGAGCCAAGATGGCCAAAGGGAAGTTTGAGCGGACGAAGCCGCACTGCAACATCGGCACGATTGGTCACGTTGACCACGGCAAGACGACGCTGACGGCTGCGA
>NZ_JALIDZ010000019.1 GCF_025397915.1 Microbaculum marinisediminis
CGCGACGATCGCGCGTGCCGGCGACGAGACGGACTCAGTCCGTGCGCCCGCCCTCGTAGAGCGCGAGATGGCCCTTGCGCAGCAGCGGGAAATCGCCGGTGGCGCCCGGCTTGCGGGGCGGCGGGCGGAAGTGGCCGGAATTGTTCGGCCACAGGATGTCCAGCGCGGTGAGGTCCAGGCTCACGACCGGATAGGCGCCGAGCCAGTAGGGCTGGTCCAGCGGCATGGTGGCGCCGATCATGCGGGTGAAGGTGGCGCCGCGATTGACGAGCGGCAGCACCAGCGTTTCGAACGGACAGGTGTGACCGCGTTCGGTCTGGCCGGTAAAGCCCACGAGGGCACCGGTGCCTTTCGTGACGACCGTGTGCAGGAGCGTCGACAGCGCCTCGCGCGCCTGGTCCGACCAGCCGTCGAGCCAGTTCCTGCCCTTGAGCTCCTGGCCGAAATAGCCGCAGACGCGGGTGCCGGCGAGCCGGTAGGCGTACTCCTTGTCGGGCGACACCTCCAGGATGAAGGTGTCCGACAGCATGGCGCCGATCTGCGTGGGCTCGATTTCGTGGCGCATCGGCGCCGGCCGCTCGCCCCGCAACTCGTCCCAATAGCGATACAAGGTGCGATTGGCAGCGTGTCTGATACTTGTCCCATGGCGACCACCACGGAACTCAGGTGACTTCCACATACGTCTCCCTCCGATCCGATCTGTCCCCGGTTGACACCGCCTTGCCAATCAGGTGCTTAGCGAAAGGGTGAATCGCAGGTTGCGTGCCAATCGGACCTGCCCGCAGAAATAACTGACGCAAGGGTTTGAAACGCGGTGCAAAATCGACGCGAGCCGATCTTCAACCTGCCCGCGACCATCGTCGTGATCGGCGTCGTTCTCACCGCAATCCACAGCGTGACCTTTGTCGTGAGTCCGCAGACATGGCTGTGGACCGTGCTCACCTTCGGGTTCCTGCCGGCGCGCTACGACCCCGCTTTCGCGTATTACGGGCAACTGCCCGGCGGGCTCGCGGCCGATGCCTGGACGTTCGTCAGCTATGCGTTCCTGCACGGGAGCTGGATGCATCTGGGCATCAACGTCGCCTGGATGGTGGCGTTCGGGACGCCCGTGCTGCGCCGCTTCGGGACGGTCCGCTTCCTCGTGCTTTCGGGCGTCGCCGCCGTCGCCGGCGCGGCGCTGCACCTGGCCACCCACTGGGGCGAGGCGGTTCCGATGATCGGCGCCTCGGCGGCGATCTCGGGACAGATGGGCGCGGCGGTGCGGTTCGCCTTCCAGCGCCACGTGCTGTTCGGCATTCCCGACGACAACGATGAGCGCTGGAAGCAGCCCGCCGTGCCACTGGTCGAGGCGTTCCGCGACATTCGCGTGCTCGCCTTCGTGGTGATCTGGTTCGCCGTCAATCTCGCGTTCGGGGCGACGCCGATGATCCCCGGCCAGGACGCGCCGATCGCCTGGCAGGCGCATATCGGGGGATTCCTGGTCGGCCTGCTGTTGTTCGGGATCTTCGATCCGGCGCGGCCGCCGAAGCAGCCACAGGGGACCGGCGCCGACGGCGGCGAGCGCGGGCACTAGAACAACGGTTCCTGGTAGCGCTCGATCCCGTCGACGAGCAGTTTCTTGATCGCCGCGCGACCGTCGGAATCGACGGCGACGACCACGGTGACGCGGCCATCGTTGCGCACGTTCTCGAGATTGCGGCCTTCGCCTTCCGGCACGAAATACTGTTCGATGCCGTAGTCGACGCGCAGCGTGCGGCAGGGCGCGGGGCAGCCCTCCGGATCGTCGACGGGCGGGGGCCCCTCGTAGGCCGAGACGACGCGGCCGCGTATCACCGTGCGCTCGGGCAGGGCCGGCGGCTGGTGCTTGAACACGCCCGCCGGGCGCGCCGGGCCGGCGAGGCTGGTGTCCAGCACGACCCAGATCGGATCCCTGGCGCTGAAGCCGGAATCGCCGCCGATCACGCCGGGCCGCAGCGTCGTGATGTCGTATTGCAGCCGCACGAAATCGCCGCGGAACAGGTCGCGCGGATCGACGGGCACCACGTTGAGCGTCACCTCGGCGCCGGTGCGCAGCAACTCGGCGCGGCTCATCACCATCCAGCCGAGCGCGGCGGCCTGAAGCGCCAGCACGATAACCAGGCGCAGCGCCACGCCCTTCCATCTGCGGGGCGGGGCCGTCATGCCGGTTCTCCCTGTGTTGGCGGGCTCAGGCGGCGCTGCAGGCGCACGAGGATGGCGGCGAGGCCGATCAGGAGGAGGCCGCCGACGAGGAAGAACAGCGCGGTGTCGAGCAGCGTGCCGAAGGTGACGAAATAGAGGTAGAGCACCTCGCCGGCGAAGGCGAGCAGGCCGAACGTCGCCGCCGAACGGCTGTGGCGCCGCGTGCCGTAGGCGGCCGCCCAGACGCTGGCGGCGATCACCAGGATGCCGAGCAGCACCTGAAGCGTGAGCGAATTGGCGAAATCCGTGCTGTTCGCCGCCGCGAGCGTCAGGCCGGCCGCCCCGACGGCGGCGAGGATCGGCACCGCAGCGTCGAGCGCAATCCCGCGAAGGCCGGAGGCGGCCGCGGCAAGAAGCAGCGACCCGATCGCGGCGACGACGACGGCGGCGATCAGCGCCATGCGCTCGTCGCCGATATCGGGCGTGGGACCGTCGCGCAGGGCGAATTGCAGCAGAATCAGCAGCGCCAGGAACCCGAACAGCCCGTAGGTCGACAGAACGGCGCCGAACTGGCCGGTCTTCGCCCAGTCGGCGCGGGCGGTGACGATACGGCCCGTCCCGAACATCGCCAGCGCGGCCGCGGTGCACAGGCCGACCGCGGTGGCGAAGGTCAGGTCCGTGGTGTCGGCAAGCTGGAACACCACCACGACGATCCAGCCCGACAGCGCCAGCACGACGAGATGCATGCCCGGCCGCCAGGCCCAGGCGCCGACGACGACGGCCATCAGCGCCAGCGGGATCAGGAACGGCCAGTGGACGATCCAGCCGAACTCGATCATCTCGTACCAGCTCCACAGGCCGAGCACGACGAGGGCGAGCGCCAGGGCGGCGCGCGAGGGACCGAGAACGGCGGCGAAGAAGGCGCCGGCCCCCCACATCAGCAGGGCGTCGGGATAGTCGCCGGAGATATGATAGCTCTGGGCGACCAGCATGATCGCGGCGCCGAACAGGGCGGCGCCGGCGAAAATCGCCGCATCCGAGAACCAGGGATGGCGGGCGCGGTCGAACAGGACGGCCGATCCGTAGCAGACCGCCATGCCGCCGACGAGGATGGCGAGGCGCAGCGGGCGGGCGATCTCTGACCAGTTGGCGGCGACGAAGGCGATCGCGGCGAAGGCGATCAGGATCGCGCCGAGAAAGCCGATGACGATGGCCGTGCGCGGGCCGCCGTCCACCTTGACGGTGTCGAGGATCGCCTGCGCGGACTCCTGGGTGACCCAGCCGCGCTCGCGCCAGGTGCGGAGATCGGCCTCCAAGCGTCGTTTGTACAGAGCGTCCAGCATCACCGTATTGCCGCCGAGCGAATTGCGCGATTTTCGGGCGAACGATTGCACCTTGCCCGACTCGGGCGCATCATACCCGGTCTAGCCACCCATGGAGAGACGTATCCAGGGAGATACTGTGTATGACCGTAGCCGTAATACTCACCCGCAAGGGGCGCGACGTCGTCACGACCGGCCCAGACAGCCGCGTGTCGGACGTTTGCGATCTTCTGGAGACGAAGGGGATCGGGGCCGTCGTCATCAGCCATGACGGCAGCCGGGTAGACGGAATCTTTTCCGAGCGCGATTTCGTGCGCGCCGTCGCGCGCCAGGGATCGGCAGCGCTCGAGCGCCCGGTGCGCGACTACATGACCAAGGCGGTCGTCACCTGCGAACCCGAAGACCTGGTCGCGAACGTGATGCGCAAGATGACCGAGGGCAAGTTTCGCCACCTGCCCGTTATCGAGGACGGCCGGCTGGCCGGCGTCATCTCGATCGGCGACGTGGTGAAGCACCGTATCGCCGAAGCCGAAGCCGAGGCGATGGCGATGCGCGAGTACATCACCGCCTGAGGCCCCGTGGCGTACCCCGTGGCGCACCCTGTGGGCCACGGGTGATCAGGCCCTTTCGGCCCGCCCGAGCGTATCGACCGCTTCGGCGATCTCTTCCAATGCGCGTTCGGCCGCCTCGATACCGCCCGCGATCGCCTCGCGGGCGCGGTGGAACTCGAACAGGCCGATCTTGCGCATGCGCGGGGCGACGGTGACGTCGGGCGGATCGCCGCCCAGGCGGGCGCGGGCGATGCGGTCCTGGGTGATGTTGAAGGCATCGATCATGACCGAGGAAATGCCCGGCGCGCCGTCGCGGTGGCCGAACATCTGGCGGCGCACCATGCGCCCGGCCGACCGGGGCGGCGGCGCCATCGGCTCGGCACCGTTGTCGTCGCGGGCCTCGTCCCAGTAGGGCTGGATGGTTCCGCGCCCGAAGACGTCGGCGTGCAGGTTGACCGCGATCACCAGCCGCGCGCCCATGGCGCGGCAGACGGAGACCGGGACCGGATTGACCAGCGCGCCGTCGATCAGCCAGCGGTTGGCGAGCTTCACCGGCCGGAACACGCCCGGCAGCGCGTAGGAGGCGCGCATCGCATCGACCAGGCTGCCCTGCGACAGCCAGATCTCGTGGCCGGTGTTGAGCTCGGTGGCGATGGCGCAGAACTTCCGCGACAGCGACTCCGTGCGGGTGTCGCCGAACTGCCTTTCGAGCAGATCGCTGAGGCGGGTGCCGGTGATCAGGCCGGAGCCGCCGAGATTGAAGTCCATCAGCCCGAACATGCGCCGGCGGTTGAGGCTGAGGGCGAAGTCCTCGAGGCCGTCGAGCTTGCCGGCGGCATAGCAGCCGCCGACGACGGCGCCGATCGAGGTTCCGGCGATGATGTCGGGGGCGTAGCCGGCCGCCTCCAGGGTGCGCAGCACGCCGATATGCGACCAGCCGCGCGCCGCGCCGCCGCCCAGGGCGATGCCGATCGTCGGGCGGCCGGGCCTTGCCGGACGCGGTCCGTCTTCCGTCGGCTTGTCGACCGTCGACACCGTTTTCACCCGACGTGCTACCCTGACCCGACGTGTTACAGCCTGGAACACGATGTCCCCCAGAAGGACTCTGACTTCAACCGGCACTCGGTTCCAGGTCTGTCAAGCAAGACTGACGCCAGAAGGGATGGCGTTGCCGGCCCCGTCGGCGGCATGAACGCAGCGAAATGCGCCGATTCGGGGGCGAACCTGCTTTGGCGAACCGCGGGATTTCTAGGCGTCGTCGGCCGGATCGACGCGCAGCACCACGCCCTTGGCGGGATCCACGCCCAGCGGCACGCCGCGATAGAAGCAGGAGCGCCGGCCGGTGTGGCAGCTGTTGCCGTCGCCGCCGACCGTCACCCGGATCCAGACGGCGTCCTGATCGCAATCGACCCGCATCTCGACGATGGTCTGTACCTGTCCGCTGGTATCGCCCTTGCGCCACAGCTCCTGGCGCGAGCGGCTCCAGTAGTGGGCGATGCCGGTCTCGATGGATTTCGCCAGCGCCTCGGCGTTCATGTGGGCGAGCATCAGCACCTCGCCGGTCGCCGCGTCGGTCGCGACGCAGGTGACGAGGCCGTCGGGGCCGAACCGGGGCGTCAGCCGGTCGCCGTCTTCGAGTGCGGCCTTGTCGCCGGGGGCAGGGAAGAGCGTATCCATGGCGCCGACACAAAGCGTCCGGCGCGGCGAATGTCAATCGGGAGCCGAGCGGCGGCGGGCGACAAACGACGGCGGGGAGTGCGTTGGGCGTCCTTGCCGATACACGAACAGCCGGAGCGCCCATCCTCCTTTACGTCATTGCCGGGCTTGACCCGGCAATGACGGGCGTGTGGCACGAGATGCCCGGGTCGCGCCCGGGCATGACGCGGGACGGGAGAGGTTACGGCGATACGGCGCTGGCCCCTGGGCTCCGGGTCAAGCCCGGAGCACGCGGCTTCTATTTGGATCACCACTGCTGCCACCCGACCAGACGCGTGTCCCGGACGTGATCCGGG
>NZ_JALIDZ010000020.1 GCF_025397915.1 Microbaculum marinisediminis
TCGCAGCCGTCAGCGTCGTCTTGCCGTGGTCAACGTGACCAATCGTGCCGATGTTGCAGTGCGGCTTCGTCCGCTCAAACTTCCCTTTGGCCATCGCCTTGTATACCTCAGTCTAGTCGCTTGTTCGCCATCGGCCTGGTCTGCTCGGCCACTCGTCGTCCATACCGGCTTCGACGAGGCATCCGGTCTATCCCGGCCACGCCGCGAGCTGGAGCGGGTGAAGGGAATCGAACCCTCGTCATCAGCTTGGAAGGCTGTTGCTCTACCATTGAGCTACACCCGCATTTTCGCGTTGCATTGGTGGAGGGGGTTGGATTCGAACCAACGTAGGCTAAGCCAACGGGTTTACAGCCCGTCCCCTTTAACCACTCGGGCACCCCTCCAATCATGCAACTTGAGTCGAAGACACAGCATCCCGCCGCCGCAGCCGCTTCGGCGCAGCGTGAACGCTTTATGGGAATGATCCCGCCCGATGTCAACTGCCCCCTTCCGGAATCTGCGCCAACATGCGCGTAATTGCGCCATGACCAACATTCGAAAACCATTTCCTAAGGGAAAGAAGCCCACAAAGGCTGTCCGGCCCAAGCGACCTTACGGCCGGAATGCCGGCGATTCGGAGGCAGATCCATATATATACGGTCTGCACCCCGTGGTTCACGCGCTTCAAAATCCGAGTCGCACCCATCACCGCCTTCTGGTGACGGCGAACGCCCTGCGCCGCCTGACCGAGGATCTGGGCAACGCGCCTGATTCCCTTATCGCGGGCCTGACGATCGAGGAGGCCTCCAGCAACCAGATCAGCCGCATTGCCGGCGACGACGCCGTCCATCAGGGGTGTCTGCTCTATTGCGATCCCCTGCCCGATCTTAGCCTCGACGACCTGCGCGAGCCTCGGCGGCTGCTGCTACTCGACCAGGTGACCGACCCTCATAATGTCGGCGCCGTGCTGCGTTCTGCCGCCGCCTTCGCCCTCGACGCGGTGGTGGTCACGACGCGCCACAGTCCGCGCCTCACCGCCGTTCTGGCCAAGTCGGCGGCCGGCGCGCTCGACATCGTGCCCCTGGCGCGCGTCCAGAACCTGTCGCGGGCGCTGGAGGACCTGAACGCCCGCGGGTTCGTCACGATCGGACTCGATGCCTCCGCCAGCCAGCCGCTCGAGGACATCGCCCTGCCCGGCCCCTTCGCCCTGGTCATGGGGGCGGAAGGCAAGGGATTGCGGCAGAAAACCCGGGAAACCTGCTCCGCGCTCGCGCGAATCGACATGCCGGGACGCATGCCGAGCCTGAACGTGTCGAATGCGACAGTGCTTGCGCTCTACATCACCGACCGCAACGCCGGTAAAGGCTAAAGTCGCGTTATCTGGGCGCGGGCGCCTGCCCGCCCGGCGCGAAATGTTGAGGCACCGGCGGAAAATAGATGAATCGCTTGGGCGGAAGGACGAAGTAGGCCGGCGCCGCATAGACCGCGGTGCGATTCTGGTACCACTGCTGCCAGTTGGGGCCGACATAGACATATCCGCCGGCCGGCCCGTACCACTTGTAGTAGGCCACCGGATAGCGCAGGTGGCGCCGGTCGCGCGCATACCAGTAGCCGGACCGGTGATAGTCGTAGCCATTGACGAAGGGAAACGCGACGCCCAGCGCGAAGCCGGCAAGGCCCGCGGCGGCGATGTCGTCGCCCTCCGCCCACGCGGGCTCAGCGGCAAGGCCCACACTGCCGATGGCCAGCCCGGCGACAGCCGCCGTCAACACCCGCCTCATGCCGTGATCTCCTTGCCCCGTTCCCTGGCCGCCTAGAATGGGGATCCTTAACGAATGGGCATTACCATTTGCTTTCCCGCCCGCATCGGTTATGACGCGGCATCACCAGCGGCCGGCTTAGCTCAGCTGGTAGAGCAACGGTTTTGTAAACCGTGGGTCGGGGGTTCGAGTCCCTCAGCCGGCACCATTTCCCAAATAAATTCAATCACTTATGAGAGGGTCCGTAGTTCTGCGTGGCGCCCCCCGTTCTGTGTCCGCATTATGTCCGGAAAACGAAAAAGCCCGCCGCGGTTTCCTGCGACGGGCTCGCCAAAGCGTTGGGAGCAGATCGAAGATAACCAAATGCCGCCGCGCGGCGGTGGGGGGCTGTTGTGGCGCGGCGGCAGTTGGACATGTGTCAGTCGCGATTCATCCCCAAGGAGACCGCTTGTTATCATTCAAGCCCAAGTTCGCTAGCTAAGCAATTGCCGATCCTATCTAAAACACGCTGCCGATTGGCGAAATAAAACCCGCCGCAGGTTTCCCCGCGACGGGCTCGGGTGCCGCCGGTGTCCTGGTCAGCGCCGGGGCAAACGGATTTCCGGCGCCAGCCAGTCTGCAACGTTCCTACAGGCCACGCCAAGCCGCACCACAGGGGCGACAAGGCGCGCCCGTGCGTCTCCGGTGTCGTACCGCTCGGCAATGGCAATTGCGCCGTCCAGGGCCTTGCTACCGGCCCGCATGGTCCATGACGCGAGGATGAGGCGGATTAGGCGCATCACACCAACACTCTAGGTCCAGATAGCCCGAGTAGTTCGACGTCAATCCGGTCGGCGTCCGTCGACTCGAACAAGAGATACTTTTCCCCGGCAGGAACGTCCTTAATCAGGTCCGGGGCCATTTCGCTTTCCGCATACAAGACCCGGCTTTCTTTAGGATTATCCGCGAAGACAACCAGCGTCACAAACCCGTCGGGACATTCGCGAATGTAGTCCGCCAATTTCGCGAAAAACTCTCGGATCTTGGGGTTATCAATTGGTAAGGGCGGCGTATCTCCGGCGACCGCTAGCGTCCTGCCTGTTGCAGCGGCGAGACAAAACGCGATCGCTCCCGTGACGGCGGCGCGGCGGGTGATTGTCGTGGACATATCGAGCTTCCTTCCTGGTTGCAGCCGGGAAGGACTCGCGCCTTGTCGTGTTTTTGATAGAAGTGTTGTCGGTCATCGAACGCCCTCATCCGGCGGTTGATGTCAAGTGCCGGTCGGGTGTTGGAACCACCCGGCCGGTGCGCCTATCGTGCGCCCTTCCTTCGCGGAATGCAACCGGGGGCGGGCAGGCTGGCGAAGCTGCCGCGCGGTGGCGGCCGGAAGAGCGAGGCATTCGATCAAACCGCACATGTGCGGACTTCCGCAGCGCCAGACCGGCAAATTTGCCGGTGTGCCAACGCAATCGGAGGCCGCAGATAACGGCGAAGGGCCGGGCGTCCGGCTCAAAAAAAGCAGCAGGGATAACGAATGGAACGGACGGTTCGGGTCTGGAACGAAGACGTTGAAGTCAGCGTCTATCAGAAATCGAAAAGCGTCTGGGTGGCGGTTGGCACCTACCTCGGCCACCACATCGAAGTGAAGGGCCGAAGCGCCTCGTCAGCGCTCGCCCTTTGGCGGGATGCAGCTCGATACAAGGGCAACTGACCGGATCGGTAGGGCAAAAAAAATTCCGAATCCATATCAAGGGGTTGCGTTCGGATTCGGCATTTGGAGCGGATTTTTTGAACGCATCCGTTATTGCCTTCTTAGGAAAGATAGGCCATATCTCGCATCAATAAGACCCGCCACGCCTCGGACGAAGCCTCGGCTTCGCACTGCGCACCCCGGCGGGTTTCTTCTTTTCAGGGGCGATTTATCGTCATATTCATGACGGTATGAAGTTCGCCAAACCTTCTTTATCCATTGCTGACCAGATTGCGCTTCTTGAACGAAGAGGGATGACGATTCCCGATCGGGCAAGGGCAGAACACTACCTTCAGCACGTCAGCTACTACAGGCTTCGAGCATATTGGCTCCCGTTTGAGCAGCCTGCGCCCATTAACGGCGACCATATGTTTCGCGACGGCACTTCGATCGACGATGCCATTGCGCTTTACGTGTTCGACCGCCAGCTTCGCTTGCTGGTCATGGATGCTATCGAGCGGATCGAAGTTTCGTTACGGGGTGCATGGGCATACCACCTTGCCATGAAATATGGCCCCCACGGCTATCTTGATCCGAACCTATATGATCGAGCGGATCGATTTGCCAAGGCACTCACCGGACTTCTGGACGAGATCGAGCGATCGACTGATACCTTCATCGTCCATTACAAGTCGAAATACGACGATCCAGAGCAGCCACCGATTTGGATGACTGCCGAGGTTATGTCCCTCGGCCAACTCTCAAAATGGTATAGCAATCTAAAGCTTCGACCGGATCGGCAGGCGATCGCGAAGATTTATGGATTGGATGAAAAAATCCTGTCCTCCATTGCTCACCATCTAACCTATGTGCGGAATATCTGCGCTCATCACAGCAGGCTTTGGAACAAACAATTCACTGTCACCATGACCATTCCTAATTCTCCGGGCTCCCTCAAGCTGGCGATGAACACGGCGGCCACGCGAAAGCTTTACAACACGTTGGCGTTGCTCGGTTATCTGATTGGAATCGTCGCGCCAAGCACAGAGTGGCGGAAACACCTGGCGGATTTGGTTGCGTCCTGCCCGCTTGCAGGCACCGCCGCGATGGGATTCCCGACCAACTGGAGAGAAATGCCCGCTTGGAAGTCGGCTTGCGCTTGATTTGTAGCACCTGCCGATTTTCCCGGTGCTACAGGATTTTCCCTTTATTTTTTTCCGCGCTGTAGCACCTGTAGCACCATGAGAAACCGTGTCCGCGCGACGGCTTCAGGCTTTGCGCTGTCCGGCCGCAACACGCCTACACGCGGGATTGAGAACGCGCTGGACGGTGCGGACGCTCAGGCCGGTTTCCTCGGCGACCTTGCGGGCGGTGCCCGGCTGCTGTTGCGGGGACTTTCGTTGCCCTCGGCTGTCGAAGGCTGGGTCCGACACCTTGTCGCATCCAGCTCGGTCCCGAGCCTCAATGAGTTCCGCGTACTCGCTCACTATCTAGGGCAGAACTTCCCGGCGCCGGGAAGTTTCCCAGGAACATCGAGCCGGAGAACCTCGCGCCGGAGCGAGGTTTCAGGACACGGCAACCGCTCAATAATCATCGTCCTCCAGGCCCGGCATGAACATGCCGCCAAGCACGCCCCTTGCCGCCATCCCTGCGGCGGGGTCTGAGGGGCGCAACAGCGGCCTTCCCGTCGCTATCAGGTGCTGAGCCTCACGGGCCTTGGCGAGCGATCGCTTGCCCAATGCATGACGCGCCGCGCCGGACGTAGCGAAGCCTACCCCGGTGCCGATCGCACCGCCGACGGGCCCGCCAAGCAATGCACCGCCAAGGGCACTTCCCAGGCTGGCACCGCCAAGCATCCCGCCCAGCGTCGTGACCGCCGACGCAGCCTGTTCAAGGCCATCGGCGCGGATAACCGCATCGATCGCCTTGCGCTCCTTGGCGCTGTACAGCCGCGTGAAGTCCTTCCGTTTCTTCACGTTGCGCAGCCGGGCCTTGACGCTGGTCATCAGGTGCGTCGGTCCGCCCGCCACGTCCTCGGCATGGGTCAACGCGTCCTCGATGACTTCCGTCTTTTTCATGCGTCGCCACAGGCCGCGCGCTTCGGGCATCACCTTCGCCACAACCTTGCGATCACCGGCCACGACGGCATCATCCGCAAGAGCCCCGAACCAGTTATCGAAGGTGTCCAG
>NZ_JALIDZ010000021.1 GCF_025397915.1 Microbaculum marinisediminis
ACGTGCTCGGCAGCCCGGCGTTCAAGCGTCGAAAGCTGGTCGGCGCCACCAAGGTCATTGAGGATTTCGTCGCGTATCTGCTGGCAGTGCCGGCTAGCACGGGTCCGGCCGTCCAGGTCTTCAATGGACAGCAGGCGAGCCTTGCCGTTCCCGGACTTGCCGGGGGCATCGTCAGCGTAGATGTCAGGTGTTGCGGCTGTATCAGCCTGCATCCGGGTTCCATCTTCGGGCTTCGCGCGTCTCACGACGGGCGGACATTACACGGACACAAATACATATTTTCTGATTCAATGTCAATAAAAACAACGAGCTATATATGCTTGTCCACGGTTTATTTATCCGTAGGAAACAAGAATTGCGCACCCTGTGCGCTTTATGTCGCCGACCGACAATTTTCGGCCGGCATCCTTTGTGCGTTCGATAACCACTAGCCTTGTTTTCTTCCCGCAAGCACCCCAGGCGAACATGGCGAACACATACGAACATTGTTCGGGGTAGTTCGCGGGTGTTCGGGGCGAACGAACACGAACACACCCCTATAGGGGTGTTCGTATGTTCGCCTCACCTGTTCGCCTCCCCGTTCGTGAGCCAGACATACGGTTCCCAGACGCCTATAAGGTTCCTGGCTGCCAGCGTATCCACGGCTCGGGCGAATGCCTGTTGCCTTGCCCTGTCAGTGTTGCCGTTGCTGATACCTGACTTGTAAGCGTAGGTGCGCCACAGGTCGGACTTGACGACGGTCGTGATGGACAGCGGGATATGGATTGACGCCTCAGGCCGTTCACCGGCTTCCTCCAAGGCTGTCTTCAGGGCCTTCAGGGCCACCGCCGCGCCGGCAGGCAGCTTGGCCAGCCTGGTAGCCTTGGCAGACGTTGCCTCGGTCTCTACGACGACGCAGGACGTAACCGGTTCGCCGTCCTCGTCCTGGCCTATCTCGACAGGTTCGAGCCGGAAGCCGAATGCGTCGCCGGTTGCATGGTCACGCTGCTTCACGACGGTCGCGGATGCCTGCCCCGAGACCTCGCTTTTCGTCACCTCGATTTCGGTATCGACAGCGGCTTTCAGCAGGGAATGTCCCCGTGCGCCTCGGGTGTCGTCCTTGCCGGCGTGATGGACGACGAGAACATGCGCCCCAGTAGCTATTCGTAACTCGTCAACGTGGCGGACGAACCGGCCCATGTCGTCGGGGCTGTTCTCGTTCCCGCCCGACATGGCCCTCGACAGCGTGTCGACGACGATCAGCTCAATCTTTGGTTCCGAGGGCAGTTCCCTGATGCGGCCAAGCAGCAGTTTGGTGTCGGCATCCGACTTGCACAGGTCGATCGGCTCGGGGATGACGTAGAGCGGCACGCCTTCGGCCTCTACGTCGTGATGACACCGAAAGGCCGTAAGCCGTTCCTCGATGCCGAGCCCGCCTTCGGCGGCGATGTAGACGACGGCACCGGCCCGGACCGGGCGGCTGCGCCATTCCCAATCGAGGGCGACACGGGCGGTCAGGTCCAGGGCGAAGAAGGTCTTGCCGGTGTTGCTGCCGCCATAGACGACAGACAAGGCGCCACGGTCCAGGACGCCCCGGATAAGTGGCGCGCGCTTCGGCAGGGTGTGGATCTTCGACCAAGCGATCGGGACCAGCCTCGGTCGGCGCGGCGGCACGGCCGGACGACCGGCCGCAAGCCGGTCAAGTTCGGCGTTGGTCATGTGGTCGGGGAGCATCCGGGGGTTTCCTTCTCTGGGATAGCCGGCGTCTCACGACGCGGGTCT
>NZ_JALIDZ010000022.1 GCF_025397915.1 Microbaculum marinisediminis
ACGTGCTCGGCAGCCCGGCGTTCAAGCGTCGAAAGCTGGTCGGCGCCACCAAGGTCATTGAGGATTTCGTCGCGTATCTGCTGGCAGTGCCGGCTGGCACGGGTCCGGCCGTCCAGGTCTTCAATGGACAGCAGGCGAGCCTTGCCGTTCCCGGACTTGCCGGGGGCATCGTCAGCATAGATGTCAGGTGTCGCGGCTGTATCTGCCTGCATCCGGGTTCCATCTTCGGGCTTCGCGCGTCTCACGACGGGCTATGATTTGTAGCCCATTTGTGGCCCATTTCGCTGCCGAATGTCAATATTATTTTTATCGCTTATAGTTTTCAACGACTTACGCAATGGGCTCAGCGGTTACAAACCGCTTGATTCGTCAAGACACGGGCAGGATATGCACTGAGTGCGCCACCGGTAGATTTTCGGTCCGTCCGGTCTGCGCGTTCTCGAATGCCTCATTCCGCCTGCGTCCCATCCCGCCACAGCGTTACGGCTCGTTACGTTACGCGTTACGTTACGGTTACGGTCCAGCGGGGCGTTACGGCGTTACGTTACGGTTCGGGGTTCTATAAGAACCCGAACATCGTAACGCGCCCTCGTAACGGTCAGTCGTCCGTCGTCTGCCGATTGGCAAACCATCCCTGCTGGCCTTCTAGAACAAGCCCCTTGGATTGAAGGGCTAGCCGGATATCAACGAGGTCGGCCCGGCGCTTCACTCCGATACCGGCATCTCGCGCCCTGTCGTTCCACTCCTCGACTGAGAGCCCGGCGGCTCCAGCCGCGTATAGGATTCCCAGCATCGTCTTTTGATTGGCTGACAGCTTCGGCTCACGCGGTCCGGTCGGCATGGTCGCGGCATCCGTCTCCACGACGACACAGGACGTAATAACATCGCCGTCTTCGTCGGTTCCGACTTCGACGATATCCAGCCGGCTGACGATCCTGTCGCCTTGCGGGCCGTCCTTGGCTAGCTCGCACTCCACGATGACGTTATCGGCGCCGTCCCGCTTCACGGCTAGCTGAGCATCGACGGCACCGGTCAGCGACGTGTGACCGCGCGGACGTGTCCCGTCTATTCCGCAATGGTGAACCACGATGACGGCGCACTGGAAGGCGTCGCGGATGGCGTCCGCCGCTCGGATATAGGCGGTCATGTCCTGGTCGCTGCTTTCGGAACCCCTAAGCGATCGGTTCAGGGTGTCGAGCACCACGGCCACGGGCGGTGCGTCCGCAAGTTGCCGCTTCACTGCCGCGACCAGTTCCTTGTGGTCGCCCACGAGATCCAGCGTCGCCGGCTCCAGGTAGAACGGCACCGGGTCATGATCTTCGGGGAGGAACCGTTGCCGGAACGCCTCGACCCTGGCTTCAATGCCGGTCTGCCCCTCGAAGGCGCAATAGACGACAGGGCCTTGCGTGACGCGGCGACTGCGGTACTCCCAGCCAAGCGCGACATGCATTACCATGTCGAACGTCCAGAACGATTTCCCTGATTTCGGCGGTCCCCATACGACGGTCAGCCCGACGCGGGGGACAAGCCCCTTAACCAGGTATCGCCGCTCGCGCCCCATCTCAATCTTGTCGAACGGGATCAGGTGAATTCGGGACGGAACCGCCGGACGACCAGCCGCAAGCCGGTCAAGTTCGGCGTTGGTCATGTGGTCGGGGAGCATCCGGGGGTTTCCTTCTCTGGGATAGCCGGCGTCTCACGACGCGGGTCT
>NZ_JALIDZ010000023.1 GCF_025397915.1 Microbaculum marinisediminis
CTGGTCTGCTCCCCGGAAAGTGGCCATTGGTCTAAGTTAGAGTTCGGCTCCAAAACTGGAGCTGAGAATGCCGAGAAAGCGCTATTCCCCTGAAGAGATCATCGCGATGCTGCGTGAGGCGGAGGTTCGTCTCAGCCAGGGCGAGATGGTAGGCCAGATCTGCCGCATGCTGGCGGTGTCGGAGCAGAGTTATTACCGCTGGCGCCGGGAGTACGGCGGGCTGAAAGTCGATCAGGCAAGACGGCTGAAGGATCTGGAGCGTGAGAACCAGAGGCTTCGCAAAGCCGTTGCCGATCTGACTCTGGACGCGATGATCCTGAAAGAGGCTGCAAAGGGAAACTTCTAAGCCCCTCGCGCCGTCGTGCCTGTGTCGACCACGTGGTGAGGGATCTCGGCGTCTCAGTGCGCCGTGCCTGCCATGTGGTCGGCCAGCATCGCTCCACCCAGCGCAAGCAGCCACAGGGCCGGCAGGATGAGGCCGCGCTAACCAGAGCGGTCATTCGCCTGGCTGAGCAATATGGTCGATATGGCTACCGCCGGATCACGGCACTGCTGAATGCCGAAGGTTGGGTGGTGAACGTCAAGCACGTCTATCGCATCTGGCGGCGCGAGGGGCTCAAGGTACCCATGAAGCAACCGAAGCGCGGGCGTCTGTGGCTAGCGGACGGATCGTGTGTGCGGCTGAGGCCGACCCATCGCAACCACGTCTGGTCCTATGACTTCGTGCAGGATCGCACCCATGATGGCAGGGCGTTCCGGATGCTGGTCGTGATCGATGAACACACCCGCGAATGCCTGGCGATCGAGGTCGACCGGAAGCTCAACTCGCAGCGTGTGCTGGATACGCTCGCCGATTTGTTCGTCACGCACGGTCCGCCGGAGCACATACGGTCCGACAATGGGCCTGAGTTCATCGCCACCGCGCTGCGAGACTGGCTGGCAAGGCTCGACGTGAAGACACTCTACATAGAACCGGGCAGTCCATGGGAAAACGGCTATTGCGAGAGCTTCAACTCCAGGCTCAGGGACGAACTGCTGAACGGCGAAATCTTTTACTCGTTGCGGGAGGCACAGGTGCTGATCGAATGGTGGCAACGCCATTACAATCGCCTCCGACCGCACTCCTCGCTCGACTATCGACCGCCGGCACCGCAAGCCGTCTTGCCCGGACCATCCTGGCCGCCGGACCCTGTCGCTGCGTCGGCACATCCGCCGACCTTGACCGCCGGACTCTAACTTACGAGCCTGGCCACCTCGATGGGGCAGACCAAGATCATTGACGCCC
>NZ_JALIDZ010000024.1 GCF_025397915.1 Microbaculum marinisediminis
GATGGCCAAAGGGAAGTTTGAGCGGACGAAGCCGCACTGCAACATCGGCACGATTGGTCACGTTGACCACGGCAAGACGACGCTGACGGCTGCGATCACGAAGCAGTTCGGCGAGTTCAAGGCGTACGACCAGATCGACGCTGCGCCTGAGGAGAAGGCGCGCGGCATCACGATCTCGACGGCGCATGTCGAATACGAGACGGATAAGCGGCACTACGCGCACGTGGATTGCCCTGGTCACGCCGACTACGTGAAGAACATGATCACGGGCGCGGCGCAGATGGACGGCGCGATCCTGGTTGTTAACGCGGCCGACGGCCCGATGCCGCAGACGCGCGAGCACATCCTGCTCGCCCGCCAGGTCGGCGTTCCGGCGATCGTCGTTTACATGAACAAGGTCGACCAGGTCGACGACGAGGAGCTCCTGGAGCTCGTCGAGATGGAAGTGCGCGAGCTTCTGTCGGCCTACGACTTCCCGGGCGACGAGATCCCGATCGTCAAGGGTTCGGCGCTGGCCGCCCTCGAGGACCGCGAGCCCGACACGATCGGTGCCGCGTCGATCAAGGCGCTGATGGATGCGGTCGACGACTACATCCCGCAGCCGGAGCGTCCGGTTGACGGCGCGTTCCTGATGCCGATCGAGGACGTGTTCTCGATCTCGGGCCGCGGCACGGTGGTGACCGGCCGCATCGAGCGTGGCATCGTGAAGGTCGGCGAGGAAGTCGAGATCGTTGGCATCCGGCCGACGACGAAGACGACGGTCACGGGCGTTGAGATGTTCCGCAAGCTGCTGGACAGCGGCGAGGCGGGCGACAACATCGGCGCGCTGCTGCGTGGCGTGGGTCGCGAGGACGTGGAGCGCGGACAGGTTCTGTGCAAGCCGGGCTCGGTGACGCCGCACACGAAGTTCCAGGCCGAGGCCTACATCCTGACGAAGGAGGAGGGTGGCCGTCACACGCCGTTCTTCACCAACTATCGTCCGCAGTTCTACTTCCGGACGACGGACGTGACGGGTGTGGTGCACCTGCCGGAAGGCACGGAGATGGTGATGCCGGGCGACAACGTGGCGATCACGGTCGAGCTGATCGTGCCGATCGCCATGGAGGACGGTCTGCGCTTCGCCATTCGCGAGGGCGGCCGCACCGTCGGCGCCGGCGTCGTATCCAAGATCATCGA
>NZ_JALIDZ010000025.1 GCF_025397915.1 Microbaculum marinisediminis
ATAGCGCACACAGTGCATTAGTTCAACCGTCATGGCGTCCGATCGGCTCGATAGTCGCCGTTGATGGTCAAGGACTTGTCATCGGCTGCTTTCCCGACGCCAACGCCTTGCGCGTCGCCATGATCGGGAGGGCGGCATGACTGCGAAAATCATCCCGTTCATGCTGCCTTCGGCTAACAAGCCAGAGGCGCCGAATGTCGTCTCACCGGGGCCGTTCACGGTGGCCGAATTGGACGCTATCCGCGCTCGGATGCCCATTTCCGAGATCGCCGGCCGGAAGGTGAAGCTGCGCCCCCAGGGCCGCGAGTTCATCGGCCTGTCCCCCTTCAACGCCGAGACGACGCCGTCCTTTATCGTCAACGACCACGACGGCACCTTCCGCTGCTTTTCCTCGGACAAGCGGGGCGACGTTTTCGAGCTCCTGATGGAACTTGAAGGGCTGACATTTCGGAAGGCCGTTGAAAAACTCGCCGCCGAAACCGGGTTGGCATTGTCGAGCCTCGACGACGAGGAGGTAAGCCGATGACCACTTATCGCGACTGGCTCCCTAATCTCATCGGGCAACTCAGCGTCGACGACCAGGACGAGCTATTCGCCCTGCTCGACACCGGCGCACTGACCCCCGAGCAAGGCGTCATGTGGGCACGGATCCGATGGGCCCGGCGCCTCGGCAGGTACGATTACGACGGCCCGCAGGGCTGGCGAAAACAAGACCCGCGTCGTGAGACGCCGGCTATCCCAGAGAAGGAAACCCCCGGATGCTCCCCGACCACATGACCAACGCCGAACTTGACCGGCTT
>NZ_JALIDZ010000026.1 GCF_025397915.1 Microbaculum marinisediminis
ACGCAGGCGGACGCGACACAGGGCATTGTCGCCTATCTCCGGGGCCTGCTCGACGACGAAACCGCATTGCATGAACTGCTGTCGGGCAAGCCGACCTATCTGCGCTCGCACATCTGCCAGCAGATCCTCGCCGATGCCGTCTATGGCCGGCTGAAAGCCAAGGGGAAGCGGAAATGACCGAGACTGTCCCGCATGTGACGTTGATGTTGATGCACAGCTACCGTCGACCAGACGGCACCCTGCACAACACCGGCGACGTGATCGATATCCCGGACGACGAGGCCCGGCGCCTGCTCGATCGGAACAAGGGCATCGAGACGGTGCCGCCGGTCGAGGCGAATGGCCGTCGTGTCGAATGGCTCACCCGATTTGGTGAGAAGGTGGACGCCAACGCGCGGCGCAATCCAGACACAGAGGCGCATTACCGCGCCCATTTCGAGAAATGGCGGGCGTGGTGTGCCGAGCGGAGCATTCCGGCCGTCCCCGTCTCTCCCGATGCGCTGGTTCGCTATCTGCTGGAGCGTGGTGCCGACGGAGCGGCGGAACCGACATTGAGCGGCATTACGTCCGCCGTTGCCTGGTTCCATGAATGCAGCTCGCATCCGCCAACGCGGGCGGTTCTTGTCGCGATCGTCAACGCTGCTTGCCGTCGTGCCGTGACACGGGCAAGTGCGGATGTGCCGCCGCAGACCTGCGTCGTCACACCCCACCGTCAGCAGCTTTTTCAACATGCCGTCGCGCTTGCCGATGCCGATCC
>NZ_JALIDZ010000027.1 GCF_025397915.1 Microbaculum marinisediminis
GGAATTAAGTCCGAACCGGCCGGGCCGCAGCAGGTGGCCCGCGACGTGATTCTGACGGGCAACGCCTCACCGGAAGTCAACGACGCACTCGACGAGCTCGCCGATGCCGACGATCGGGGCGCGGCCATTGCGGAGCAACTGCTTGCACTGATGAGCGAAGCCCGCGCACGTTTTCCTAGCGTCACGTCGCAGGACGATCTTGACCGGCTGTTCGCGACTGATCGAACGGCTGCCTACTGGTGGGAGAGATATTCGGCGCGCTTCGACGACTTGTCGGCGAACCTTCAGCAGGCGGTGCACGATGTCGGCATTGCGCGACGTTCGACGTTCGAAACGCTCGCACAGTGGGAAGACCGCGCATTCGAGGCTGCCAACCCGAAATGGACCGACACCCACAAGCGGGAATCCCTGGCGGTTCTGCACGAGGCGGGGCTAACCGACGAGGGTATCGCCGCCCTGTGGCAAGGCGTGGCAGAAATCACGCTGACGGCGCCGATGGCGCAGCCGGTCCTGCTTGCCGCCGCACGGTTCAAGAGCGGCAAGGCGCTGTCCACGCAGGCGGACGCGACACAGGGCATTGTCGCCTATCTCCGGGGCCTGCTCGACGACGAAACCGCATTGCATGAACTGCTGTCGGGCAAGCCGAC
>NZ_JALIDZ010000028.1 GCF_025397915.1 Microbaculum marinisediminis
GGAATTAAGTCCGAACCGGCCGGGCCGCAGCAGGTGGCCCGCGACGTGATTCTGACGGGCAACGCCTCACCGGAAGTCAACGACGCACTCGACGAACTCGCCGATGCCGACGATCGGGGCGCGGCCATTGCGGAGCAACTGCTTGCACTGATGAGCGAAGCCCGCGCACGGTTTCCTGGCGTCGCATCGCAGGACGATCTTGACCGGCTGTTCGCGGCTGATCGAACGGCTGCCTACTGGTGGGAGAGATATTCGGCGCGCTTCGACGACCTGTCCGCGAAGCTTCAGCAGGCGATGCACGATGCCGGCATTGTGTGGCGCTCGACGTTCGACACCCTCGCACAGTGGGAAGACCGCGCGGTCGAGGCAGCCAATCCGCAATGGACCGATGCGCACGAGCTGGAACTCGTGGCTGTCCTGCGTGAAGCGGGGCTGACCGACGAGGGTATCGCCGCCCTGTGGCATGGCATGGCCGAAGTCACGCTGACGGCGCCTATGGCGCAGCCGATCCTGCTTGCCGCCGCGCGGTTCAAGAGCGGCAAGGCGCTGTCGACGCAGGCGGACGCGACACAGGGCATTGTCGCCTATCTCCGGGGCCTGCTCGACGACGAAACCGCATTGCATGAACTGCTGTCGGGCAAGCCGAC
>NZ_JALIDZ010000029.1 GCF_025397915.1 Microbaculum marinisediminis
TGTTCGGGCTCCCCATGACTGACGACGAACTCGCCGTATTCCGGGAACTGACCGGCCGCGACGAGGCGCCCGACGAGCCTGCCAGCGAGGCATGGCTGATCATGGGGCGCCGGTCCGGCAAGGACGTTAAGGCCGGGTCCATCGCGGTCTATCTGGCCACCATCGGCGCCGAACAATTCGGCTTCCGCAAACGGTTGACCCGTGGCGAGCGTGGCGTGGTCCAGTTGCTTGCGGTTGACCGTGACCAGGCGAAGGTCTGTCTGGGCTACATCAGCGAAATGTTCGAACAGCCGATGTTGCGGAAGCTGATCAAGCGCAACACGGCGGATTCCATCGAGTTGAAGAACGGTCTAGCCGTCGAGGTGACGACGAACGATCAGCGCCGCGTGCGTGGCCGCACGGTGGTCGCTGCCATCTTCGACGAGGTTGCGCACTGGCGTTCGGAAAACACGCTGTCCCCGGATGCCGACGTGTACCGGGCCGTGAAGCCGGCAATGGCGACGATGATGCCGGGGGCGATGCTGATCGGCATATCGAGCCCGCACGCCCGCAAGGGGCTGTTGTGGGAGAAGTACCGGAC
>NZ_JALIDZ010000030.1 GCF_025397915.1 Microbaculum marinisediminis
GTCCGGTACTTCTCCCACAACAGCCCCTTGCGGGCGTGCGGGCTCGATATGCCGATCAGCATCGCCCCCGGCATCATCGTCGCCATTGCCGGCTTTACGGCCCGGTACACGTCGGTATCCGGGGACAGCGTGTTTTCCGATCGCCAGTGCGCAACCTCGTCGAAGATGGCGGCAACCACCGTGCGACCACGCACGCGGCGCTGGTCGTTCGTCGTCACCTCGACGGCGAGCCCGTTCTTCAACTCGATGGAATCCGCCGTGTTGCGCTTGATCAGCTTCCGCAACATCGGCTGTTCGAACATTTCGCTGATGTAGCCGAGACAGACCTTCGCCTGGTCACGGTCGACCGCAAGCAACTGGACCACGCCCCGCTCGCCACGGGTCAACCGCTTGCGGAAGCCGAATTGTTCGGCGCCGATGGTGGCCAGATAGACCGCGATGGACCCGGCCTTAACGTCCTTGCCGGACCGACGCCCCATGATCAACCATGCCTCGCTGGCAGGCTCGTCGGGCGCCTCGTCGCGGCCGGTCAGTTCCCGGAATACGGCGAGTTCGTCGTCAGTCATGGGGAGCCCGAACA
>NZ_JALIDZ010000031.1 GCF_025397915.1 Microbaculum marinisediminis
CTTGCGAACGCTGCCGCCGGTGCGCTGGTCCGGGTCAGCCGGGGGCAGGGCTGGAACCCCGATTACAACGCCATGCTGAACGAATACCGCCCGATTAAGGGGGTCGCATGAATCTTAAGGAAGTCGTCCAGTCGCTTCAGCGGTGGCGGGCTGGCGTCCGTGCCGAAAGGTTTGCTCCGGGGACGGAGAGCCTGGGGCGCCGGACTTCGGAGCACAGTCGGGGTTTTCCTTCGCCCCAGCCCTCCGTTGATCCGGTGTCCCAGGCCCTTCGCGCTCATTACGACTGGCTGAAGTCGGACGCGGGAACCGCTTGGTTCCTTGAAGACTGCGCCGATCGCGCGCGCCGTGGTCTGCCTCCGATTGCCACGCCCTCACACCTGCGAGACCGCGCCGACCGTATTCGGCGGCGTCGCGGTCGCAACCCGTATGCCCCGGTCTGAAGGAGGGAAAGCCGATGACCGACTTCATAGATGCCTCTCCACTTACACCCACGCTGCCCGCCGAAATCGCGGAGCTTCTGGAGCCTTTCGTATCCGGGCCGGAAGA
>NZ_JALIDZ010000032.1 GCF_025397915.1 Microbaculum marinisediminis
CTTGCGAACGCTGCCGCCGGTGCGCTGGTCCGGGTCAGCCGGGGGCAGGGCTGGAACCCCGATTACAACGCCATGCTGAACGAATACCGCCCGATAAAGGGGGTCGCATGAATCTTAAGGAAGTCGTCCAGTCGCTTCAGCGGTGGCGGGCTGGCGTCCGTGCCGAAAGGTTTGCTCCGGGGGCGGAGAGCCTGGGGCGCCGGACTTCGGAGCACAGTCGGGGTTTTCCTTCGCCCCGGCCCTCCGTTGATCCGGTGTCCCAGGCCCTTCGCGCTCACTACGACTGGCTGAAGACGGATGCGGGAACCGCTTGGTTCCTTGAAGACTGCGCCGATCGCGCGCGCCGTGGTCTGTCTCCTATTGCCACGCCTTCACACCTGCGAGACCGCGCCGACCGTATTCGGCGGCGTCGCGGTCGCAACCCGTATGCCCCGGTCTGAAGGAGGGAAAACCGATGACCGACTTCATAGATGCCTCTCCACTTACACCCACGCTGCCCGCCGAAATCGCGGAGCTTCTGGAGCCTTTCGTATCCGGGCCGGAAGA
>NZ_JALIDZ010000033.1 GCF_025397915.1 Microbaculum marinisediminis
TCGCCTGAGTCCGGGGAACGCTCGTCTGCGGCGCTGAAGGCTCACGAAATGGTCGCCGCGCTGGGCATGACCTGGGACGACGTGTTGTCCGGCCGGGCGGACCCTGCGCCCGTCGAACCGCGCAAGGGGCAAAAATCGAAACCGGCCTGGATGTCCAGCGGCGAGAAGCCGAAAGAGGCCCCGGAAGGCTGGGCGGGCATCGTCGAATACCTGCACGCCAATCTTGGGCGCCTTGCCGGCTGGGAAGTCGTCTGCGTCCGCAATATCGCGCGGTGGCGCGGCATCCCCAAGCAGGGCGTAATCGATCACCTGACGGCGGTCTATCGGCGCCTTGTCTCGGAAGATGCCACCGAGCCGGGCCGGGAGGTCGCGGCATGAACCCGGCCCTGCATCTCGTCTATATCGCCGCACTTCTCGCGATTGCCGTGCGCCTGTCCATTCCGCCCGGCATGACCATCGGCATGGCGTTTCGCCTCTGGTCGCTTGTCATGTCCATGCCCCCGGA
>NZ_JALIDZ010000034.1 GCF_025397915.1 Microbaculum marinisediminis
TCGCCTGAGTCCGGGGAACGCTCGTCTGCGGCGCTGAAGGCTCACGAAATGGTCGCCGCGCTGGGCATGACCTGGGACGACGTGTTGTCCGGCCGCGCGGACCCTGCGCCCGTCGAGCCGCGCAAGGGGCAGAAAGCGAAACCTGCCTGGATGAGTAGCGGCAAGAGGCTCAAAGAGGCTCCCGAGGGCTGGGGGGAGGTCGTCGACTACCTGCACGCCAATCTTGGGCGCCTTGCCGGCTGGGAAGTCGTCTGCGTCCGCAATATCGCGCGGTGGCGCGGCATCCCCAAACAGGGGGCAATCGATCACCTGACGGCGGTCTATCGGCGCCTTGTCTCGGAAGATGCCACCGAGCCGGGCCGGGAGGTGGCGGCATGAACCCGGCCCTGCATCTCGTCTATATCGCCGCCCTTCTCGCGATTGCCGTGCGCCTGTCCATTCCGCCCGGCATGACCATCGGCATGGCGTTTCGCCTCTGGTCGCTTGTCATGTCCATGCCCCCGGA
>NZ_JALIDZ010000035.1 GCF_025397915.1 Microbaculum marinisediminis
AAGCCGGCAATGGCGACGATGATGCCGGGGGCGATGCTGATCGGCATATCGAGCCCGCACGCCCGCAAGGGGCTGTTGTGGGAGAAGTACCGGACGCATTACGGCCATCCCGGTTCGGTGCTGGTCGCACAGGCGCCGACGTGGGTCATGAACCCGACCGTTCCCGAAGACGGCGAAATCATTTCCGAGGCCTACGACAGTGACCCCGCATGGGCGAAGGCGGAGTATGGCGCGGTGTTCCGCACCGACGTTGCCGCGCTGGTCCCGATCGAAGTTATCGAGGCGTGCATAGAGTCGGGGGTGCGGGAGCGTGCGCCACAGCGACAATACCACTATCGGGCCTTCGTCGACCCGTCGGGCGGTAGCGCGGATTCGATGACGCTGGCGATTGCGCACAAGGAGGGCTCCACGGCGATCCTGGACGCGGTTCGCGAGGTCAAACCGCCGTTCTCGCCTGAGGCCGTGGTTGATGAATTCGCCGGGCTTATGAGGCGCTACCG
>NZ_JALIDZ010000036.1 GCF_025397915.1 Microbaculum marinisediminis
TGACGCAGCGCGTCGACATCGGCCAAGGTCAGGGCCCGACCGCCCTCCCCGGCCTGCTTGATACGGCGCATCGCGGTCTTCAGGCCCGGCATGAAATCAGGATCGTACTTCGCGTTCGTCGCCGCTTCCGTAATCACGTTGTGCATCTGTCGCACCGCGTCGCGGGACAGGACGAGACCGGCGTCATCCGCCTGCTTGTAGAGCGTCTGAGCTTGCCGCTTCAGGTCCAGGGCGCCGGGCGTGGCCTCGCTGCGCAATCCCCGATACCGAGCACCGCCCCGGCTTGCCGGGCCTGCCATGATGCCCCCAAGGACGCCACCGCCGCCGCTGATCGCCGCATTCGTGGCAATGCCGCCCGCGTCCAGTTCCCCGGTCTCCGCAAGTTGCCTCGAAGCCGTGTCCAGCCCGCCCTCGACAGCGCCGGACAGCCCGCCGAAGAACAGCCGGGCAAGCAGCCCCTGCCCCGCAGCGGCGCCAAA
>NZ_JALIDZ010000037.1 GCF_025397915.1 Microbaculum marinisediminis
TGACGCAGCGCGTCGACATCGGCCAAGGTCAGGGCCCGACCGCCCTCCCCGGCCTGCTTGATACGGCGCATCGCGGTCTTCAGGCCCGGCATGAAGTCGGGATCGTACTTCGCGTTCGTCGCTGCTTCCGTAACCGCGTTGTGCATCTGTCGCACCGCATCACGGGACAGGACCAGACCGGCGTCATCCGCCTGCTTGTAGAGGGTCTGTGCTTGCCGCTTCAGGTCCAGGGCGCCGGGCGTGGCCTCGCTGCGCAATCCGCGATACCGAGCACCGCCCCGGCTGGCAGGCCCGGCCATAATGCCCCCAAGGACGCCACCACCGCCGCTGATCGCCGCATTCGTGGCGATGCCGCCCGCGTCGAGTTCACCGGTCTCCGCAAGCTGCCTCGAAGCCGTGTCCAGCCCGCCCTCGACAGCGCCGGACAGCCCGCCGAAGAACAGCCGGGCAAGCAGCCCCTGCCCCGCAGCGGCGCCAAA
>NZ_JALIDZ010000038.1 GCF_025397915.1 Microbaculum marinisediminis
CTTCTCGCGATTGCCGTGCGCCTGTCCATTCCGCCCGGCATGACCATCGGCATGGCGTTTCGCCTCTGGTCGCTTGTCATGTCCATGCCCCCGGAAACCCGCCGGTTCTACCAGGAAAACTGCGAACCGGGCGATCCCTGCAATGGAGGAAATTCATAATGGCCCTGCTGCCCCCCGAAGTGCTGGCCAAGTTCATGGGGACTGGCTATGCGCCACCCGGCGCTACCTACGCCTCAGCGGCGCTCAGTCATGGCGATCCGCTGGCACCGGGCCGTTCCGGTCCGTCCATGCTCGACACGATGAACGCCACGGCGCCGGAACCGTCGAGGTTCCCGGATCTGGAGGCCCTATCCGCACCGTCGGTGTGGGGCGATACCGGGAGCCTGTTCGAAAGGATCATGAATATCGGTCAGCG
>NZ_JALIDZ010000039.1 GCF_025397915.1 Microbaculum marinisediminis
ATAGCGCACACAGTGCATTAGTTCAACCGTCATGGCGTCCGATCGGCTCGATAGTCGCCGTTGATGGTCAAGGACTTGTCATCGGCTGCTTTCCCAACGCCAACGCCTTGCGCGTCGCCATGACCGGGAGGGCGGCATGACCTATCGCGACTGGCTCCCCAATCTCATCGGGCAACTCAGCGTCGACGACCAGGACGAACTATTCGACCTGCTCGACACCGGCGCACTGACCCCCGAGCAAGGCGTTATGTGGGCACGGGTCCGATGGGCCCGGCGCCTCGGCAAGTACGACTATGACGGCCCGCAGGGCTGGCGCAAACAAGACCCGCGTCGTGAGACGCCGGCTATCCCAGAGAAGGAAACCCCCGGATGCTCCCCGACCACATGACCAACGCCGAACTTGACCGGCTT
>NZ_JALIDZ010000040.1 GCF_025397915.1 Microbaculum marinisediminis
AGCTTCGGGATGATGTCGCGCGGGTTGATGCCGTACCGGCGAGCGATACCGCGATAGGACCGCATATCGTCCCGCAATGCGGTGTTGAAGGCGTTTATGCGCGACTGTGCTTCGGCGAGCAGACTGGAGCGCATTTCGGGGGTCAAGCGCCCCTTGTCGTTCACGATGTTGACAGCAGACAGCAGGCGCTGCGGAAGCGATGCGGTGTTTTCCACCATGACCATTTCCCCTTCGCGCACGACGCTGCCGGGATCGAAGATCTTGCCGATGCCGTAAATGAAGTTCAGGTCGGAGGCCTTCGTGTCGCGGCCCTCGGCATCGACCAGAGACGACCAGATAGGCGCGGCCTGCGCATAGTTCTTGTAGCTCGGCAGCGCCTGGATTTCCTTCCGAAC
>NZ_JALIDZ010000041.1 GCF_025397915.1 Microbaculum marinisediminis
GTTCGGAAGGAAATCCAGGCGCTGCCGAGCTACAAGAACTATGCGCAGGCCGCGCCTATCTGGTCGTCTCTGGTCGATGCCGAGGGCCGCGACACCAAGGCCTCCGACCTGAACTTCATTTACGGCATCGGCAAGATCTTCGATCCCGGCAGCGTCGTGCGCGAGGGGGAAATGGTCATGGTGGAAAACACCGCATCGCTTCCGCAGCGCCTGCTGTCTGCTGTCAACATCGTGAACGACAAGGGGCGCCTGACCCCCGAAATGCGGTCCAGCCTGCTCGCCGAAGCACAGTCGCGCATGAACGCCTTCAACACCGCATTGCGGGACGATATGCGGTCCTATCGCGGTATCGCTCGCCGGTACGGCATCAACCCGCGCGACATCATCCCGAAGCT
>NZ_JALIDZ010000042.1 GCF_025397915.1 Microbaculum marinisediminis
CCGATGACCGACTTCATAGATGCCTCTCCACTTACACCCACGCTGCCCGCCGAAATCGCGGAGCTTCTGGAGCCTTTCGTATCCGGGCCGGAAGACGAACCCGATGACGGCGGCCGAGCCGCACGGAAGCGGGCCCGAGATCTCGAAGTTCGCTATTCCAGGATGTCGCCGGAAGAACGCGACGCCGACATCGATGATTGGCTCGAGGCCTACGTCGAGGCGGAAGATACCCGTAAGGGGCAGGAGGTCGCGACCCGAGACGATGATGCGGATCTGCTTGACGACGTAGGAATTAAGTCCGAACCGGCCGGGCCGCAGCAGGTGGCCCGCGACGTGATTCTGACGGGCAACGCCTCACCGGAAGTCAACGACGCACTCGACGA
>NZ_JALIDZ010000043.1 GCF_025397915.1 Microbaculum marinisediminis
GCGTTCGCTACGAGTATCAGGGCGGCGATTCCAAGGACGCGCGGAACTGGCGACGCCTGGACGACCCTGACTTGCCGGTCATGCCGTAGGAGAAAATGTGATGCCTAATCCCTGGGAAATGTCGGACGACCAGTTGCAGCAGGCAACGCGGCCGCAAGGCGTCCTTGGCGCGTTCGAAACCGCCGAGACGTTCGCCCGCAACATGATGGAAGGTATCCCCATAACGGGCCCGTGGCAGCGTCGCGCCGTCGACTACTGGGCGAAGACGGGCCGGGGGCTGCTCGGTCTGGACCCTGACGAGGGGCGGCACGAGCGGTTGACCGGACAGCATCCCATAGCGGGGACGCTCGGCAACGTCGCGGGCAGTATTGCGGGTACGGCT
>NZ_JALIDZ010000044.1 GCF_025397915.1 Microbaculum marinisediminis
AGCCGTACCCGCAATACTGCCCGCGACGTTGCCGAGCGTCCCCGCTATGGGATGCTGTCCGGTCAACCGCTCGTGCCGCCCCTCGTCAGGGTCCATACCGAGCAGGCCCCGGCCCGTCTCCGCCCAATAGTCGACGGCTCGGCGCTGCCACGGGCCAGTTATGGGGATACCTTCCATCATGTTGCGGGCGAACGTCTCGGCGGTTTCGAACGCGCCAAGGACGCCCTGCGGTCGCGTTGCCTGCTGCAACTGGTCGTCCGACATTTCCCAGGGATTAGGCATCGTGCTTTCTCCTACGGCATGACCGGCAAGTCAGGGTCGTCCAGGCGTCGCCAGTTCCGCGCGTCCTTGGAATCGCCGCCCTGATACTCGTAGCGAACGC
>NZ_JALIDZ010000045.1 GCF_025397915.1 Microbaculum marinisediminis
GGCTCCGGGTCAAGCCCGGAGCACGCGGCTTCTATTTGGATCACCACTGCTGCCACCCGACCAGACGCGTGTCCCGGACGTGATCCGGGACCCATAGGCCCCGTCCGCGCGGCATTGCCGGCGACGTCGGGATTGAGTGTCCCGCCCTCTTGCACGTCATTGCCGGGCTCGACCCGGCAATCCCGGGCGTATGGCACGAGATGCCCGGGTCGCGCCCGGGCATGACATAGGAGGGGAGACGGCTCGGCGATACGGCGCTGGTCCCCTGGGCTCCGGGTCAAGCCCGGAGCACGCGGCTTCTATTTGGATCACCACTGCTGCCACCCGACCAGACGCGTGTCCCGGACGTGATCCGGG
>NZ_JALIDZ010000046.1 GCF_025397915.1 Microbaculum marinisediminis
AACAGGGCCTTGTCGACAACGCGCCACGTCTGCCAGCTGTCGGCGCTGAACCACGGGCCGAACAGGTGCGGGTCTAGGCAGGCATCGGGATAGGAGATCGCCGTCATGCGTCCTCCCCGGCCTTCTGAGCGGCACGGTTGGCCATGTAGTCGTCAAGGCTCGGGGTGATGTCCCTCGCCCGCCGCTGCCAGCCCAGGACCGTTGCAGAGCGGTTGAACGTGTTGACCAGCGATGTCAGGGCAGCCGGGTCAGCCGGGTAGCCCTTCAGCCAGCGAACACCGAGATCCGCAATCATCGCGTCCAGGATGCTGACGTGCTCGGCAGCCCGGCGTTCAAG
>NZ_JALIDZ010000047.1 GCF_025397915.1 Microbaculum marinisediminis
CTTGAACGCCGGGCTGCCGAGCACGTCAGCATCCTGGACGCGATGATTGCGGATCTCGGTGTTCGCTGGCTGAAGGGCTACCCGGCTGACCCGGCCGCCCTGACATCGCTTGTCAACACGTTCAACCGCTCTGCAACGGTCCTGGGCTGGCAGCGCCGGGCAAGGGACATCACCCCGAGCCTTGACGACTACATGGCGAACCGGGCCGCTCAGAAGGCCGGGGAGGACGCATGACGGCGATTTCCTATCCCGATGCCTGCCTAGACCCGCACCTGTTCGGCCCGTGGTTCAGCGCCGACAGCTGGCAGACGTGGCGCGTTGTCGACAAGGCCCTGTT
>NZ_JALIDZ010000048.1 GCF_025397915.1 Microbaculum marinisediminis
TGAAAGTCGCCGTATCGCTTGACGGCCAACTGACGCAGCGCCCCGACCCTTTTTTCAGGGACCGCCGAAGCGACGACATCGGACCAAAGCGCCTTGCGGGCTTCGCTGATCATTTCCGGCGTCGCGTTGCATAGCCGCTCACCGTTCGGGAGCAGGAAATCACGGGCTCGCAGAATTTCCATCGGTCAACCTCGTACACTGTCCATGACGGCCGGAAGCCATGCCGGATCGGCATCGGCAAGCGCGACGGCATGTTGAAAAAGCTGCTGACGGTGGGGTGTGACGACGCAGGTCTGCGGCGGCACATCCGCACTTGCCCG
>NZ_JALIDZ010000049.1 GCF_025397915.1 Microbaculum marinisediminis
TGAAAGTCGCCGTATCGCTTGACGGCCAACTGACGCAGCGCCCCGACCCTTTTTTCAGGGACCGCCGAAGCGACGACATCGGACCAAAGCGCCTTACGGGCTTCACTGATCATTTCCGGCGTCGCGTTGCATAGCCGCTCGCCGTTCGGGAGAAGGAAGTCACGGGCTCGAAGAATTTCCATCGGTCAACCTCGTACACTGTCCATGACGGCCGGAAGCCACGCAGGATCGGCATCGGCAAGCGCGACGGCATGTTGAAAAAGCTGCTGACGGTGGGGTGTGACGACGCAGGTCTGCGGCGGCACATCCGCACTTGCCCG
>NZ_JALIDZ010000050.1 GCF_025397915.1 Microbaculum marinisediminis
CCGTCGAGGTTCCCGGATCTGGAGGCCCTATCCGCACCGTCGGTGTGGGGCGATACCGGGAGCCTGTTCGAAAGGATCATGAATATCGGTCAGCGACCTACCATGCCGAAGACCTTCAACTGGCTGACGCAGGAGCGCGGTGTCGATCCCGGCATGGCGTTGCTCATGGTCCGCGATCCCGACTTGTTGAACGGCTATATCCGGGACGCAAGCAAGGCGTCGCAGCCCATCGAGGTCAACGGCCAGCTCGTCAATCCGCAGACCGGGCAGGTAATCGGCGACTATCGCACACCGGACAAGCCGACCGCGCCTATTTC
>NZ_JALIDZ010000051.1 GCF_025397915.1 Microbaculum marinisediminis
TCCACGGCGATCCTGGACGCGGTTCGCGAGGTCAAACCGCCGTTCTCGCCTGAGGCCGTGGTTGATGAATTCGCCGGGCTTATGAGGCGCTACCGTATTTCGTCGGTCCAGGGCGACCGCTACGGCGGCGAATGGGTCCAGGAACAGTTTCGCAAGGCTGGCATCTACTACGAACCGTCGGAGAAGCCGAAGAACGGCATCTATCTCGACCTGCTTCCGCTACTGAACTCCGGCGCCGTCGACCTGCTCGATAACGACACGCTGAAACATCAACTCGCGAGCCTTGAACGCACCGTCATCAAGGGCAGCGGTGCGGA
>NZ_JALIDZ010000052.1 GCF_025397915.1 Microbaculum marinisediminis
TCCACGGCGATCCTGGACGCGGTTCGCGAGGTCAAACCGCCGTTCTCGCCTGAGGCCGTGGTTGATGAATTCGCCGGGCTTATGAGGCGCTACCGGATTTCGTCGGTCCAGGGCGACCGCTACGGCGGCGAATGGGTTCAGGAACAGTTTCGCAAGGCTGGCATCTACTACGAACCGTCGGAGAAGCCGAAGAACGGCATCTATCTCGACCTGCTTCCGCTGCTGAACTCCGGCGCCGTCGACCTGCTCGATAACGACACGCTGAAACATCAACTCGCGAGCCTTGAACGCACCGTCATCAAGGGCAGCGGTGCGGA
>NZ_JALIDZ010000053.1 GCF_025397915.1 Microbaculum marinisediminis
GAAATAGGCGCGGTCGGCTTGTCCGGTGTGCGATAGTCGCCGATTACCTGCCCGGTCTGCGGATTGACGAGCTGGCCGTTGACCTCGATGGGCTGTGACGCCTTGCTCGCGTCCCGGATATAGCCATTCAACAAGTCGGGATCGCGAACCATGAGCAACGCCATGCCGGGGTCAACGCCGCGCTCCTGCGTCAGCCAGTTGAAGGTCTTCGACATGGTAGGCCGCTGACCGATATTCATGATCCTTTCGAACAGGCTCCCGGTATCGCCCCACACCGACGGTGCGGATAGGGCCTCCAGATCCGGGAACCTCGACGG
>NZ_JALIDZ010000054.1 GCF_025397915.1 Microbaculum marinisediminis
CGGCCGGACAACACGTCGTCCCAGGTCATGCCCAGCGCGGCGACCATTTCGTGAGCCTTCAGCGCCGCAGACGAGCGTTCCCCGGACTCAGGCGAGCCCAGAAGCGCAAGCACCTTGGCAAGGCGTACCCTGTCGAGATCAGCCATCGCACGCCTCGAAACCGGGAACGCCGTACTCGTCGCCATAGATGCGAAGCATCGCGAGCGACGCATGAAAGTCGCCGTATCGCTTGACGGCCAACTGACGCAGCGCCCCGACCCTTTTTTCAGGGACCGCCGAAGCGACGACATCGGACCAAAGCGCCTT
>NZ_JALIDZ010000055.1 GCF_025397915.1 Microbaculum marinisediminis
TTTCTCCTACGGCATGACCGGCAAGTCAGGGTCGTCCAGGCGTCGCCAGTTCCGCGCGTCCTTGGAATCGCCGCCCTGATACTCGTAGCGAACGCCCCCCTCCCCGGCGATCACGGCGCCGGGCTGCAATTCGAGGCTGGACACGTCACCGCCATCAGCCTTGGGAGCCGGTGCGGGCTTGTCGCCCGACCACTGCGGCAACTTGCCGAGCTTCGGGATGATGTCGCGCGGGTTGATGCCGTACCGGCGAGCGATACCGCGATAGGACCGCATATCGTCCCGCAATGCGGTGTTGAAGGCGTT